>CAVIQY010000035.1:0-21968 GCA_963645035.1 bacterium | reverse complement strand
GGGATTTATTGCTAGAAGAAAGAGGTGAACTTATGTCTATATTAAAAACAGAATTCAACCAAGAAGAATTCGGTCAAGCAATGCATGATGATGGTTACGCTGAAGGCAAAGAAGATGGTGTGAAAGAAGGTTTAGCTACAGGCATAGAAAAAGGAAAAGAACTCGGTCTAGCTGAAGGTGCTATGCAAGAGAAACTAGCCACAATTAAAAACCTATTAGACGCAAAACAATCCTTAGATTTAATTTCTATTGCAGTAAAAATCCCAGTAGAAGAATTAAAAGAAATGATTAAGAGTATTGACTAATCATTCCTACAACTTAAACAAAGGACATTGAGGCAGTGTTAATACGCACTGTCTTTTTTCTTGTTCATTAAAAATTACAAATTTCTTTACATGAAATTCACATTTCTCTCAAATGGTATTCAGTCATTTTTAATAAATTATTAATGCGAGGTAACAAGTTATGGATACATTTAAGAGAGTGGAACATAAATATTTAATAAACCAAGAACTTAAAGATAAATTCTTAAAAGAGATTCAAGGAAATATTAAAGAAGATATTTATCCAAAATATTCTTTACATAATGTTTATTATGATTCGAAAGATTATACGATGATTCGTAAATCTATTGAAGGATTAAATTATAAAGAAAAATTAAGAGTGAGATCTTATGGAAATCCAACTGATACTAATGTTTATTTTGAAATTAAAAAGAAATATGACGGAATTGTTTATAAGAGAAGAGTATCTATTGATGATGAACATAGTCAAGTAATGAATGAAATAAACTATATGAAAGATTTCTATGATGCTAGACCAAAGTTATTTATTTCTTATGATCGTGAAGCTTATGCTGGTGTACATGAAAATGATGTAAGGATTACATTTGATACAAATATTCAGTATCGTTCTAATGATTTATCTCTATATGCTAGTCAAAAAGAAACAAGATTATTTCAACATGATGAAGTACTAATGGAAATTAAAGTAATGGATCGTTATCCGCTTTGGTTAATCGAAGCTTTATCTTCACTTAATATACAGCGAACTTCGTTTTCAAAATATGGAACAATTTATACAAAAATGATGCAAGAAAGGATGATTAATTATGTTTAATTCGATTTTAAATGGTGCAGCTTCAGGAGTGACAATTTATCAAGTAGGATATTGTTTTATTTATGCTTTGTTATGCGGGTTAATTTTAGCTATATCTTATTCATTAGTTTCTAGAGTATCTAAAAGTTTTTTGACTACAGTAATGATATTACCTGCAGTAGTTATGATTGTGATTTTGATGGTTAATGGAAACTTAGGAGTAGGCGTAGCGGTTGCGGGTAGCTTTTCTCTTGTTCGTTTTCGCTCAATGCCTGGTAAAGCAAGTGATATCTTAGTTATCTTTTTAGCGATGGCAACAGGCCTAGCGACAGGTATGGGTTATGTTTATTTTGCCTTATGTAGTGCCATTCTAATCTCTCTAATTCTTGTTCTAGTAAACAAAATACATATCTTTGAGAAAGATCAAAATTATCGAAAAGTAAAAATTACGATTCCAGAAGATTTAGATTATGCAAATATCTTTGATGGCATATTTCATCTGTATACAAAGAGTTATCAACTAATAGGGGTAAAAACAATTAATTTAGGATCAATGTATTTATTGACTTATGATGTTGAATTAAAAGATATTCATGATGAAAAAAAGATGATTGATGAATTACGTTGTAGAAATGGTAATTTATCCATTAGTTCTGTCTTACAAGATGATGGTATAGGTGAGTTATGAAGAAATTAGGAATCACGATACTTGCAAGTTTATTTTTAATTGCTTGTACAAGTACAACGAATAATACAGCAAATTCGTCAAAAATTAATCTTGGCGAAAATACGACAATAAGCGGTGGTGGCTTAACCTTAGAAGAGAATACTGTCACAATTACTAGTCCTGGTACATATGTAGTAAGTGGTAGTAGTGAATCGACAAAGATAGTTATCGATACAGATACAAGTGGAACGGTAAAATTAGTATTTAGTGGCGTGACACTAACTAGTACTTCAGGACCAGTTTTAACGGTATTAAACGCAGATTCTACAGTGATAGAAGTAAGTGAAAATACAAGTTCAACGATTACAGTTAGTGGTCAAAATGAAGATGAAAAAGATAGTGCAATTTATGCAAAAGATGATTTGACTATCACAGGAACAGGAACACTAAATATTACAAGTAGTGAAGGTGATGGGATACACGCAAATGATAGTTTAGTCATTGAAAATGTCACATTAGATATTACTTCAGGAGATGATGGGATTGATGTAAATGATGATATTGATATCACTAATGCAAATATCACAATTGTTTCTGGTGGTGGATACGAAAATGGTACTAGTCAACAAAATCAATTTGAACAAATGCCTAATCGAAATGAAGGCGAAGGGCCTAAATTTGATGATGAAAATAAACCACAAGACTTTGATCCTAGTAGTGAAGAAGAGATGAATCGACAAGAACCACCACAAAAAGAAGATGGACAAAATCCACCTGACGCTCCTAGTGGTGAAGCACCACAAAAGCAAGAATCTACTACAGATACTGATTCAGATACCCCAAAATCAAAAGGCATTAAAAATGGATTAAATCTCAATATTACAGATAGTACGATATCGATTAATAGTAGTGATGATGCGATTAATTCTGAAGGAGATATTACCATCACAAGCAGTGAAGTTACTATTTCTGCTGGAGATGATGGTATTCATAGTGACGCATCATTAACAATTAATTCTAATATTACAATCAATCAATCTTATGAAGGACTAGAAGCCTATACCTTAACAATTAATGATGGAAATATAGTGGTTGTTTCATCTGATGATGGAATTAATACAACAGATTCTAGTGCGACAAGTAGTATGCAAGCAGATTCGAGTAACCTAATTATTCATGGAGGAAATATTACTGTTTATGCAGGTGGTGACGGTATTGATATGAATGGTAGTGGTGAGATGGATGGTGGTACCTTAACAATATATGGACCAGAAAGTGATGGTGATGGTGCGATTGACTTTGATGGTACATTTAATGTGAATGGTGGAACTTTAATTGCTGGTGGAGCTAGTGGCATGGCAGTTACACCAAGTGATAGTAGTAGTGTAAATATCTTAATGATAGATGCGACAGGAGATATTGAAATTAAGGATAGTGAGGGAAATGTTTGCTTTAGTTATTCCTCGGAAAAGTCTTATCAAAATCTAGTTATCGCTAGTAGTGAATTAGAACTCAACAAAGAATATACAATTTATGAAAATGGTGAAGAACGTGAAACAATTACTTTAACAGAGCATATGACTAACTTAAGTACGAAAATTAACACTATGGGACCTGGTCAAAATCCTATGCCACAAAATCATTAAAAGCGTATAATCTTTGTGAGGTAAAAAGATATGGCAAAACAAGAAAAGAAAACAAATGTAATGCGTATTTTAGATCAAGAGAAAATACCTTATAAAGAACATACATATGATGTAGAAGATGGCTTAATTGATGGTGTATCTGTCGCTAAAAAATGTGGCCAAAATCCCGAACAAGTATTTAAAACATTAGTCACAAAAGGAAATGATTCCAATTGTTATGTGTTTGTTATTCCTGTAGCCGAAGAACTAGACTTAAAGGCATGTGCTAAAGCAGTAGGCGTAAAAAGTGTAGAAATGGTACATGTAAAAGATTTATTAGGCTTAACAGGATATATTCGTGGCGGATGTTCACCAATTGGGATGAAGAAAAAATTTAAGACAGTATTTGATGAAACATTAATTCTATTAGATACAGTTATGGTTTCTGGTGGTAAACAAGGTACACAAGTAGAACTAACCCCAGAAGATATAATAAAAGTTACCGATGCAATTACTGCACCGATAACTCGTTAGTAACCTAATTTCTTATTAACAATATGCACTGGTTCTTGACCATTAGCGTAACGAACTAGATTCTCTTTTACTACAGCAATCACATTATTGTAGTTTGCTGAAGAGAAATAGCCACCAGAAATATGTGGTGTAATTTGAACATTAGGGAAATTCCATAAAGGATTATTCTTAGGTAATGGTTCGATTTCTGTTACATCTAGGCTTACACCTTGGAAGTAACCTTCTTTTAGAACTTGAACTAAATCTTTTTCAACAATAGCGCTTCCTCTACCAACATTAATGAGGATGGCGCTTTTTTTCATTAGATGTAATTTATCTAAATCAAATAAATGAATCGTTTCTTCTGTTTCAGGTAAGCTTAATGCGACTACATCAGCTTGAGGTAAAACTTTATCTAAATCGCTCATTGCATATAACTCATCCATATAATCAGGTTGATCATGTACAGAACGTCTAATTCCAATGGTTTTGGCACCTAATAACTTACATAAACGTAAATAGTCACCACCAATACCACCAGCTCCTACACATAAAACTGTAGCTTCACTCATTACAAATACAGGATCTTTTCTTACCCATTCTCTTTCTCTTTGATTTTGATAGTAGACGGGGAAGTTTTTTTGAAACATTAATGTACTAGCTAGCATATGTTCGCTAATTGCTTTTCCATAGGCACCATATGCATTCGCTAAAGTGATTGAATCATCTAACCAAGTATAAGTATTGGCACCAGCACTAAATAATTGTACTAATTTTAATGAAGGTAGTTTTTCTACAATCTCTTGTTTAGGTGCGCCAACTAATACTTCAATTTGATTTAGTATTTCTTCAGGTAATTCTTCAATTTGATTTACAACATGTAATTCTGTATTTTCTATTTGATTTAATTCTTCTATTGTTTCATCACGTAAATATTTTTTAAAAGTTAAAATATGAATCATTTTTAAATCCTCACTTGCCTATAAAATTATACATAATTTCTTTTATGTTGTTTTAAAAGATAGAGTGAAAGAGTATAGTTTATGTAAAGATAGGAGTCTTATTATGCTTAAAAATCTAAAATGGAATGCTTTATTAACAGCTTTAGTTTATATTGTGGCAGGTGTTGTCTTAATTATGTATCCAGATAAAGTACAGGATGTAATCTGTAATATTATCGGTATAGTTGGAATTATATTAGGTGTTGTACGAATCTTTATGTATCTAGCTGCAAATGCTACAGATGCAGTATATCGTAATGATTTTGTAGAAGGTGTTGCCTTAATTCTAATAGGCGCATTAATTATCTATCAAAAGACAGTTGTACAAACATTAATGCCATTTATTGTCGCAATTATCATTATTGTGGATGGATTCGTTAAGTTACAAGATGGTATTGATGCGAAACGATTAGGGTATGATAAGAGTTTTATCTATGTCATTATTGCGACAATTAGTATTGTTGTAGGCTTAATCGTTATGTTTAATCTAGTTGAAACAAGTAACTTATTATTCCAAATCTTAGGGGCTGGTTTAATTTATTGTGGTGCTACAGATATTGTGTCTGTTATCTTTATTGCAAAACGTGTACAAAAATATGTTGCGGCGAAACAAAAAGCTGCAGAATTTGAAGAAAAGAAAGCTAGTGCCGTTGATGCGGAAATTATTACGGATACAACAACTAGTAATGATACCTCGACTACAGATACTCCCGAGGAGTAAGGTAATTTGATTGATTCTTTAAAAAAGAATCCGTAAAATGAATCGAGGAGGATTTAATTATGTTTAATGATTGGTTTTCAATTGGCCCTTTTACAGTACATGGCTATGGCGTAATGATTGCCATTGGTATACTTGTGGCGTTTTATATTGCAGAAAAATTAGCAGAAAAGAATGGATTATCTAAGGATCACGTAGATAATTTAGTATTTACGGTATTAATTACAGGTTATTTAGTTTCTAAACTAACTTATGTATTAGTGAATTTCTCGGAATTCTTAAAAAATCCAATAGCTTTCTTAGGTTCTTCTGGTTGGGTTGTCATGGGTGGTTTAATTGGTGGCGTACTTGGTGCGATGGGTTATTGTAAGATAAAGAAAATTGATTTCTTTGCGTATTTTAACTTATTTATGCCAGAAGTTGCTTTAGCACAAGCTTTTGGTAGAATTGGCTGTTTCTTTGCGGGATGTTGTTATGGACTAGAAACAGATAGTAAGTTCTCATTAGTATTCCCTAAAGGATCTTTAGCTCCATCTGGTGTACATCTTATTCCTACACAATTAATTTCTTCTTTTGGAGATTTTGTGTTATTTGCAATTTTATTCAAGTTATATACAAATAAAGATACGCAAAAAGAAACATCTGCTTGGTATATTATTTTATACAGCATTGGTAGATTCTTAGTGGAATTCTTACGTGGAGATATTGAAAGAGGAACAATTGGTATTCTTTCTACTTCACAATTCTTAAGTGTAATTACACTAGTTATTGGTATAATTTATTTAGTAAAGATTAAAAAGACAAAGACAGGAGAATAATAATATGAAAATTGGTATTGCGAACGATCATACAGCATTAGAGATGAAGAAAGACATTATTGCTTATTTAGAAAGCAAAGGTCATGAAGTGGTTGATTATGGAACAGATAGTCCAGAGAGTACAGATTATCCTATTTGGGGTGAAAAAGTAGCGAATGCTGTAGCTAGTGGCGAAGTTGAAAAAGGTATTGCGATTTGTGGAACAGGATTAGGTATTTCCTTAGCTTGTAATAAAGTGTCAGGAATTAGAGCTTGCGTATGTTCTGAACCATATACAGCTAAATATTCTCGCTTGCATAACAATTGCAACATCATTTGCTTTGGGGCTAGAGTAATCGGTATCGAAATGGCTAAGATGATTGTGGATGAATTCTTTGGGACAGAATTTGAAGGTGGCAGACACGAACGCAGAGTGAACATGATTATGGACATTGAAGCGAGAAATAAGAAATGAGCAAAAAAATAAAGACAATTTGTATTGTGATTGTTGTATTAGTTGGTTTATATTTCATGCCATTTATTACAACAAAAGTAACAGATTCTAATGGAAATACATATGTTGCACCATTTGGCTCTTCCTTTGTAGAAAAAACAGAAGATAGCGTGATTTTTAAAAGTATTCGTAGTGCCTATGCATTAGATAAAGACGCAGATAATGCATTCTATAGCTATGGAGAAAGCGAATGTTATGGAAAAACATATTTCTATGACAAAGCAAATGATATTTCCTATTATGAACATAACGCAAGTGGAGCATTCCCTAGTAAGTTAGAATACAAATATGAACAAGGCAATGCATGTTCTGGTTGGAATACTGACATGGAAGTAGCGTTTGAATATGGTGATATTAATGATGTAAGTTGGGAAATTGAACCGACAGAAGCTACAGAACTAAATTACTTTGTAATAGAAGATGGTAGTGCAACAAATATCAGTCAATATAACGATTTCTCTCGTTTAGTAAAACAAGGTGTATATAGTTACTTAAGAACTGTGATTTATGAAAATGATCAAGTAGTAAAAATTGTAGATATTCAACTATTAGAAAATGCAAAGTTTAAAGTCATTGTAAGAACAGCAGATGAAACAATAGAAAAAGAATATGTTCGTTTCTCTGATACAGAAAAAGATGATGGTTCTAAAGATGTAAGTGTTTATGAGAAAAACTACAAAGATGCAGAACCTATCGTATTATTTACAGTGAAATAAAGGAAAACGAATTCATGGAAACATGGATTCGTTTTTGCATGGTGCTTATTAGTAGATTGATAGAGATGCTTATAATTTGCTTAAAGTGGTTGAAAAAGCGAGATTAAGCAAATTATAAATGAATAAAACGTTGAAAATAGGGGAAATTATCATTATAATTTGCTTAAAGTGGTTAAAAAATAGAGATTAAGCAAATTATAAGAGGTAGTGGTATGCTAATTGCGAGAAGTAAGGAAGTAAAAATATTAACTAATGCGGCAAAAGATGAACAATCTCATTTTATTGCTATATATGGTAGAAGAAGGATTGGAAAAACATATTTAGTTAGAGAAACATTTGGAGAAAGATTTACCTTTCAACATGCAGGACTATCAAATGGTGGGATGAAGGAACAACTTTTCGCATTTACTTCTTCTTTAAAAGATTACGGCTATGAGGGGAAAAAGCTAAACAATTGGCTAGAAGCTTTTGAGTGTTTAAAGGATTTAATTCGTGAATCAAAAGAGAAAAAGAAAATTATATTTATCGATGAATTATCTTGGATGGATACACCTAAAAGTGATTTGATGGTTGCTTTAGAAAACTTTTGGAATGGCTTTGCTTCAGCGAGAAAAGATGTAGTTTTAATTGTATGTGCATCAGCTACTTCTTGGATGTTATCGAATATCGTACATAACAAAGGTGGTTTGTATAATCGTTTGACAGAGCAAATTCATTTATCTTCATTCTCATTAAAAGATTGTGAAGAGTATGTTGAATCTAAAAATTTAGTATTAAATCGTGAACAGATATTACAGTTTTATATGATCTTTGGAGGAATTCCTTATTATTGGGGATTTTTAGAAAAGGGGAAGAGTTTATCTCAAAATATTGATCATATGCTTTTTGAAAAAGATGCCCCTTTAAAACAAGAATTCCAATATCTGTACGCTTCGATATTTAAAAGACCAGAAAAATATACAGTAATCATTGAAGCGTTAGCAACAAAAAAAGCAGGAATGACTAGAGAAGAACTAATTAAAGAAGCGCATCTAACTAATTCTGGTGGTTTAACAACGCGACTTGAAGAACTTGAAAGTTGTGGTTTTATTCGTTGTTATTACTCGTTTGAAAAGAAAAAGAAAAATGCTATTTATCAATTGATGGATTCATTTACTTTGTTTTACTATCAGTTTTTAAAAGAATATCCTACAGATGAACATTTTTGGAGTGGACAAATGAATACACCTAAAGTAAATACTTGGACAGGTTTAGCATTTGAAAGAGTATGTTTCATGCATATTGAGCAAATTAAGGAGAAGCTTGGTATAGCAAGGATATTAACAGAAGTGAAATCTTGGAATTGTAAGAAAGATGAAGAACAGGGGATATTTGGTTCTCAAATCGATATGCTTATTATTCGCAAGGATCAGATTATTAATCTTTGTGAGATGAAATATTCAGATGCAGAATATAGTATTACTGCTAAAGTTGATGAAAGCTTGCGACATAAAATAAGCGATTTAAAGAATGTGACAAAAACAAAATATGCAATTCATCCTGTTCTAGTCACTACATATGGATTAGTAGAAAATAAATATTCATCGAGTATTCAAGAAGTAGTTACTTTAGATGATTTATTTAAATAGTAGGTAAAGATCATGAAAAAGAATCAAATTGTTTACGTATTTAGTGTCATTGTTGCTCTATGTTTCTTATTACTAACACAGGTAAATGTAGTTGATGAACCTAGTAGTGCGACGACAAGTAATCCTTCTATAACAGAAGTATATGAAGGTGAAGAATATACATTTAGAAATGATGAGGCATTAGAAAGTCATTATAAGAAACATGGTATTGAGATGGGATATGCAAGTGCGAAAGATTATGAAGAAGCTGCGTCTAATGTGGTGAATAATCCTAATGCATTGCATAAAAAAGAAAAAGAAGATAATGATGATGTTTACTATGTAGAAGATACAAATGAATTTGTAATTGTTTCTACAGATGGATATATACGAACATACTTTTATCCAGATTCAGGCATTAGCTATTACAATAAGCAATAAGAAAAGTGCATCGAGCGATGCACTTATTTTCTTTTCCATGTACTCTTAGAGAATAATACTAAGATAGGGAATATTTCTAGTCTTCCTGCTAGCATATCACCAGTCATGACTAATTTTGATAATGGACTGAAATTGGCGAAACTTGCGGAAGGACCACAGGCACCAAGACCTGGACCAATGTTGTTAAATGTAGCAAATATCGCAGATAAGTTTGTTTCTATATCGAATCCATCTAAGGAAACAATTAAGTAACTGACAATGATGATTAATACATAAGCCATTAAATAACCATTTAATGTTTTGATAATCTTTTCATCTACATTTACACCATTTACACGAATCTTACGTACTTCATTTGGATGTAAGTTTTCATGAATGTTTCTACGTAAGCTTTTAATGAGTAATACTAAACGGGATACCTTAAAGCCACCACCTGTACTACCAGCACAAGCACCTAGTAACATTAAGAATAGTAATATTGCTTTAGAGAATGCAGGCCATAAGTTGAAGTCCGTTGTCGCAAAACCAGTTGTAGAAATGATTGTTGAGACTTGGAAAGCTGCATGACGTACTGTTTCTTCTAAAGTTGGATACATTGAACGGATATTAATTGAAATTAAGATAATACTAGATAATACGATTAAGATGTAATATCTTAATTCTTCATCATGTAATACATCTTTAAAACGTCTAATTAATAACAAGTAGTAGCAAGAAAAGTTCACACCAAATAAGAACATAAATACAGTTGTGACATTTTGAAGATATGGACTATAACTTGCCATAGAATCTACTTTAATACCAAAGCCACCAGTACCTGCTGTACCAAACATCGTACAAATTGCATCAAATAATGGCATACCACCAATGAGTAAGAAGAATAAATTCAATACGGATAAACCTAAATAAATCCAATATAGAATTGAAGCAGTTTTCTTCATTCTAGGAACTAATTTACCAACACTAGGTCCTGGGCTTTCTGCTCTTAAGATATGTAATGTAAAGCCATCATTTTTACCACTAAGAGGAACAACTGCCATTAGGAATACAAGTACTCCCATACCTCCAACCCAATGCGTAAAACTTCTCCAATAAAGTAAACTTCTTGATAAAGCTTCAACATTAGTTAAGATACTTGAACCTGTTGTCGTAAAACCAGAAACAATTTCAAATAAGCAATCAATATAACTTGGTATTTGTCCTGAAATATAGAATGGTAAACATCCTAACATAGACATGACTATCCAAGAAACACCTGTTGTGACTAAACCTTCTCTAGCATAGAAGCCAGGTTTTGAGTTTCTAGATAATAACCATAGAATTAATGCGACAATGAGAATGATAATCATTGTTCGAATAAATGCAGATGTTGTGTCTAGACTATGATCAACGATAGCGATAATCACAGCTGGTATCATAAAGGCTGCTTCGATACAAAGAAGAAAGGATATAATCCTTGCAATCATCTTATAATTCATAAATCGTTATTCCCCAAAGATATCATTTAATTCATGTATTTTAGAGTTACCATTTGTAACAATAACAACTGTATCATCAACGTTAAATATTGAACCACCTGTAGCGATTTCAGAGAACATACCATGTGAAATACTAACAATTAATACATTTTCTTTTGTAGGAATATCTTTTAAAGGCTTACCTACATACTTTGTATTCTTATCGACAACAAATTCAATGGCTTCTGCTTGACCTTTGGCAATAGAGTGAATGGTTAAGGCAGCACCTTGTTTATTTTGCATAGCACGAACATAACGTACAATTGTGCTACATGTTAATTCTTTAGGTGAAATTACACTTCCTACAGGTAAATCATCTAATATACGGTTATATTCCGCATGACTTAGTTTAGTGATAATTTGTGGTACTTTACGAGCATTACCATAGAGTGACATAACAATATTTAATTCATCTAAACCTGTTAATGTAACTAAGGCATCAAAGTTTTCTACACCTTCACTATCTAAGAAACCTTGACTACTAGCATCACCAGAAATGATTGTAGAATTAGGTAGTTTTTCGGCTAGTTCTGTACATCTATCTTTACTTAATTCAATGATAGATGGTTCAATTCCAGCACTTTCTAATTCTTTCGCTAAGTAGTAACTGATTCTTCCACCACCAGCGATTAATACTTGTTTTACCTTATGTGTAATAATATTTAAGCTCTTTAATAATCTAGTTAAGCTAGTTGATGAAGCTGTTACATAAATTAAGTCGCCAACTTCTAATACGAAATTACCATCAGGCATAATACAATTACCATTTCTTAAAACAGCACATACTAATACTTGGCAATGTACAATTGTTCCTAATTTATTTAATACAACATGTTTTAAAGGACTGTTTTCAGATACTTTAATACTAACAATTTCTGTATTTCCTTTCGCAAATGTATCAATATTTAAGAAACCTGGATATTTTAATAAACGACCGATTTCATTTGCAGCTTGTTGTTCTGGATTGATGATTAAATTCAAACCGAAAATATCACGCATTTCATAAGCTTGTCTACGATATTCAGGATTACGAATTCTACCAATCGTATGAATATTTGGATTTAATGCATGTGCTGTAAAGCATGCAAGTAAGTTAATTTCATCAGCGTTTGTTGCGGCTATAAGTAAGTCTGCTTTACGAATGCCTGCTTCTTCAAGAACGTCCATACTAGCTGTATTTCCTTGAATCGCAATGACATCATATTTCTCCATTGTGTTTTCTAATACATCCGCATTGCAGTCGATTAATGTTATTTCATGACCTTCTGCAGAAAGCTTTCCTGTTAATTCGGAACCTACTTTTCCGCCTCCAGCGATAACTATGTTCATAAATGTCTCCCTGTCAATCATAATTGACCATTGAATTCTATCACTTGTATATAAAAATACAACAGATATGTCATGTGAAGATAATCGCAATATATAAGTGATAATAATTAACTAGCTAGTAAAAAGTTTACATAAATTTAATATGAGTATCCCTTTTTTCTTTACAACGAGTAGTTACAGTAACTATCGAAAGAGGGAAGAGAAGATGAAAAAGTTTATTACGAGTTTACTTGCAATATTTACATTAGTGGGATGTTCTAGTTCAACAACTGCTACTACAGCTACACCTACTGAAGCGACAACAACAGAAGCTTCAGAAAGTGCAGAAGTAACACAAACAAAACCTTTAGTTGTTTATCTAAATGATTTTGATGCGATTATTCCTGAATTATTCAAGGAAAAGACTGGGTATGACGTTGAAGTAGTTGTAGGAAATGGTGCTGAAACAATGTCTCGTATTGAGGCCGAAAAAGGTAATCCACAATGGGATGTTGTATGGATTGATAGTATGTATGATGTCTATAACTTAGATAAGAGTGGGCAATTAATGACAAATGTCGAAGTAGATAATGCTAGTAATTTAACGGATTACTTTAAGGATTATGTACCAGAAGATAAATGTTTCTATCCAACAGGAGCTCACGCAGCTGGGGTTCTCGTATATCGCAATGATGTATGGTCAAGTGAAGATGCACCAAAGAGTTATGATGATTTAACAAATGAAAAATATGCAAATTGTGTAGGTATGGCTGATCCTGGTGTTGCGGCTCCTGCTTATCCATTAGCTGCTTACTTTATGGATCAAAAAGGATTAGAAGGAGGAGAAGCTTGGTTTAAACAATTGTTTGATCAAGGATTAAAAGTTTATCCAAAGAATCCTCAAGTCGTAAAAGCGTTAGCTAGTGGTGAAATTAGTATCGCTATGTTACAAGAAACAAATGCTTATTCAATGATTGCGGATGGTGAACCTATCACAATCGTATGGCCAGAAAGTGGTGCTGCTGCTTCAACACGTGTTGCGGCGATTTCTAAATCAACAAGTCAACCAGAAATAGCTAAGGCATTTATTAACTTCTTACTTGATCCAGAAGTTCAACAACAATTAATTGATGCAGGTGATGAAGGATATTTCACACCATCAGTTAGTGGCGTAACACAAAAAGCAGATCGTGAACAAGATCCAAAACTAGACGCAGCTGATATCACATTCGGTGCTGAAAACGAAGCAGAAATTAAGGCTTGGTTCGCAGACTACTCTGCAGAGTAAGGAACTTTATGAAAAAAGAGAATAGACTTAGTACGGGCGTATTTGTAGTGCTGTTTATTCTAGTACTGTTGCCACTAGCGACAGTACTTTTTCAAATATTATGCCCGGGAATGGATTTTTCTAAATTCAGTTTTTCTAACTTATCTTTATTATCAAATGTATTTACTAGACCTTTATGGCGTAAAGCATTTTTGAATTCACTAAAGCTAGCAAGTGCTTCTACAGTATTTGGTTTACTTTTGGCGACACTACTTGCTTGGTTACGTACCCATGACAAATCACGTTTTAATAAACTAATTGATTTAACTGCTTGGATATTAATGATCGTGCCTAGTTTTATCTTAGCGCAAGGTTGGGTATATTTTTCTTCTGGTAATGGTATAGCAAAAATATGGCTAGGATTAACGAACATCAATGACTTTATCTTTAGCTTTAAAGGATTAGTACTTGTCATGGTGTTATGTAAGTGGCCTATGGCTTATATTGCAATACGTACTTCATTAGAATGGGAACCTTCACATTTAATGCATGCGGCAAGAATGAATGGAGCTACAAAATTTCAAGCATGGCGTAGTGTGCAATTACCACTTATGATTCCAGCACTATGTTCGGCCGCAATGTTAATTTTTATGGATACCGTAGGAGATTATGGCTTATCTTCAACAATTACAGCTGTATATTCTTTTCCTACTCTTCCTTATACGATTTATTCGGCGATATGTACTTCACCTGCTAGATTTGATATGGCAGGAGTACTTTCTCTATGTTTACTTGTATTAATTATCTTAGCGATGTCTGTACAATATAAGGCATTAGGAAAAAGAAAATATGACTTTTTAGATAATGGTACAGAGAAGACAACCGAAAAGAAATTATCTAAATCAAAGACAATTGTATTAGATATTGTGGGTGGTTTATTTTGCTTAGTTGCTTTAGGAATACCAATTGGTTCTAATTTCATTATGTCTTTTTCAGGATCAATTTCTTTAACTGGTTTTACGTTTACTTTAGATAATTATAAAAATGTATTATCAGGTTCTTCGACATTAATGAATGGCATTGTTCACTCCTTATCTTTAGCGAGTATTGCGGCAATCTTTGGCTTAATCATTGCCTTTTGTACGGCATATGTATTAACTTATTCTTCTTCTAAATTAAAGAAAATTATTGATATGACGACATTAATCGCAATGGCAGTTCCTGGAGTAGTTCTTGGTATTGGATACATTTTTGTTTGGAATCAAGCTTGGTTAGTTCCTTTACACTTACATTTATATGGGACGCCTGCAGTACTAGTTTTAGCAGTTATTGCTAGTGCTATTCCATTAATTAATCGTGTACTAGTTGCAGGTATGGCTAAAATTCCTTCGTCTTATTTGATTGCTTCAGAAATGCAAGGAGCAGGAATTATTACAAAAATTAAAACAATCTTATTACCACTATTACATGATTCATCAGTATCAGCCGTATTATCCGCATTTGGTGGCAGTATCTTCAATCTAGCAATCACAACAATACTTTATCCACCTAACTTTTCTACTTTACCAGTATGGATTTCAGATTCCTATAATGACTTAAAGTTTGGACAGGCTGCGGCCGCAACGATTGTTAGTGGTGTGTGTATTATCACGATTATGTTTATCTTAGAAAAAATCTTAAATAGAAAGAAAGGAAGCTATCATGGATACAATACTGAAGCTTGAAAATGTACATAAAAGTTATGGCAAAAAAGAAGTATTAAAAGGAATTAACTTAGAAGTAAATAAGGGAGAAATTATTTCTGTTCTTGGCCCTTCAGGGTGTGGTAAAAGTACGTTATTAAATGTGATTGCAGGAATATTACCAATTGAAGAAGGTGCTGTATATATTAATGGAACAGTGATGACTAGTCCTAAAAATATTACACCAATAGAAAAAAGAAATCTCAACATGGTATTTCAAGATTATGCACTATGGCCTCATATGACAGCCGAAGAAAATATTTTATATGGGTTAAAGCTAAAACATACAGACTCAGAAACTTGTAAGAAAAAACTAGAAGAGATGGAAAACTTATTACATCTAAACGGTTTGATGAAACAATATCCTTCAGAATTATCTGGTGGTCAACAACAACGTGTAGCGATAGCTAGAGCTTTAGTCATGAATCCAGCAATGGTTTTATTAGATGAACCATTATGTAATCTAGATGTACAGTTAAGAATAGAAATGCGTACGGAAATGTCAGAAATATTCCATACATTACATACAACTGTATTCCATGTAACACATGATCCTTCTGAAGCATTCGCTATGGCAGATAGAATTATCATCATGAACCAAGGGGTAATTGATCAAAACGATACACCAGAAAATTGTTATAAGAAACCGGCTAGTAGTGTCGTTGCAGGTTTACTTGGGGCTGGAAATAAGTTATCTGCAGTACTAAAAGATAATCATATTTATGTAGGAAATGAAGAAGTACAGGCAATTTGTAATGTAACAAATGATACAGAGTTAGAACTACGTTTTAGAGCAGAAGAAGTGAGCTTTGTAAAAGATAAAGAAGAAAATACATTACCTTGTACTGTAGTAATGCCTACATTTGAAGGCGGTATTTATAGAGTGATTGGTAAGATAGGAAATGAAGAAGTCACATTCCTAAGTAAAGAGAAACTAGAAAAAGGATTAACAGGATATCTAAAGTTTGATGAAGAGAAACTATATGCGTATGCAAAAAATTAAGATTAAAGGTGGCTATGGGGAACATGGAAGAAGTGCCTTCCTAGTCGAAATTATCCATAACCACTATTGTTTAATAGATTGTGGGATTTTAGATACGGATGTAAATCCTTATCCTAAGTTTACTCAAGAAGAAATAGAACATACAGATTATTTGTTTTTAACGCATTCTCATAAAGATCATACTGGTGCAGTAAATAAATTTATTCTAGACGGGTTTAATGGAACCATTATCGCAAGTGATGAAACAATTGATTTTGCTGGCATTAACTATTCAAAAATATACTTTATTCATTCTTATTTAAGCCAAGTACTGTTAGAACATTTCACATTTGAATGTGGTAGAGCTGGTCATTCGCCAGGTTCTTTGTGGTTTTATTTAACATTAGAAACGGGAGATAGTTATTTCTTTTCTGGTGATTATCAAGAAAATACTTTAGTTACGATATGTGATCCTGTTAGAAATAAAACAGCAAACGTTGCCTTTGTGGATAATGCCCATGATGAAGTACTTGAAGATGCGCTTAGCATAAGAAAGAAGCTTGTGAAATGTATTCAAGAAGCCTTAGAACAACAAAGAAAAATAGTTCTACCATTACAGAAATATGGTAGAAGTGTAGAAATACTTGTATTACTCAACGACAATTTTCCAAATGTAAAAATTGCTTTATCAAAAGAAATACGTAAAGCAATTATTAAATCATTAGACTATCCTGATTGGATTAGTAAAGAAAATGCCTCAAAACTAAAAGAAATATTAGATAGATGCATAGAAAAAGACGAAGATGCAAATATCATTTTATTAGGTGATACACATTTAGAAAAAGAAGAAAGTCAAATATTTGTTAAGAAAATCATAGAAGAAAATGGTCTAGTAATTTCTACAGGTAGAAAGAAAAAAGGATCATTCATGGCTAGCTTACTTGATGAAGCAAAAGCGATATCAATTCCTTATCCACATCATTCTTCGAGGGTTGATGCTGAAAACTTAGTGAAACAAAATGATTTTGAGGTAACATTACCATTTCATAACAATTTAAAAGAAGTATGGTTAAAAACGCATAATTCATAGACATTTTGGTTAGATACAGCTAAAATGAACGAGAAATAAGTGGGAGATTTAATGAATTTACAATCATTTTATAAAGATAAAATTTCGAAATCTAGAAGAAAAGATATTATTCTCATTGCTTGTTGCTTAGAAGTAATTTTAGCTTTTTCTTATTTAGGGTACTTTGATGTAGAACCTATTTCTATTACAACATTGCACATATTAGTCATTGTGATGGCTATGTTAATGGGGGATGTTGGTAGTGTTCCTGTAGCGATAGTCTTTGCGTTAACTTCAATGTGGAAAGCATCGACTACGGCAACGACATATCAAGATATTCTTTTTTCTCCATTAAGAAGTGGATATCCTATACAATCAATATTACTTATTCTTCCTAGAATTTTGTTTGCGGTAATTACGAGCTACTTATTTAAAGTATATTTTGCGAAAGAAAGAAAATATCCAACATTAGGTATAGTTGTCATTTCAATATTATCTACAATCATTCATGGCTTACTTGTCATGATAAGTATGTATTTATTATTTGTTGGGAAAGATCTTACTTTTGCACAGTCTGTAGTAAGTGAAATCTTTGTTAGCTTTATTACTGCCATAATTGTACTACTTACATATCGTTTCTTTTCTAGAGAGAAAATACAAAACTTTTTTGAAAAATTAAGTCATTCTCCTAGTCAAAGATTAACAAAATCTAAGAATTATTATGTTTCTATTTTTATTTTCTTATTTTTAGCGATAATGGTCATCTTGCATTATATTGAGCATTTATTAAATCTATTAGGATATAACGAAACGATTGTTTATTTCTTGACTGAAGAAAATGATGGTCAATTACTTGTACAATTCGTTGTCGCAATGTTATGCGTTAGTGTCATTGTGATTACCGCTATTGATTGGATTAATCGTATTTATAATGTGAAGCTAAGAGCTTTAGAACAAAATGAATTTAATGAAAAACAATATGAATACGAAAAGAAGATGAACGAAGAACTAAAGAAGAATCAACTTGTTTTAATTGATCAAAAGAAACAATTAGAAGTAGCTTTAGCAGAATCAAATCTGAATAATGAAATTATCTCTGCCATCTCTAAAGTATATTGGATTATCTATCGTATGGACTTAGAAACGGGTACATATGAAGAAGTATCTAGTGGCGAAGAAATGCATCGCTTAACAGGGAAAACAGGGAAAGTGTCTGAAGCTTTTGGTGAAGCAATTAATAATGTAGTATCAAAAGATTTCCAAAATATGATGCTTGCGTTTTTAGATACAACTACTCTATCTAAGAGATTAGAAAATAAGGAATCCATTTATACAGAATATCTAGCAAAAGATGGAAAATGGCATTTAAGTAGATTCATTGTAAAAAGAAGAAATAGCCAAAATAAAGTTACAAATGTTTTATATGTCGTAACAGAAATTAATGAGACAAAACAAAAAGAATTACAATATTTATCTGCGATAGAAGCACTAGAACTAGACTATACTGCTAGTTATATTTGTGATTTAAATCGTGATGAAATTGAACCATTTAAAGTCACAAAAGGATCTTTATCTGAAGAGGCACAAAATGAAGATAAAGATTGTATTCGTTCTTTTTCTACGTGGATTCGTTATTCTTGGGATAATCTTTTAATTCATGAATCTTGCCCAAATTTCTTAAAAGATTATGATGTTGAAAACTTAAAGAATATATTAAAGAATCAAGATAGTATGATTTCTAGACATGAGACGAAACCGAATACATATGGTAATCGCTATTTTGAAATGAGAGTTGTTAGAATGCATTCAGAAGAAGGTAGCTTTAAGATTATTTTAGGTTATCGTCCTATTGATCAAATTATTCGTAGTGAACAAGAACAAAACCAAAAACTACAAGCAATTAACGAAGAATTACGCAAACAACAAATTGAAACAATTAAAGCAAATAATGCGAAAACAGAATTCTTAAGAAGAATGAGTCATGATATTCGTACACCAATTAATGGTATTCGTGGTATCTTACAGATTTCTTCTCATTATCCTTATGATTTTGCTAGACAAGAAGAATGGCGTGAAAAGATGATGACCGCTTCTGGTTACTTACTAGAACTTGTAAATAACATTTTGGATATGAGTAAGCTAGAATCAGGGGAAGTGAAGCTAGAATATAAGTCTTTTGATTTAGTAGAACTACTTCGTGAAACAAATGAAATTACAAGATTATATGGGGCCGAAAGTGGTATTACCTTTATTGTAAACAAAGGGAATATTCAACATACAAAACTGATTGGTAGTCCAACACATCTTCAACAAGTATTACTAAATGTATCTAGTAATGCGATTAAATACAATAAAGCTGGTGGCACGGTTACGGTAGATTGTAATGAGATTAGTTGTAAAGATGATGTATGTGAATTTGAATTTACTTGTACGGATACAGGTATTGGGATGAGTGAAGAATATCAAAAACATATCTTTGAACCATTCTCACAAGAAGATGGTGGTGCTAGAACAACATATGTTGGCTCTGGTTTAGGTATGCCTATTGCTAAACAATTAGTTGAACTACAAGGTGGTTCATTAACTTTTGAAAGTAAAGAAAACGAAGGTACAAAGTTTATTATTCGTGTTCCTTTTGAGCTTGATCATACTGTAGTACAAGAAACTTTAGTTAAAGTGACAGAACGTATTGATGGTTTAAAGGTATTACTTGTAGAAGATAATGATTTAAATATGGAAATCGCAGAGTGTCTATTAGAAGAAAAAGGTGCTGAAATTACGAAAGCATTTAATGGACAAGAAGCAGTAGATTTATTTAAAGCATCAAGTGAGAATACATATGATGTCATTTTAATGGATATCATGATGCCTGTATTAAGTGGTTTAGAAGCATCGAAAGAAATTCGTGCATTAGATAGAAAAGATGCGAAAGAAATACCAATTATTGCGATGAGTGCGAATGCATTCCAAGATGATATTGATCGTAGCTTAAGAGCAGGAATGAATGCACATATTACTAAACCATTAGATATCGATAAAGTGATAGAAGTTATTACAAAGTATAAGAAGAACTAGATGTTATTATTATTCTGTGATAAATAATATACAGAGGTGATTTGATATGAAAAAAGATGGTTATTTGATGGTAGACGACACTGTAAAAGTGAATACAAAGAACTATCCAAAAGTTGTTCAAAATACAATCGCTCTATTAGAAAAATATGATAGTGAAGGTGATTGGGTGATGTATGATGGGATTTCATCTGGCTTTTATGCACTCGTTAAGTCACTATATGCAGAAGGCGCTATATCTAGCAAAGAATTTGACCAACTAGTTAAACGATATGGTGGAGAGTATTAATGGAAATATTAGATTGTAATAATTTAAAAGAAAATGGGTTGCGATATGGTGGGCATGCTGGAAATAAACTTGGGGTAATTATTGATGGAGAAAATTGGTTTCTTAAATTTCCAAAATCGACAAGAGATTAAAAGAGAAAAGTAGATATTTCTTATGCGACAACTCCCTTATCGGAATATATAGGATCTCAAATTTATAACAGTATTGGTATTAAATCTCATGAAACAAAGCTTGGAATTAAATCAAACAAAGTAATTGTTGCATGCAAAGATTTTAGGGAAAGTAGTGCATATAGGCTGGATGACTATAATTCGATTAAAAATGATTATGTTGACGGATTAGAAGAAAAATTGGATTCAGTTTCTTCAAGTAGTTCACATTTGGTAAACTTAGAAGAAGTTGAAATTATTATGGAAAATCATCCATTATTTATTAAACATAAAGAACTGAAAAATCATTTTTGGAATATGTTTATTGTGGATGCATTGATTGGAAATAATGATAGAAATAATGGAAATTGGGGAGTTCTTGTTCATAATGAAACCGGTGAAACATATATTTGTCCGGTATTTGATAATGGAGCGTCTTTTAATACTAAATCTAGTGATGAGCAATTAGAACGGATATTAAATGATATAAATAGATTTGAATCTAGTGTATATAAGTCTCAAATGTGTATCTTTCAAGAGAATGAGAGACAAATAAATCCATTTAAATATATTGAATCAAGAAAAAATAATGAATGTAATAAAGCATTATTGAGGATAGTTCCTGATATTAATTTAAAAAGGGTGGAAGAGATAATTGCTGAAATACCAAATGAATATAATGGTATTTCAATTATTTCTGATATTAGAAAAGAATTTTATTGTAAGTGCATTGAATATCGGTATGAAAAATCATTATATCCAACATATTTAGAAGTTAAAAAGACTGAAATATAAGGAATGTACAATAGAAACTAAAAACGTATCGTTGTAAAATACAAGGGATGGAAAATATAGATAAAAAGACATTAGTTGTTA
>CAVIQY010000034.1:0-22194 GCA_963645035.1 bacterium | reverse complement strand
TTTGACTATCTGTACGAGTTATGCTAGACTAACTTGTGACTAAAAACAAAAATTAGTCACAGGAGATTTATGCCATTAGCTTTTAGTGAAGAAGAATGTCGAAATATACGAAATGCATTATTAGAAAACGCAAGTCTATTTGTCGAGACTAGAAGTGTTTCTGATATTACAGTAGATGAACTTGCTAAAAGTGTAGGAATATCTAAAGGGGCATTTTATAAGTTCTTTTCTTCTAAGGAACAATTATTCTATACGTTACTTAGACAAATGCATAACAAAATTTATGGACCTGCTTTAGATTTACTAAAAACAAAGAATAGTGATCCAAGTGTTGTATTAACTGAGGCAATTCTTGAAGCTTGTAAGTTGTTAGATGATTCAAAGTACACACGTTTTTATGAAGAAGATGCGAAAAGTATATTGGAATCTATTTCTCAAGAAGATAAGAAAAAACAACGTGAAGAAGAAACGGAACTCTTTCGATTATTCCTAAAACAGTATGGTTGTAAAGTTAATGAAACAGTTGCGATGAATGCATTGAGAAGCTTAATCTATACGACATCAATGCGAAAAAAGTTGGGTGAAGATTACGCAACAATACTAAAATGGATGGCTAGTGGTGTATGTAGTCAATTATTTTGATACCTATTTTAGGTATTTTTAAAACAGTGTGGGTTAGCTGAGACTAACAGGAGGAAATGATGAATCAATCAAATAAACTAGATGTTACAAATTTAATTACTATTGGGGTATTTACGGCGATTTATTTCGTGCTTGTTACCATCGCTACATTTACTTGTGCATTACTTCCAGGAATTGGAAATATTATTTTGCCTGCTGTTGCTGCATTAATATCAGGTAGTGTTTATATGCTACTTGTAAGTAAAATACAGAAATTTGGTGCCATAAGTATTATGGGTATTGTTATGGGAATATTCTTTTTCATCTCAGGACATTTCGTTGTTTCTTTTATGGCAAATATTATTTGTGGGTTACTTGCGGATTACATTGGTAAAACTAGTAACTATAAAAGTAAAAAGGGATTATTGATTAGTTATATTGTCTTTTCTTATGGATTAACAGGTCCAATTTTACCTTTATGGTTTATGAAAGATGCGTATATGGCTAACTTAATTGCTAGAGGAAAAGATGCTGCTTATATTAATACATTATTTGGACCAATTAATACAGGTAGCTTTATTGCATGTATGGTTTTAATCGCAATTTGTGCAATTGTTGGTGGACTATTTGGACAAAAAATGATGAAGAAACATTTTGTTAAAGCAGGAATAATTGAATGATGAATCTAGATCCTAGAACAAAATTATTTTTATTGCTATTGTCGAATTTCTTATTGTTATTTCATGTTTCATTATTATCAGAGGTGATTTTTACAAGTATAATCGGTGTGCTGTTTTTGTTGTCACCAAAATACAAAACTGGGATTCAGGTGATGCTTTTCTATTATCTACTAGTTGCGATACAAGTTTATGTTGTACCACTAGTAGATAAAGGAATATTAGCGAATTTTTTATCATTAATTGCGGTAGGAATCAGAATGATTTTACCTTGTATTGTTACAGGATTATATGCCTTTATGACAACAAGTGTAAGTGAACTTGTTAGTGCTATGCGTAAATTACATCTAAGTGAATCAATCATTATTCCTTGTATGGTTGTAATTCGTTTCTTTCCAACCGTAAAAGAAGACTATGAAAATATCAAAAACGCAATGGCACTAAGAGGAATAACTTGTAGTATTACGCATCCTTTTGAAGCTCTAGAATATATTGTTATTCCACTATTGATGAATAGTAATAATGTTTCTCAAGATTTAAGTGTTGCGGCACTAACAAAAGGATTAGGGGTACAAACAAAACACTCATGCCGTAAAGAAATAGCCTTTTCTATGCGTGATTTATGTGTGTTTTGCATTAGCTTAGTTTCATTAGGAGTAAGTTTCTTATGATCAAAACAAATCATATTTCTTTTGCTTATACAAACACAAAAGAAAATGCATTACAAGATGTAACGTTAGAAATTCAACAAGGCGAATGTATTTTGCTTTGTGGTGGTAGTGGTTGTGGAAAGACAACACTAACTAGATTATTTAATGGATTAATTCCTAATTTCTTTTCTGGTGAATTACAAGGTGAATGTGATATTGATACATTATCGAATACTTCTAAAATAGAAGAATTTGTGCCACTAGTTGGTAGTGTATTTCAAAATCCTAAAACACAATATTTCAATTCGAATACAACAGATGAATTAGCGTTTTCTAGTGAGAATATGGGAATTAGCCCAAAAGAAATACAACAAAGAATTAAAGAAGTATCAAATAAATTACATATTGAACAGTATCTAGATAAGAATTTGTTTTATTTATCTGGTGGTGAAAAACAGAAAATCGCTTTTGCGGCTGCGTGTATGTTAAAACCAAAAATTCTTGTATTAGATGAACCAACCAGTAACTTAGATGATCATGCAATACAAGAATTAAGAGAGATGATTGAAATTGTTAAGAAACAAGGTGTAACTGTAGTGATTGCTGAACATCGAATTGCTTGGATAATGGATTTAGTGGACCATTTTTATCTTTTTTCTAAAGGCGAAATGATTCATGCATATACCAATGAAGAATTTCAAAAACTAAATGATGTCGAAATAGAAGCACTAGGATTACGTACAAGAAACTTACAAAAATATGAAAAGATGTTAAAAGAAAAGAATCATCAAAAAGAAGTAGAACATCCTTATATTGAATTAAAAGATTTAGATATTGGATATAATGCTAAACAAGTTGTAAAAAAACTTCCAGAGATACAATTTGCTAGAGGAGAAATCATAGGACTAATGGGACATAATGGCGTAGGGAAAAGTACGTTAGCGAAAACAGTATCTGGCTTACTTAAGCAACTTCATGGGGATATCTTAATGGATGGTAAGGTGGTATCTTCAAAGGAAAGAATCAAAAATACGTTTCTTGTAATGCAAGATGTAAACTATCAACTTTTTTCAGATAGTGTAAAAGAAGAAATACAACTTGGGGCTTCATCATTAGAGGATTATGAAGAAATAGTACAAACATTGGGATTGAAAGAATTAGAAGATCGACACCCAATGAGTTTATCTGGTGGCCAAAAACAAAGGGTAGTTATTGCTGCCGCAATGTTATCGAAGAAGCAACTAGTCATATTAGATGAACCGACTAGTGGTTTAGATCAAAAGAATATGAATCATGTAGGAGAATTATTACAGAAACTAAAAAAACAAAATAAAACAGTTATGGTCATTACACATGACATAGAACTTGCATCACTTTGGTGCGATAGAATCATTAATTTAGAGGAGTAAGACAATGTACAATCAAAATGAATTTTTAGGGGAATGGATTAATTTTGAAGAATTTATCGATAGTCAAAATGAGAATATGATTTTGGCTTGGAATGAAGCAGAAGAAGTAGGAAAGAACATGCCGATGTTTAAATTTGGCGTCAAAGCATTTTGGAAATATGCATGCAAAACAACAACTGTTGAAAATACACAAATTGTCAAAAAATGGATAATCCAGAAACATGAGGATGCCTTACAAATAGAGTGGATATTGAAAGAATCTTCTTTTAAAGATGTGTATCATTTTGAAAAAGGAATTGATAACGGACTAGAAAATAAAGAAAACTATTTATTTGTAGGAGAAAAAGAATCATCATTTCGTTATTTGCTAGCGATGGCCCCAATGCCAAGTAAAGAAGCGTATAAGAATGGTGATTTACTACCACATTTACATTATCAATATGCTAGTAATCTAAGTGATTTATATGATAACGAATTAAAACAAAAGAGTTGGTATCCAACAATGGTATATCATGAAAATAGTAACGTATTAGACGAGTGTAATATTGTTCGTGCATTACATCATTTACCTTTATGGGATAAATTACCTAAATAATAGAATTTGCTTGCTCTAAGGGATAGCCTTAGGGCTTTTATTATTGAAAAGTGTTTTGTAAAATTAAATTATGCGAAAAAAGAGGATTTTTCCTAAAGTAATCCTATCTATCTTGATGGCATTAACATTAATTAGTTGTGGGGAGACAAAGGAAAAGGTAGAAAATACAGAAAGTAAAAGTTATACGTTTGAAGAAATATTATGGCCTAGTGCTGATGGAATAAATGTTTCTGAAGATGAAAAAGTGCTTGTGGATTATAGTCATATTGAAAAAGGCTATATTATGGCTAAAACCAAAACGACAGATCATTCTAGACTGAAAATCATGATTCTAAAGAATGATGAAAAATATACCTATGATTTAAATAAAGAAAATGTTTATGAAATCTATCCACTAAATATGGGAGATGGGGATTATACCGTAAAAGTATATGAGAATATACAAGATGATCAATATAGTTTACGATTCTCATTTGATTGTTCAGTAAAACTAGAAAATGAATTTAGTCCCTTCCTTTATCCAAATCAAGTTGTAGATTATGATGAAAGTACATTATGTATAGAAAAATCATTTGAATTAGTAAAAGACGACAAAACAGATTTAGATCGAGTAGAACATATATATGATTGGGTACTAGATAATGTGGTCTATGATTGGGATAAGGTAGACGAAGTACAAGGGAAATATGTATTACCAGTACTTGATGAGGTTTATAACAACAAGAAAGGAATTTGCTTTGACTATGCTGCAATTATGGCCGCGATGTTAAGAGTACAGCATATTCCAACAAAGGTTGTGACAGGAATGATTGATGAAGGATACCATGCTTGGATAGAAGTATATATTGAAAATATGGGGTGGATTAAACCGCATGTATATTTCAATTCTGGAGAATGGACAACAATGGATCCAACATATGACGCAATGAATGAGAAGTATGATGGGGAATATAGTAAGAAATATGTTTATTAGAAAGGTAGAGCTATGAAAGGATTAAATGAATTAGAAAAAGCACAATTCTTAGATCAACTAGGAATGATTTTAGATGGTGGTATTGCCATAGAAGATGGCTTAGATGCTTTAGTTAGCCAAGTAAGTGATGTAGAATATGCAAATGCTTTAAAAAGTGCTAAAGAAGAATTAGAACAAGGCTCAAAACTCTCTAAAGCATTAGAAAAAACAGGTTATTATGATGACTATATGATTCATATGATTGAAATAGGGGAAGAAAGTGGGTATTTGGATAAAGTTATCCATGAATTATCTCATTATTATTATCGAATGAATGATACGAAACAAAAGATTAAAGATGCTTTAACTTATCCAAGTATATTAGTTGTAATGATGCTTGTGGTAGTGATTATTCTCATCAATAACATCTTGCCATTATTTAAAAATGTATTAAGCAATATGGGAATACAAGTCGCATCTTCTACTTTGGTTTTATTAGATATTGGTAAAAATTTAGCGATACTTTCTTTAGTTGTATTAGCAGTACTTGTTGTAGTGGTTTTCTATGTCTTATTTACAATGAAAGGCAAAGAAAATAGTTATATTACATTGCTAGAAAAATTCTTTGTGACAAAAAAGATAGCTTATGAATTGTCCGTTACGCAATTTGCATATGCTTTATCACTCTTATTAAATAGTGGTATTCCACAAGAGAATGCTTTAGATATGTGTAAAGACTTATGCACAAATCCAGTATTAAAAAATAAGATTGAAGCTTTAATACAGGATTTACAAAGTGGTAAGAGTATGAGTGATTGCTTAATAGATAGTAAGATTTTCAAAGAAGTATATAATCGCTTACTTGTAATTGGTATTAAGAGTGGTCATTTTGAAAAAACAATGAATGAAGTAGCCCAAAGCTATGAGAAAGATATAGATGCAGGTATTGCAAGAATATTAGATGTGGTTGAACCTACATTAGTTATTTTATTATCTGTAATTGTAGGAATTATTCTTGTGTCGGTTATGTTACCACTTGCAAGTATTATGGTAAATTTATGAGAAAACAAAGAGTTGTTTTAATGATTCTTAGTTTGATCATTGTTGGTATTTTGTTTCATGGAATCGTGAATAGTCAAAAGGCATATGATCAAAATGAATTAGAACGAATAGAGAATACGATTCGTAAATCTGTGATTACTTGTTATAGCATTGAAGGATTCTATCCTAGTGATATTGAGTATCTAGAAGAAAACTATGGATTAGTGATTGATTCAAAGAATGTAAATGTATTCTATCAAGCAGTAGGTAGTAATATATTTCCAGATATTATGGTAACGAGGAAGTAGTTATGAGAAAGAATGCAATGATTCATGTTGGATTTTCTTTAATCTTATTTCTAATGTTTGTCGTAGGAAGCTTTTTCCTACTTGTTTATGGTGCACAAGGGTATAAACATGGCTTAGAAAAAGAAGAACTAAGAGAAAATGATCAAATTCCTTATGCCTATATCTTAACGAGAATGCATGAAGTAAGTTCAAAAGATGCCGTTCATGTAGAAAAAGTAGAGAATCAAAATGTTCTTGTTTTAGAAAATGAGAATAGTTTGATGTGTATTTATGGTAAAGATTCTTATTTGTATGAATTAGTTGTACAAGAAGAAAATCAAATTGATTTATCTAGTGGTACAAAAATTTATGAAGTAAGTCATTTTGATATTGTACAAAATAAGAATTATTATGAAATTACCCTAAATGATAAGAAATATAAGATTGGAGTACGATAAAATGAAAAATACACACTCATTTAATTTCTTATTAGAATTAATTATTGTCATTTTATTTTTTACATGTAGTTCGATAGTGTTTGTTGGTTTATTTGCGAAAGCTTACCAAATGAATGAAGAAGCACGTATTAAATCGGAAGTAAGCAAGGAAGTACAAAACCTAGTAGAAGAATTTAAAAGTACTGGTTCTTTAGAACAAGCAAACATTGAATGTAAAGATTACAGGATTTCTACAACTGTAGAAGGAAATGATTGTCATATTGAAGCGATTTATGGTAACGAAATGATAGAAGAAGTAAATGTGAAATATCTGGAGGTGAGCCATGAATAAACAAAATAGAATCTCTATTGGGATTGGCTTATCTACATTATTAATGATTTTTACAGTGCTTATTTTGACAATCTTTGCGACATTATCGTACTTACAAGCAAAAAGAAATCTTACGGAAACAGATAAGATTGTCAATTCGTTTGTCGAATATAATGATGCGGATTATAAAGCTAGTGAAATTTATGCATATTTAATCGAACATGAAAATGATGAATCTTATATGAAGGAGAATCAAATTGATTATTCTAATGATTCATATTCTTATTCTGTTAAAATAAATGATAAGAAAAGCTTAGAAGTTGTTTTAACAAAAGCAAACGACAAGTTAGAAATTGCTAGATGGGAAGAAACGGTACAAGTTGATGGGAATTATGAATACAAAGGATTTGTACATTAGAGGTAGTTATGATGGAAATAGATGAAATATTAAAACTTGCAGTAGAAAGACATGCAAGTGATATCTTTATTGTGGCAGGTACTGAACTTGCCTTTAAGATAGATGGCATGATTGAAAAAGTAGGCACACAATCACTAAAACCAGCAGACACAAGAAAATATATAGAAGATATCTATAAACTAGCAAGTGGTGTAAAAAAATCAATTGATATGCTAGATGATATAGGTGAAGATGACTTTTCGTTTTCTTTAAGTCAAATCGGACGTTTTAGAGTAAATGCCTATTATCAAAGAGGATCTTTAGCTGCTGTATTAAGAGTAGTACGTTTTAAGCTTCCAAATCCTGAAGTCTATCATATCTTACCTAGTGTATTAGATTTATCTAATCTTACAAAAGGATTAGTACTTGTGACAGGTAGTGCAGGTAGTGGTAAATCGACAACACTTGCTTGTATTGTGGATAAGATTAATCAAACAAAAAATGATCATATTATTACGATAGAAGATCCAATAGAATATTTACATTCACATAATAAATCGATTGTGTCACAAAGAGAAATTGGTCATGATACACAAGACTATTTAATCGCATTAAGAGCGGCACTAAGAGAAGCACCAAATGTAATCTTAGTTGGCGAAATGAGAGATCTAGAAACAGTGAGTGTCGCTTTAAATGCAGCAGAAACAGGACATTTAGTATTATCTACACTACATACAATGGGTGCGAGCGAAACAATTAGCAGAATCGTTGATATGTTTCCATCAAACCAACAAGAACAAATTCGTATACAGTTATCCATGGTTTTACAAGCTGTTGTTAGTCAACAACTCATTAGAGGAATAGATGGAAAGATGTATCCTAGCTTTGAAGTGATGAAAACTTGTCCTGCAATACGCACCCAAATTCGTGATAACAAGTTACATTTAATCGATAATACAATTGCTCAAAATAAAGAAAGTGGCATGATTACGATGGATGATAGTTTAATGGACTTATATAAGCGAGGCATTATTGATCGAGATGCTTTAATTCAACATGCAAATAACGCTGAACAGATTTTGAAAAAAGTTAATTGAATGATAGAATACTAGTACTTATGGAAAGGGCAAAATATCAGTTTCACTTACTTGGACCGTTTGTTGTAGAAAATGACGGAATCCAAATCAATATTTCTGAAAAGCTAGGAAAACAATTATCTAGTATTTTTGCCTTTATGCTATGTAACCATACACAACAAATTACAAAAGAAAAGTTGATTGATACGTTTTGGCAAGAATCAGATAATCCTAACAATGCCGTAAAATATGCGATATATCGTTTGCGTAAGTACTTACCTACCATTGAAGGTATGTCAGAAGAATGGATTATCACGGCTAGTAATGGCTATCAAATTAATGAAGCATTATCTTATAGTATCGATATAGAAGAATTTGAAAAATATATCTTTGAAGCGAAAGAAAAGAATGATATCGATTGTTATCAAAAAGCCATTGATTTATACCAAGGTAATTTATTAAGTGACATTGAATCAGAATGGATTGATGTCGATAGAGGATATTACCGTTCTATGATTGTACAAGCTTGTAATACTTTAGCTTCTAGTTATTTAGAAAAGAAACAAGTGAAACTTGCGATTCAAGTTGCAGAAAAAGGATTAAAGTTTGATGAATTAGATGAACAACTAATCTCCATCTATTTAAAAGCTTTGATTCAAGATAAAAAATATAATCAAGCCATGACCTATTATCAATATATTAATAAAAAGTATAAAGATAAGATGGGAATGGATTTAGAAAATATAGCTGGTGGGAAATTCTCGGCGATTTTGTCTTCTCAAGGTGTATCTACATATGATGAAAAAGATAAAGCATATATACGCAAAAAAGAAGAAGACTTGTCAATTAGTGGACCACTAGAAGTAGACGCAAAAACATTGAATTCTATTTGCTTATTTGTTATGCGTAATAGTGAAAGAATCAAGATTAATGGTTTTGTATTAAGAGTGGTGGTACAAAGTCAAAAAGAATCTACTGCAAAAATTATGAATGATTTAGCAACGATATTTAAAGTGTCTTTTAGAAGAAGTGATGTTTTATCTAAAATTCATGATAATGAATACGCATTATTCTTGAATTTAAGAAAAGAAAAAGATACTGCGATTATTGAAAAAAGAATACTTTCTAGACTATCTAAAAAGTATTCTAATTTAAATATGATTTCAATGAATTGGAAGAAAATCTAATTCTTCTTTGTGACAATTGTTTTTAAAACAAAGCTAACAAAGAATAAGATTACTTGAGATGTTGGTATAGCTAACCAAACACCTTGAATCCCTAAGAATTTAGGTAAGATAGTTAATAAAATGAGTGCTGTAACAGATTCTCCATATACAAGAATATAGGAGAATTTTGTTTTTTCTGTAGCATACAAATAAGAAGTTGTGATTCTTGTATAGCATAGAAGTAGAATTGTCGCTAAAAAGTATGGTAAGTAAATCCCTACATCATGGCTTGTAGAGGTTGTTGCCCCAAATAGAAAACCAATTTTATTCCTAAATAGAAATACGATTATTGAACAACAAATCGTTAGAAAGCTTGCAAAATAATAGGATAGTTTTCTAATTTCTAATTCATGTTTCTGATCTTGTTTACCATAATAAAAGCTAATTAATGGTTGACTACCATCACCTACCCCTTGTACAAGTAAATAAATAATCGCAATGATATAGTCTATACAACCATATATCGCTACATCTTGATCTGTTCCATATTTGAATAAGAACCGATTCATTAATAGTAAAGTTAATTGCGAAGAAAAGCTTAAACCAAATGGAGAAACGGATACTTTTATAATAGAAAGCCACATTGATGGATATTTATTTATATTCGAAAAATTAAGCTTAGTCTTTTTATATACCAAATAAGAAATTGCACAGACTAAAGTTATTCCTTGACCAATTACGGTTGCTAGAGCAGCGCCAAACATACCTAAAGGAATTTTCCATACTAAGACATAATCTAAGATGATATTTGTAACAAATCCTAAAATCATTGAAATCATTGCAAAGGTAGAACCACCTTTGTTGCGAATAAATGGTACTAATCCTGTCGCAAATAGTTGGAAGAATGTTCCTAATACAATAACTCTTACATATTCACAAGCCATAGAATGGATGAGGCCTGTCGCCCCAAATAAAGTTAAAATATTACTTGTATATCGATAGAGTAAAAGAGTAATGATCGTACTAACAATAAACATTAGGATACTTGTTGCGGTGAAATATTGTTCACTTCTAGAAATATCTTTTTTCGCAACAGAAATGGAATATTGGATAGCACCAGCTAAACCGATACCTGTACCAATTGATTGAATAAAATTAGATATAGGAAAGCCTATTGTAACTGCGGCAATACCAATATCTTGCATACTTTGACCGATAAAAAAACCATCTACAATCGTATAGATGCCAGATAATGCAAAGCTTAGAACAGAAGGGATAACATAAGAAAAGAAAGTTTTCTTAGTCCCTGTGCTCATAAATGTTATTTTTCACTTGTTCGAAATAAATGTTTCTCATAGATATCCCTCGCTCGCTCTCTCACTCTAACATGACTATTTCCTAAAAGCAAAGGCACTATATATGCATAGTGCCTCAACTTAATTGAAAATTAATGATTATATCTTAATGAGAACTAGAGCTAGAACCCATTGGAATAAATGGGAGTAATGCATTAGCTAAGTTATGAATATTACGTGATTGAATGTAGACAATACCATTACCATGGAATTCATTTACAATTCCTTCGCCTGTTGTAAAACCAAATGTACCAGAAGCGACTTTTAAGTTATATGTTAGAGAATCTTCCCATGCGACAACGTGTTCATTATCGATAATGATTGGATGATTTTCGTCTACTTGTACTGTTTGTATATCACCAAAAGCATTAATTAATACATCACCTGTACCACTAGTATGCATGATATATAAACCACCAGTACCTGCTAGTAGTGCTTTACTAACAGATTGAGATTTCATTTCATAAGAAACACCCTTATCACATGCGACAAAAGAACCAGTATTTAGATAGAATTGCTTGGTTTGATCTACTTTTAGACAAACGACTTTACCTGGAACAGATGGGGCAATGCCTAGTAATGCATCACTAGAAGTAGCTGTAGCTTCAGTAATAAACATGCTTTCGCCTGAAGTTAAGCTTTTACCTAAAGCACTAAAGAAACCACCGATTCCTTTACTTTTACTATTCATTTTGCCTTCAATTTTTACATCTCTCATGTAAGCCATAGAGCCATTTTCGATTAAAACTTGTTCATTATTTTGTAGTGTAATTTCTACTAATGGGCAATCGGAATCGCCTTTGATTGTGTAGTTCATGTTCCTCCTTATAAAGCTTCAATGAGCTTTTCTACATTTTCTTTTTTAGTTGCCCAACTTGTGACAAATCTTACAGCTGTATGTTCATCATCAATCTTTTCAAATGGTAAGAAACGGAATTCTTTAGATAATTCTTTAATCTTATCGTTTGTCATAATTGGGAATAGTTGGTTTGTTGCAAATGGATAAGCAAACTTATAGCCTTTTTTCTTTAATGCATCAGCTAAAAGTTCAGCACATTCCATTGCGTTTTTAGATATTTCAAAGTAACGATTTTCTTTAAATAACTCTTCAAATTGGATACCAAGTAATCTACCTTTAGCTAGCATTGCGCCACGTTGTTTAATGCTATATCTAAAGTGGTCACTAATTAAAGGATTTGTCATGACGATTGCTTCACCAAATAAAGCTCCTACTTTTGTGCCACCGATATAGAAAACATCAGAATATTTAGCGATATCTGCTAAAGTGACATCATTCTTTTTGGCTTGTAAAGCATAACCTAGACGTGCACCATCAATAAATAAGAATAGTTTATGTTTTTTAGCAACAGCTTTTAAATCGACAAGTTCTTTCTTTGTATAAAGTGTTCCTGTTTCTGTAGGGAAAGAAATATAAATCATTCCTGGTTTAACAATATGTTCACTTGATGGATCATCTCTTTGATCGATAATCATTTGTTCTACATCTTTAGCATTAATTTTGCCATGTTTTGTAGGTGCTACTAAACATTTATGGCCAGTCGCTTCTACAGCACCTGTTTCATGAACATTGATATGACCACTACTTGCACAAATGACACCTTCATAAGGTTTTAGACAAGAAGAAATTACTGTTAAGTTTGCTTGTGTACCACCTACAACAAATTCTATTTTTGCTCTAGGAGATTTACACGCTTTACGAATCAATTTCTTTGCATTTTCTGAGTGTGGATCAATGCCATAACCACTTGTTTGTTCGAAATTTGTATTTTGAAGTGCTTCTAAAATTTCAGGAATACAACCTTCTTCATAATCACTTTGAAAACTAATCATAATATCCTCCAGTTTTTAATATTATACGCTAAAATAGATAGGAATGAATGAAGGTGAATGAAATGATTCCTAGATATAGTAAATGCGACTTAGATAAATTAAGCGAGTTATTAAAAAATGATGAAGTAATTTCTGTTCCTACAGATACGGTATATGGCGTATGTGCAAGAATGAATAGTGAGAAAGCAGAACAAAAATTACGTGATGTAAAAAATAGACCTGCAACGAAAGCATTTCCAATTATGTGTAAAGATGAAGAACAAATTAAAAGTATTGCCTATGTAAATGAAAATGCTGAAAAGTTAATCCGTGCTTTTATGCCTGGGCCTATTACTTTAATCTTGAAAAAGAAGGAGAGTATTCCTGCTTATGTAAATAGTGGTATGGAAACTCTTGCGATAAGAATGGCTACAAGTAAAGAGATAAAAGAGATTATCGAACAAGTTGGATCACCATTATTTATGACAAGTGCCAATCAATCAGGTGAAAAGACTTGTACAACATTAGATGAAATAGAAAAAGCATGTCCTTTAATTGCAGGAATGTTAATTGGAGATACAGAATTTGGTAAAGCTAGTACGATTGTGGATATTAGCAAGAATAATGCTATAATATTACGCGATGGTCCCATTACATTGGAAGAAATTAATAGGGTACTAGGTTAATTTATTGGAGTGAATCACATGGAAAGTACAAAGAAAAAAAGAAAGTTATCTAAAGCTGGAAAAATTATTGTTGGTGTATTCTGTGCCTTACTGATATTACTTGTAGGACTAGGAACACATGCTTTAGTAGGAAATAAAAAGGGTAGTGAAGCTGAAGCTACAGCGACAGAAGCTGCTACAGCATCTAGTGAGATTGGTGAATCAGAATTAGGGCAAAAATATGATCCGATATACAATGAATATCACACATTAAATAGTGATTATGTAGGAATATTAGAATTTAAGAATAACCTACTTTATAACTATCCTGAAGATTGTGAAGATCAATATGGTGGTTTAATTGTTAAGTCACATATTATTGAAGATGGTCAAGGTGATGTAAATGCAGCAAACGCAGAATATCTAAGAACAGATATTACAAAATCTAGTGCAGACTTCGGACAAGAATTTATGGATGGAAGTAACGTATTAGATGAAAATAACCTACCTACAGACCAAAATATTATTATCTATGGACACTTTGTATATAGAGATCATAACTTAAAGTTTGGACCTTTACATGAATTTGAAGATGCAAGTAACTATGATAAATACGATACTTTTACATTAACATTCAATCATGAACAAAGAACATATGTTGTAACAGATGCATTCTTCTATGAGAAAGATTCTTTCACAGGTACTAGAGAAGAATCACCATTCTCTCCAAGTTATACAAGTGAACAATTATCTGCATATATGAATAAAGTAAAAAACGAATATGATAATTCGTTAGATACAGGTATTACAATTACAGATGAAGATAACTTCGTTACTTTACAAACATGTGTAGAAAATAGAGAAGATCTTCTATATATTGTTCTAGGTAAAGAAATTAAGAGAGAAACATTCGACTAATAGAATAAATCAAGAGAGCTTAACTTGTTGGTATTGATCTTAGCAAGTTCAGCTCTTTCTTTATATGTAGGAGAAGAAAGAACTCTACGATATGCTTCATAAAGCGAAGCAACAGTTAATTCATATTGATTAATCGACACACCAAAACCACATCTCTTGGTCACTGCACATTCATAGATTTGTTCTGGTTCACCAGTATTGATAATGACTTGTGGAATACCTAAAGTGATACATGCATGATACAAATAGCTGTTACCATCATGGATAACAACATCTGTTCTAGCAAGTGTTCCTAATTCAATGCGAGGCATAAAGGTGATATTTTCAATTTGTTCCTTAGTGACATTAGGAATATAAGCATGTACTGCATACGGAGCAGATAAGAAAGCTTCTTTTACGAGTTTAGATAATTTCTTTGCGGATTCATCTAAATTAGTAAAAAAGATAGCGACACTAGGTGAAGTTAAAGCGACTTCTTCAGGTAGTGGTATAGCATAACGTTCTACATCTACATTTTCAGGAATGAGAGAGACAACAGAATGAGAAAAAACAATTCTTTTTGTCGCAAAAGAAAATAAATCATAAACATGAAGAACTTGTTCTAAATGATTTTCTGTTAATACGATATTTAAAGGATTTAAGATCTCTTTTGAAAATGGTTTTTCGCGATAGTACATACTTTGTACAAATGAATAAAAAGGAATATGATACATTCTTGCGACAATTGATGCACTAAGTCTACCTAAATCTACAATATAATCTGGACGTTCTTTTTGAATACATAATGATATAGCGGAAATATCTTTATGAAGATATTTTAAATTTAGTCTACCTGTATGATATAACCATTCTTCATAACATTTGCCCTCATCCGTGAATAGCTTCTTTTTAGGACGAGGCGCATCAACAGTTGGACATGCAAAATGATATTCTTTTGGGGCCGAAACAATACATTCATTACCATTTTGCATAAATAAATGTATGAGTTCTTTCGTTAAAAGAAAACTATTTCTACTAGGTGAGATATCAGGAAGAATAAGTATTTTCATGAGATAAGTATAGCATGTATAAAACGAAAAAAGGCTTAGTAAACATTAAGTTACTAAACCTTTAAGGAGAGTTAGTTTATTTATTTGCTTGCGTCTTCTAGACAGATTGCGACAGCATCCATAATTCTATTAGAAGTAAGTGTAGCACCACTAACTGTATCTACATCAGGACTGTTATTTTCAACAATTCTTTGTGGTACTTTTTCTTGTGCTTCTGTTGTGAAACTTGATTCATGAGCTTCAAGAACTTCTACATTACTGATCTTTCCATCAGCGATTGTGACTTTAACTGTTAAGTCGCCTTCTTGACCATCTACTGTAGCTTCATATTCGCCATCATTTAGAGGTGTTGTCATATCGAAACGTGATGAAGTAGAAGTTGAACTTGTGAACATATCACTTGTGATAACTGTTTGAGGAGTCTTTAATGTATAGCCTGTAGCTAAGTCTTCACTCATAACATTTCTTGCGGCAATTCTACCAAATACGATTGGACCCATAATACCAGTTCCACCAGATACGAATTTACCCCAAACGCCACCAACACATTCGCCAGCTGCATATAAACCAGGGATAGCATTTCCTTCTGTATCTAATACTTGACCTTTAGTATTGATTTCAGCGCCACCTAGTGTCATAACACATAATGCTTTAAGTGCTACAGCATAATATTTATCGCCATCAACTTTGTTAATCGCAACATTATATGTATTTAAGCTATCTTCAGTATATTCTCTACCAAATTCATCTGTTGTTTGTGTTTCTACACATTCGTTATATTTTTCGATTGTAGCTTTTAAGTTATCAGCTGGAACACCAATCTTTTCAGCTAATTCTTCGATAGAATCTGCAGATACAACATATTGGTTATAAGGCTTTTCTGGAGCGTAGTAATATGTCCAGAATACAGAAGCGTTTAATTCTTCCGCATCCGCAATAATCTTATCTGTGAAAATATCATATTGGATTGCGTCAGGTTGTTCTTCTAGAGCTGTTTCACGAACTTCTACAGCAGATTCTGTTTCATTGACGAAACGGTTACCTTCTTTATTAACACAAATACCACCAGTTTTCCATAAATATGTAGGAGCGATTTTTCCTGGACCATTTCCTGTATCAAGTCCCATTGGGAATGTAGGAACATAGCTCATCCATTCTTCGTTAATATTAGCACCAACTTCTTGCATCATATAAATGCCATAACCATCAGCTGTACTAGCACCACCTGGTAAGTATTCACCACCATATTTTGTGAAAGTTCCCATCATCTTTTGGTTACCACTATAACCACCAGTTGCCATGATGATACCTTTATTTGCTGTGTAAGATACGGTCTTACCATCACCATTTTTTGCAATAACAGTTAATACTTGATCTTCACTATTTGCTACTAGACTTTCAGCAGTTGTTTGGAAATCAATTGTGACATTGTCTAATTTAGCAAGTTCAGCATCTAGAATTTCGTGTGCTGCACACTTGTATTTTTCACTATCATCAGGACTAGCTTTATAGGTTCTCTTTACAGAATATAAGGCATGTTCAGGAGCGAATACACTCATTGTTCCTGTTGTACGGTCAGTAGAAAATTTATTATCACTTAGACCGTTTTCCCATAGCCAATTAATCGCGTCAACATCTTCATCTACATATTCGCGGATGAGTTCTTCATTACCTAAATATGCACCATTCTTTAAGATATCTTGTACATAAGATTCTTTTGTGTCTTCGACACCATCGATTTCTTGGATGATTGTTTCGGCACCAGACATAGATCCACTTGTATAGTTCATTGAACCACCAGTTACACTTGTCTTTTCTAGAATGATGACGCTTTCGGCACCATCTTTAACGGCTTCGATTGCGGCACTTAAGCCACCTCCACCAGCACCCACAATGACTACATCTGCAGTTTTTTCTTCATCTACTTGTACTCCAGCATCAGTTGGAGTAGGGGTAGAACTTGCAGTGTCATTACTTTGTGAACAACCAACTAAGCTGCTTACTAAAGTAATCGCTAAAATACTACTTAATAATTTTTTCATTTTGTTTTCCCTCTCTGTGAAATTATTATCATATATTGATAAATTCTTCACAATGTTTACTTCTTTACAGTTTTTTATATCAATCGATACAAATATGCTATGATATGTACATGGTAAATCCTCCAATTTATGAAAATCTGTTATATGAAGATGAAGTGTCAAGGATGATTCAAGACTTAAAAATTAAGCCTTATCTTTTTTCTTTGAAAATGGCAAAGAATCATTTTGAAGCAGGTCCATTATCACTTGTGTCTAATCGTATAGTTATAGGACTAACAGGATCTTTTGATATACATTATTTGAATATTACTTTTCACCTAGAAAAAGGGGATTATTTATATTTACCTGAAGCTTCTTTGATTTATTTTGAAAGTTGTGAAGAGAATAGTTCGATTGTCAGTATTGATTATGAGTCCCAAAAATTAGATTTAAGTGAAGAAATGGATCAAATCATTGAAGATGATGTCATTTTTATTAAGAATCTTGTATGTGATGATTACTATGTATATCAATTTCAACATATTAATGATGCGATACAAAATAAAATATCGGGAAGTTACATTCTAGCGCGAACGGCTTTAGAAAAAGTGAAAATGATGGAACTAGATTATCGTTTACACCATCAAGGTACACGTTTAGCATATAAAGAAAAAATGACACAAAAAGAAAAAGTGTGTCGTAAATGTATGAAATATATTGATGAACATATTTCTTCTTCAATCACAATAGAAGAATTAGCAGAATATTATAACTATTCACCAAACTATATTTATAAAGCATTCTCGGAATGTTTATCTTGTAGTACTCAACACTATATCTTAATTCGTCGCTTATATAAGTCGGTAAGAGAATTACGTTTAACGCATGATTCAATTGAAAGTATTGCGAATAAATTTGGCTTTAGTAGTGTTTATCATTTCTCTAATGCTTTTAAAAAAGAATTTGGTATTTCACCAAGCAATTATCGTAAGAAACAACAAAATCAGTAATTTGTAGAATATAATAAGAATATGAAAGAAAAATATACAAAATTATTATCAGAAATACTATTAGCTATATCACTTGGAGTACTATTATCTATCTTTATTTTAATGTTTTATAAGATAGCGAATTTTACTTTGTTTTCAGCTTCATTTTTCTTAACAGGTGTAATTTTAGTTTGTGGTATATATAGCTTAAAGTTTTTAAGAAAATATCAATTCTCATTAAAGATTATTGAACTAGTAGGTATTGCGATTTCCTTATGCATTACGTTACTTTATGCCCATACAATTAGCTTATCGCTTGCGACAGAAATAGAATTACTAAAAATGATGTTCTGTTTACATTTATTCTTACTTCTTGTGACAGGGATTCATCTTTATTTCTTTGGGAGAAATAAAAAATGAAAACACTAATGAGCTCATGGGGAGAAAATATCAATATTAAAAGACCATTAACTGAATATCCTCGTATGTATTTACAAAGGGATAGTTATTATTCATTAAATGGGGAATGGGAATATCAAATCGTTAAAGACGAGAATGAGCCAACTAAATCGGATTGGAAAAGAATTATTGTGCCTTTTGCGATAGGATTGTGCCTTTTGCGATTGGTTCTAAGTTATCTTTAGCAGAAGATAAGACGTTAGAAAATAATGAAACTTTGTATTATCGAAAAAGATTTAGAAACAGATTAACGGAAAATCGTGTCTTTTTAAACTTTGAAGCAGTAGATCAAGAAGCTACTGTTTATTTGAATGGAATATATGTTGGTAGTCACGTTGGAGGTTATGCGCCTTTTAGTTTAGATGTAAGTAGTGCGATAAAAGTAGAAAATGAACTAATCGTAGCGGTAAAAGACTATTCTGATTCAGGAATCTATGCTTATGGTAAACAAAAAAGAGAACATGGCGGAATGTGGTATACACCAAGTTATGGTATATGGCAAAGTGTTTGGTTAGAAGAATTACCAAAAGAAAGTATTGAAGATATAAAGATTACTGTAGATTATGATCATCAAACAGTTTATATCAATATGGCTGGTAACTTTAGCCAAGCTGTGATTACCGTATTTGAAAAAGATGATCTTGTTCATCGTGGCTTAACGAGTGAAAAAAGCTATATGTTTAAAATTGATGATGTTCATGCTTGGTCAACCGAAGATCCATTCTTATATACCTTATATATAGCGACAAGTGATGAAACAATAAAAAGCTACTTTGGTATGCGTAAAGTATCTAAAGGAGTAGATGATAGAGGAGTCACAAGATTTTGTTTAAATAATGAACCAATTTTCTTAACAGGTTTATTAGACCAAGGTTATACGGTAGATGGTTTATTAACTTATGCAAGTGAAGAAGCTTTACTATATGAATTAACAAAGATCAAAGAAATGGGATTTAACATGCTTAGGGTGCATGCAAAAGTAGAAAGCAGAAGATTCTATTATCTATGTGATAAGTTAGGACTACTTGTCATGCAAGATATGCCTAGTGGTGGTGGACCCTATGATTTTAAATTTGTAGCAGTAAAACCAAATCTAGGCTTTACAAAAGCAAATGACCATAACTATGAATTATTTGCTAGAAGTAGCCAAGAAAGTAGAGATATGTATTATCAAGAACTTAGCGATATGCTTGATAATCTATATAATTTCTCTTGTATCTTTTCGTGGGTAGCTTTTAATGAAGGTTGGGGACAGTTCGATAGTGAAGAAGTAACCAAATTTATTAAGAGTTATGATGCCTTACGACTCGTAGATAGTACAAGTGGTTGGTATGATCAAGGTGCAGGAGACTTTAAGAGTATTCATAACTATTTCTTTCCATTTAGACTACCAAAAAGTGATGGAAGAATCATTATCCTTAGTGAATTTGGTGGTTATTCTTATCTAGAAAAAGAACATAGTGAAGCAGAAAAAGTCTATGGATATAAAAAGTATAAGGATCGTATAGCATTAAACGAAGCAATTCAAAAACTATATAAAAATTCAATTCTTCCAAATATTCCAAAAGGTTTATCAGGTTGTATATATACACAAGTATCGGATATACAAGATGAATGTAATGGCATATTTACAGAAGATAGAAAAATGATCAAGATAGACGAAAGAAAAATGAAAAGAATTAATGAAGCTTGTAAAAGAGCGATAAAATAAAAGGCTTGGAAAATTCCAAGCCTTAAATATTATTTGGTAGGATCGTTACCTAAGATGAAGGAGCGAATATCAGCACATAATGATTTTACGTTTTCTTCACCAAGATAAATCATATGTCCAGAAGGATAACCTTTTACATAGACTCTATCTTTTGGTAGTCCTGCATGATCTAATGTATGCCATACATAACCAAATTCTGTACATACATCAAACCAACCATTGGCAAAGAAGGTACGCATGCCAGGAGTACGACACATTGCGTTACGTAATTGTTCACCAGTTGTGCCCATTGGTGCTTCTTTATTCCAATTTTGCCAATAAGAACAAATAGGGGCATAAGATCTTTCTAGTTTTACATTTAATCTAGGTAATAAATCACCATTTAATGCGGCATAGAAGTATGTATCCCAACGATCTGCAGTCGCATCATCTCTTAGACCAACACTTGATTCTTCTACTAGTTGAGAAGTATATAAAGGTCTAGTTACTCTACCATCATAACGAGAAACAGCTAATCCTTTAGACTTGATCACTTCTCCTCTAAATGTATCATCTTCAATCTTTAAATCACGTTTTTCTAGATATTCTCTAGATACACCTGTGTAATACATACATCTTTCAATAATGTGTTCGCGTGTTTCTTTATCTAATGCTTCACCTTGATATAAAGCTAATACATATTCTGTGTCAGCGAATTTTTTCGCTTCCATAACAAATTCTTCAACAGTTTGATCAGATGGGTGGTTATGATACCAGTTAACACCAGCATATGTTGGAAAACCTAAAACACTAGTTTCTACAGGAATTCCTTCACCAAAGTATTTACCAACAGTTACGGTGTTACCAATCATGACAATACCATCAAATGTAACGCCATAGCTTCTTTCTTTACCTCTAGTTGCGGCAATACCTGCAGCTGTTGCGGAACGAGTACAACCATAACTTTCACCAACTAGATATTTAGGAGAAAGCCAACGATTATAACGATGTAACCAAGTTTCGATAAATGTTAATAAAGCTTCAGCATCTTCTTCAATACCATAGAATACATCTTTCTTAGAATCATCTAGTAAGACACCATATCCAGTTCCTACAGGATCAATTAATACAATATCAGCTACATCTAATAAGCAATCAGGATTATCAATGACTGTATATGGTCCTAATGCACTAGGTCTATCAGGTTCACCATAAGATAAACGACGTGTTCCTAGGAATCCTGTATGAACATACATACTAGAACTACCAGGTCCACCATTATATCCAAAGATAACAGGACGATTAGCAGGATCAGCTACATCATTTCTAAAATAAGAATAAGAGAAGATTGATGCGATAGGTTTACCATCGTTTTCATAGAATACATTATCTTCACTAACTGTGTGATAAGCAATTTCTTCTCCATGAAGAGTTATCTTTCCTTCTGACTCAAATCGAGCAGGTTTAAAATCTGCGGGTGTAAAATTTTCTGTTTTATACATATAAAACCTCCCTAACAAACAAGATTATAGATACGGTATGAAAAATATGTCAATTAAAATGATACAAGATACATTTA
>CAVIQY010000033.1:0-22517 GCA_963645035.1 bacterium | reverse complement strand
ACTATATATCAACCTTAAAAAAACAATTACAATTCTAAATACAGAATCAACATGTTTTCATTATTCAATTTTCACATTTTCAATCATCGATTGTTGCTATAATTAATTTGTTTATAAATGGAGGATATATTCGAATGATTATTCATGGTGGTCGCATTCACGACGGTAATGGTTTGATTTATGAAAGCGATATTCAAGTCAAAGATGGAAAAATAACTAAAATTGCAAAAGAAATTCAAGATGAAGATGATGTATTAGATGCTAGTGGAAAAGAAATATTTCCAGGTTTTATTCAAACATTATCCTTTTGGGGAATTAATGGATCAATGAGTGAAATTCGCCCTTCTTCCCAAGATAATGATGAATTAAGTAATCCTATTACTCCAGAGTTAGATGTTCGTTATGCGTTTAATGGACACGCAGCAACAACTCAACAACTAGGAGCATTTGGCTTAACAACTGTGGGTGTTACACCAACAGATAACAACTTATTTGGCGGAACTATGGCTGTATACGAAGTTGATGGAATTAACCCATTTAAGATGTGCTTAAATCCATATGCAGGCATGAAAGCTAGTGTATGTGAAAAAGTCAAAAATTCATATAAAGCTAAAGCGGCTCCGCAAACAAAAATGTGGTTATTCGAGCAATTAAAAGAACAATTACGTTTAGCAAGTGAATATAAAAAAGAAGATGTACCAGAAAGAAATATGAAACTTGAAGCTATACAACGTGTAGTTACTGGTGAACTTCCTCTATTTATCTCTTGTGATAATGTTCAAGATATTGCGCATGTAAAAGAGATTGTAGAACCATATAAAAATATTAAATTAGTTTTATGTAATGGCTTTGGATTAAGTGAAAAAGATACATGGGTTATTAATAATAATACTTCACTAGTGGTTCGTTCTTCTTCGATGACGATGGATGATATAGCTATGACTATTGACTTAAAAGCAATCGCTAAATTAAGTGAAGAAGGCATGCCTGTTGCATTATCTGGTGTAGATAGTAGTTTCCAAATAAGAGAAGATGTTTTATGGCTAGGAATTAGTATGATGAAAGTAATGCACGATGAAACAAAAGTATTACCTATGATGACAAGTACTCCAGCAAAAATATTAGGCATATATGATCAAACAGGTTCTATAGAAGTTGGAAAACGTGCAGATATCGTAATATGGAGTGCAAATCCTTTAGAAACATATAGTGCTAGTATTGAAACAACCTATATGAATGGAAAAGTAATCTATAAAAAAGGAGATGAAATGAGATGTATCTAATTCAAAATGGAACAATCTATACAATGGGTAAAGATAATGTAGTAAAAACAAATCTTTTACTCAATGACAGTGGAAAAATTGAAGCTTTAGGAAATGATCTTACAAGCTTAGACGCAAAAATAATTGATGCCACAAATAAGGTTGTTATTCCTGGTTTTGTTGATGCTCATAGTCATATTGGTGGCGTTACAAACGATGGTGGCGATTTAAATGAATTAACTAATCCTGCCACTCCTGAGCTTGATGCTTATTATGGTATCAATCCTAACGATAAACAATTTAAGATTGCAATCAAAAATGGTATTACCACTTCTTGCTTAACTCCTGGTAGTGGAAATGTTATTGGTGGTTGGGCTATCGTTCTAAAGTCCAACGAAGGAAAAATACAAGAGAGACTATTAAAACACCCTGTTGCTTTAAAAGCTGCCATGGGAATTAACCCAAAAGGTGTTTATTCTAAAAAAGGTGCTTTACCTATGACACGTATGGGAATTGCTTTTGTATTAAGAGATTACCTACGTAAAGTTAAAGAATATATGGCAAAAAAAGAAGTAGCAAATGGTGATCCTAGTAAAATGCCAAAATACGATTTAGGTTTAGAACATGGAATCCCTGTAATCAAAAAAGAAATTCCTTTAAAAGTACATACATATATGCATGATATGGTTACCGTTGTAGAAATTGCAAAAGAATTTGACATTTTAGTAACTATAGACCATGCGCAAGGTGCTAGTGATTATTATGATGTTTTAACAGATTCGCATGTTCACGGTGTTATCTTTGGTCCTATTTGTTCAGGTCTATTTGCTGGTGAAGGCGGAAAGATTGACTTTGAATGCTTAAAAGGATTAGATGACAGAAACGTCAAAGTATGTGTTATGACTGATGGACCTGTTACACCTAATAATCTTCTAGTTTATCAAGCTGGAGAAGCTGTAAGAAGAGGTATGGATCCTGTTAAAGCTCTAGGATTAATTACATGCAATCCTGCTAAAGTAATCTTATGTGAAGATAAAGTTGGCTCAATTGAAGTTGGAAAAGACGCCGATATTCAAATTTATGATGCTTTACCAACACAATATGTTTATGCAAATCTAGAAACTGTATTGATTAATGGAAAGGTAGAATATAGAAATGTCTAAATATCAATATCCATCTTGCAGAAAAAGTGATTTAGTCGAAAATCATTTTGGTTTCAAATTGCCTTGTCCTTATACTTGGCTAAGAAATACAAATGATCCTGAAGTTTTAGATTTCACTAAAAGAGAAAATGATTTTACTGATGCATGGTTCAACAAAGATGAAGTGAATCATAAAATTGAAGAATTAAAACAAGAAAAGGTTCCTACACTACCTATTAGCATCTCGCCATGGAAAGATGGTTATATTGCGACAGAAGAAACAGAAGGAAATTATTCAATTATTTCTTTAGATTCTAATTTCAATAAAACAAAAACACTATTTAAACGATATGATTTACCAAAGAGAACCCCTTTCTTCGCTGAAAGTTGTCCAGTTGATGATAATTTAATTGGAATCATGGCTCAAATAGATGCTGCACCTCGTCCTGATTATTTAGCATATGATTTTAGTAAAGGTGAAATATTAGCTTCTTTGCCTTTAACATTTAGTGGTACATGGTCTAAAACAAAAAAATATTTATATGCTGCTTGCACAGAAGTTAATGGCAATGATTCTATAACAAGCATCAAACGATATAATGCGGAGAAGAATATCGTAGAAACAATTTTTACATTTCCAAATTACTCAATATTCGGACATGTAACAGCAGCTAATGATCAAGAAACAATCATGTTTGCTTTTAGTAAAGACTATTCACATGATTATTACTTTGCATTTAACGAAAATACAGGTGTTGTTACTCCAATTAATGAAACAAATGCTTTGGAGATATCTTATATTGATACAATTAATCATACGCATTATTTCATTACTCACGAGGATACGATTCACGGAATCTTATTAAAAGTTAATGAAGGTGATTCTTTTGATAAAGCCACAGCAGTTCTCGATGAAACTGATTACTTTTTAAGTAATGGATTTACTCTAGATGGAAAATTATATTTACTACAAACAAAAGATGCATGTTCCTATTTATATAATGTAACAGATAAGAAATTCATCGAATTACCAGAAAAAATATCTAACGTGGATTTAGCAGGAAAAGGAAAAGACTTTGTTATATTATCAGTCGATTCATTCACTTCTTATCCACAACTATTTAAATTTGATGGCACAACCCTTTCTCCATTAACAAAGGGACAAGAAAAGAATCCTGATATTGTAGTAGATTTGAAATGGGCTAATAGTGCTGATAATACACCTATTCCTTATTATTTTGTTCATTTAAATAGTATTAAATGTGATTCTTCTAATCCAACAATGATTTATGGCTATGGTGGATATAATGTATCTATGCCTCCTCAATCTGTAGAAAGAGTATCTCAAACTAATATTCGTAGTTGGGTAGAAAATGGTGGAATTTATGTTCATACTCTACTAAGAGGTGGAAATGAATATGGTCCAAAGTGGCATGAAGGTGGCATGCTAATGAATAAAAAGAATTGCTACACCGACTTTATTGCTATTAGTGAAAAGGTAATTGAAGAACAATGGACTTCTCCTAAACACATTGTTATTGTTGGATGCTCTAACGGCGGATTATTAATGAGTACCTTAGTCACAATGAGACCAGATTTATGGGGATGTGTAATTGACTCTGTTCCTCACACAGATATGATTCATTTTGTTGAAGATGACCGTGGTGCTATGTATATCACAGAATATGGTGATCCAAGAGCGAGCAAAGAAAGCTTTGAATATTTCTTAAGCTATTCTCCTGTACATAATGTTAAAAAAGTTGATTATCCACCAACATATATTCAAACTGGTGAATGCGATAATAACGTTCCTCCATATCATGGAAAAAGCTTTTCTGCGACAATGCAGGAATGTAATACAAGTGACAATCCAATTTTATTACGTGTATTAAAATTAGGATCACACGACCGTGGACAAGGTGAAGTATTCTGGAGAACAATAGCTGAAATGCATGTTTTCATCGATAAAGCACTAAACTTAAAATAATTCTTAAGGCTAGGTTTACTAGCCTTTTAAAAAGGAGAATAATCATGATTATCCGTACTGCAACAACACAAGATGCGAAAGCATTAGTAGACATTTATTCTTATTATGTTTTAAATACAGCTATCACTTTTGAATACGATGTACCTAGTGTAGAAGAATTTGAAAAACGTATAGCACACACCCTTCAAAACTATCCTTATTTAGTCGCCATTCAAAATGATGAAATTGTAGGTTATGCCTATGCTAGTCCTTTAAAAGAAAGAGCTGCGTACCAGTATTGTGTAGAGACAAGCATCTATACAAAGAAAGACGCACATAAACAAGGTATAGGAAAAGCACTATATAACGAGCTAGAAAAGGAATTAATTGCTCAAGGTATACAAAGCATGTATGCATGTATCACTTATCCTGAAGTAGAAGATGAATATCTAACAAAGAATAGTGTTCAATTCCATGAACATCTAGGATATAAACAAGTAGGTTTATTTCCGCAATGTGGTTATAAATTTAATCGTTATTACAATGTCATGTGGATGGAGAAAAACGTTGGTCCACACATAACAAATGCTCTACCATTTAAACCTTATAAACATTAGAACATCGATTTGATGTTCTTTTTTGACTGCACTTAAAGTGCAGTTCTAATATCCATTTATAAGCTTTTACTTTTAAATGGAGGGCGTAAAAATATGAAATGTCAAAAGTGTGGAGCCGATAATAAAGATGGAGCATTATTTTGTGAAAACTGTGGTGCTTCTTTATCCAATCAATCTGAAACAAGATTAATTAAACTGAAATGTAAACATTGTGGTGGGGAAATGTCTATTGATTCTGATCAACAGGAAATCACTTGTCCTTATTGTGGTCAAAAACAAGTCTTACTAGATAGTGATGCGGTAAAGATAGAAAAAGAAAAATATAAGACCATCAAAGAAATGCAAAAGAATCAATATCAAGCTGAGAAAGAAAAACAAGAACTAAACGATAAAAGAGATGAGCTATTCGAATATAAGAAAAGCAAACAATCAAAATTCACTTTAGCTGCAGCTGTAATTTCTTTCATGGTTGGTATGGGGAACTTAACATCACATGAAATCTTCAAAGGGATTTTCGGCTTAATCTTATTTGCACTATTCTTATATTCCTATTTATGTGGCATGCAAATCGTAAAAGAAAAGATCAAGAACACAAAAACACTAGGCGTATTAGCTGCTTGTTTATTACTAGTTGTATTCTCATTTAGTGGTTGTTTATCAAGCAAAGATAATAGTAATAGCACGAATAAGAAAGATTCTAGTTCTTCTAAAACATATGAAAAGCTTGAATGGCCTAGTAGTGGTTTAGCATCTTTGTTACCAAAACCATCATTTAAATATGGAACAATTGATTCTAATAGTGATGACTATTTATGGGTAACAATAAATAAAGCAAGTGAAGTTGAATTTAATAGTTATGTTGAAAAATGTAAAGACAATGGATTCACCTATGACTCTACTTCTAGCTCAGGTTACTACAATGCCTATAATAGCGATGGCTACAAATTAAATTTGTCTTATCTTGAATCAAGTAATGAAATTGGTCTAGATTTATATGCACCTGAAGAATATGCAGAATTCTCATGGCCTTCTAGTAATTTAGCAGCTTTGATTCCTCAAGCTTCTTCTAATCAAGGAAAAGTCCGTGAAAATACAGACGCAAAAGTTACTATCGTAGTTGGTAATACTGATGAAGATGAATTAACTAGCTACATTGATCAATGTATCCAAGCTGGATTCAATGTAGATTATTCTAAAGAAAGCGACCGCTTTACTGGAAAAGACGTTAATGGAAATAGTTTATCCATTTCTAAATCTGGATTTAAAGAAATGACAATTCAAATTACTAAAGCTGAAGAACCTGTAGAAACTACACCTACTCCTGAGGTAACAGTTGAAAGTGCTTCTACAGACAGTAATAATGATTCTGTTGTAAGTGATGTTGTAACACCAAGTTTTAAAGAAATGATGGATGGTTATGAATCATTCATGGATGAATATATCGCATTTATGCAAAAATATGATAGTTCTGACGATACAGCAAGCTTGTTATTAGACTATACAAATCTAGTAACGAAAGAACTTGAATGGTTAGATAAAATCGATTCTGTAGATGAAAGTCAACTTTCTGTTGCGGATGACTTATATTATCTAGAAGTAACTGCTAGAGTAAATAAGAAACTCTATGATGCTGCGTTAAACTAATAAACGTATAAAGCCTTAATCCTTGTTTATTACACGAATTAAGGCTTATTTTTATAGTCCTGTCAAATCTAAATCAACAATCATTTGATCTAATACTTTTTCTTTTAGAAGGTAACACATATATATTGGAAGATATGTTATGTTCCCTTCTTTTTCTATATTTCCTATAGATAATACATATGCTTTATCAAGATGATAATCTAACACTTTCATATAATTATCTAATGCTTTATGTAATTTATAGTCTTTCCCAGATTTCACTTCAATAGGAATAACTTTACCACTCATTTCTACTACAAAGTCTAATTCACCTATTTTCTTTTTACAGAAGTATGGTGTTAGTCCATTCGCTGTTAATTGTTGAGCAACTGCATTTTCAAAGTGTGCTCCATCATTTACTTCACCATTTTTATTCATTAATTCAATTTTGGTTTCAGTAGGATAAGCACTTGTAAGTAATCCGATATCATTTGTGAAGAGTTTAAAAACATTTGACCTTTTACTTGCTAAAAGAGGTATACATGGTGCTTCAACATTATAAACAGGTAAAGCAACACCAGCATCTTTTAGCCACAAGAAACTATTTTCATAACGTTCAAATTTAAGTTCTTTGTTTAGCATAGTGAAAACAAACTTCTTATTCTGTTTATTTAATTCCGCAGAAATAACATCATAGATTGATTTTAGCTTAAGTTTTTTATCTTTAAGTTCATATTGAGAAAAATCTTCTCTATATAGTGCAACAATATCTTTTTGAATTTTATCTACTTCTCGAATATCTTTTGTTTCAATATATTTTTTTACTGCATCTGGCATTCCACCAACAATTAGATAAATATAAAACAACGATAACAATTTTTGATGAATAAAATCATCAATAGGCTCACATTTTTGATACTTATTTTCTAGCATATCTAATGTTGTTTTAGATATCTCATTAGCTATCATAAATTCTTCAAAATCCATTGGATACATTTTCAAAATTGTTAAGTATCCTACTGGTGCTGAAGCGATACCATGAAGTTCTACTCCAAGTAGTGATCCACTCATCACATATTTAAAGCTTCCTTCATCCACTAAAAATTTTATTTTTGTGACAATTTCAGGACATTTTTGTATTTCATCAAAAAATACTATTGTTTCATGAGGTTTACAATCTTCTGGCATAATCATTTTTAATTTAACTAAAAACTCTTCTGCACTGTCTTTCGTATTTAAATAAGAAATCATATTTGGCTGATCAATAAAGTTTATTTCAAACTTTTTATAACCACTTTTTTGTATTTCGTCTCTAATCAACCAAGTTTTACCTATTTGTCTAGCACCTGTCACTAACAATGCTTTTTTAGAATTTATTATCCAATCCCCAACAATATTTGCGTCTTTTCTAAACATAAACATTTATCTCCAACTAAACAATAATCTTTCTGCCCCGTTTTTGCAACGAATTTCATATCATTTTGCCCCGTTTTTCTTGAATTTTTTATGTGTTTTTGCCCCGTTTTACAAAAAATAGTGCATTTGCGACGTTTTTCAATGTTTTTCTAGCATATTTTGCGACATTTTTCTAAATTCACATCAAACCCAAGTTTTTTGTCACCAAACCCAAGTTTTTTTGCCGCCAAACCCAAGGTTTTTGCCGCCAATCCCAAGATTTTTGCCACCAAACCCAAGATTTTCGCCACCAAACCCAAGATTTTCGCCACCAAACCCAAGATTTTTGCCGCCAATCCCAAGATTTTTGCCACCAATCCCAAGGTTTTTTCTTGGGATTGCCATCTATTTGTCTTATATTTCACAATTATTATTGACAGCCATCTTTTATTTCCGCTAGAATATCGATAAATAAATATGAGCAAAACAATCGAAAGGTTGTGACGCAAAGCTATAGGGCCTGTAAAATGGTAGCCAGTTGCACTTTTTGTAGCACTCACTATAGCCTCATATTTATAGTGGGGTCTTTTTTTATTTAGGTAAGACAAACACAGAAGATTTAGATTGGAGTTATCTTTAGTGAGACAAAAGGGAAAACCGTTAGGCATTATTGTATTAGTTAGTTTAATGCTAATGACATCATTAACGGGTTGTATACAGAAAGAAGTTAGTAGTAATACATCTAATCTACCTATTATTAGAGTGGGTAGTGATTCATATCCACCATTTAATTATTTAGATGAAGATGGCATTCCAACAGGTATTGATATTGAATTAGCGACAGAAGCGTTCAAACGAATGGGATACCAATTAGAAGTAGTTAATATCGATTGGGAAAAGAAAAAGGATCTAGTTGAAAGTGGAGAAATCGATTGCATATGGGGATGCTTCTCCATGGAAGGTAGATTAGATGATTATCGTTGGGCTGGCTCTTACATGATCAGTAACCAAGTTGTTGCTGTAATGGAAGATAGTGATATTTATACATTAGCGGATTTAGAAGGTAAAAATATTGCCGTTCAATCTACTACTAAACCAGAAGGAGTATTTTTAAATCGTATAGATGCTCGTATACCAGAAATTGGTAAACTCGTCAGTTTAAAACATAGAGAACTGATGTATACCTTTTTAAGTAAAGGATACGTTGATGCGATTGCAGCACATGAAACATCTATTCTTCAGTATATGAAGGACTATGATACAAGTTATCATATTCTAGATGAATATTTAATGACTGTAGGCATTGGTATCGCTTTTGCTAAAAATGATGACAGAGGAATTTGTGAAGAATTAGATAAAACTTTAGAAGAGATGCGTCTTGATGGCACGTCAGAAAAGATTATTGGTAAATACTTAGATAATCCTTCTAAATATTTGGAGGTGGATGATCTTGAGTATTAAAGATAGAGTAAACAGGAAAAAATTCTGGATTCCTGTTATTATTTTTGGCTTGTTCTTTTCTATTGTTTCTACACTTGTTTCATATCGACTCCATACAAATACATTAGAACAATCTCTTGTCAAAACAGTTAACTATATTAAAGTCCAATGTTCTACTTATACTCGTTTTAATGATGCGACAGAAACGCATGAATTATTACGCTGTATAGAAAGTAATGATCAAGTTACTAATCGTATTGATGCTTCTAAACAACTCGGAATAGAGCTAACGAATGAAACATTAGAACAATATGCAAATGAATATTGGTTACATGGAATTCTTGTTTTAGATGAAAATGGTGAAATTGAATATAGCTATATTTCTAATAAAGATATTGAAGATAATCTTTTACAAAACTTCAATCTTGATACTGTTCTAGACTATATGAATAATACCGCAAGAAGTTATTCTGAAAGAATTAGTCTAGCCGATGGTTCTTATATTTCTTTAGCTTCTACCGCAAGAAAAGATAAACATGGAGTAGTTCTTTCTTATTACTACAATCCAACTAGTTATGCACGTAATTACATCTTAACCTTACAAACATTATTAGAAGGCTATAGCACTTCAAGTGATGGCACAATGTTTGTGGCAGATGATGGATATGTTGTCGCATGTAATGATTCTTCATATATTGGCAAAAAGACAGATGACATATCGGTACTACAAACCATAAAAGATCATGCGGATAGTAAACATATGATTCATATCGCTGAAAATCATAGTTACGGTATTATGCTTAGACAAAGAGATCATTACATCTATGCCTATGTATCTGATCAATCTGTAATTTCCTCTGTTATTCTAAATGTTCTTACTTTATTATTTGCCTATGGTTGTATCATTATTATCTTATGGGCTTTATTACAACGTTCCGAGTCGGAACATCAGCAATTAGAAGAGAAAAAAGAAACAGAATATAAGAAAGAATTATTAGAAGCTGCCCAAAAAGCAGATGCCGCAAATATAGCCAAAACACAATTTTTACAACGAATGAGTCATGATATTCGTACCCCTATTAATGGTATATGTGGCATGTTAGAAGTAGCGGAATACTATGCGGATGATTTAGATAAGCAAGCAGATTGTCGTGCCAAAATTAGAGATGCTTCAAATATTCTATTAGAATTAATTAATGAAGTATTAGACATGGGTAAATTAGAATCAGGGGAAGTAGAACTACTTCACGAACCATTTAGTTTACATGAAGTATTAGAAGAAGTTATTGTGGTCATAGAAAAGCTAGCTATCGAACAAGGTATTACTGTCACTCAAAATGATATGGATGTTACACATTGGAATCTTATTGGTAGTGAACCCCACGTAAAACGATTAATCATGAATATCTTAAGTAATGCGGTGAAATACAATAAGAAAAATGGTTCAATCACAATATCATGTCGTGAATTACCTAGTATAACTAAGGATCAAGCACTTATTGAATTTACTTGTAGTGATACAGGTATTGGTATGAGTGAAGAATACCAAAAGAAAATCTATGAACCATTTACACAAGAAAATAATGGTATTCATTCTAAATATGGTGGTACAGGCTTAGGAATGCCTATTGTTAAAGGATTAGTTACAAAAATGAATGGTATAATCACATTTGATAGTATTGAAGGCCAAGGCACAACATTCGTGGTAACAATTCCATTTGAAATTAATACAGAACTAGATAAGAAAGAAAATGCGAATAAACCTACATATTCTATTCAAGGATTAAATATTCTATTAGTTGAAGATAATGAACTAAATATGGAAATATCTGAATTTGCTTTGGAGACTTCTGGTGCTAAAATCACCAAAGCATGGAATGGAAAAGAAGCAGTAGATAAATTTAGCTCTTCACAAATCCATGAATATGATGTTATTCTTATGGATGTAATGATGCCTGTTCTTACAGGCTATGAAGCAACACAAATCATTCGGAAATTAGATAGACCTGATGCCAAAACGATGCCAATTATCGCAATGACAGCGAATGCGTTTAGTGAAGACCGTAAAAAATCAAAAGAAGCAGGAATGGATGGTCATATTGCTAAACCATTAGATATAGATAACGTCATCGAAACAATCGATAGACTCGTTCATAAATAACTCATTATTTCCTTCTTTTAAATATGGGAGCCATAATCCGCGCTAAGTTATGGCTCCCACCTTTTTATATTAACTTTTCTTTCTTTAACCAATAGAAATAAACTACTGAACTTAAAAACCAAGTAATTGGATATAACCAATGCGTTATTCGTATATCATGGATTACTTGTCCTATTGTCATTAATGTCACTACTCTTACTGCACACCAACAAACTAACATCACAACTACTGGCATAACTGGTTTCCCTATTCCTCTAAGTATCGCGGATACAATATGGGAGAAACCAAGTAAGAAATAGAATAAAGCACTTACTCTCGCTCTACCTACACCAAAAGAAATAACTGTCGCATCACGATTAAATAAACCAATTAATTCTGGTGCGAATATATATACAAGTACCCCTGTTATTTCTACAATCACAAGTGATACAAATAAACCAAATCTAGTTCCACTACGAACTCTATCCATTTTATTTGCCCCTTTATTCTGTGAAATAAAGGTACTAAGAGCCATAGAGAATGACGTTACTGGTAAAAATACGAAGCCATCTACTTTAGAGAACGCACCAATGCCTGCTACAGCAGCTGCACCAAATGTATTGATATACGATTGAATTAATACGTTTGCGATATCAATAACAGATCCTTGTAAACCAGTAGGTAAACCATATTCAATAATTTCTTTTAGATTTTCTTTGTCAAAACGAACATCTTTCCAAGATAAATGTAATATTCCTTCTTCTCTCATAAGTTGAACCATGCATAGTAACATACTGACCAGTTCTGAGAATACTGTCGCAATCGCGGCACCAGCTACACCCATATTGAAGAATCGAATAAGAATTACATCTAAAATAATATTAAGTAATGAGCTAACAATTAAGTAATAAAGTGGATGTTTAGAGTCTCCACCCGCTCTTAATATACCAACAAACATGTTATACATGATAAGTGGTGTACTACCCATGAAATAGATACGAAGATAAGTTACTGCTAGTGGATATACTTCACTAGGTGTATCCATTAATGATAATAACGTTCTAGCAAGTCCTACTCCTAATACCGTCATCATTAAACTTAAAATAATACCTAAAGCTACTGTAGTATGAATCGCTTTTTGTGTATTTTCTTTGTGATTCGCCCCTATTTCCCGAGCAATAATGACACTAGCACCAGTAGAAAAGCCTGTAAAAAAGCCCACAAATAAAAAACTAAGTGAGCCTACACTAGTAACTGCAGCTAACGCATTTTGTCCAACGAAATTTCCTACAATCATCGCATCAGCTGTGTTATAGAGTTGTTGAAATAATTGTCCAATAAAAATCGGACCAGCATACATTAAGATTAACTTTTTGATATTCCCTTCTGTCATTAAAGAAACAGAGTTATTTTTCATGTGTTTTACCTCGATGCTTACGTTATACACCTTTAAGTCTACTTCAAGTCAATACCCTATTTATTTAGTAGGATATGAATCGCATCCGCAACAGAATCTACTACATAGTCTGCAGCTTCTTGTACATGTTTATCTGCTGTTGACATTGCAAAACCTACGCCACAATGTTCAATCATTTCTATATCTGTATCTTGATCTCCAATAGCCGCAACATTTTTAGGATCAATTCCTTTTTCTTGTAGTAATGTATGTAAACCGTTCCATTTACCACAATCTATCGGAATAATATCAATACAGTTTGTATCTGTTTTTAACGCTCTTAAACGACCTGCAAATTCTGTTTCTACTGCCTTTTTTACTTCTGCGCAATATTCATTACTATAACTTACGCAAAATAAACGCATGAGTCTAATGTCTTGGTGATCAAATAATTCTTGTGGTCTTTTAGCACCAGTAGTAGGAAAAGAAGGTAAATGTCTTAGCAAATTACCACTATCTAATTTTACAAAGCGTACGTCATGACGATTTGTATCTAAGGAATAATCTAGTTCTTTAAAGTTATCTAATAAAGTAAATAATCTTTTTGCATCTTCTTGTTCAATCACACTAATATAGCGAACATTCTTTGATGCATCACATAATACACCACCAGAACTACAAATCATTTCTTCTGGATAAATATCACATAATCTTAGCATTCCATAGGAATCTGTCCCTCTACCTGTCGCTACCCATAAGTGCATTCCTTTACTTACTGCTTTTATAACTGCTTCTTTGTCTTTTTCTTTGATGTCACATCTACCACACATTAATGTGCCATCTAAATCACTTACAAAATATTGAATCATGATTACTCGTCTTCGTCACTTACTGTACCAAAGTCAAAATCATTCATGAACATTACACCAGTTGAACCAGCATCTACTAACGCTCTAAATTCATCGATAGACGCTTCTTCTGGTAATGCTGTAAATTGTAGTAACATTGGTAAGTTAAATCCTGTAAAGATATATGTATTTTCTCTAGATAAGTAAGGCATAAGTAATTGGTTTACACTACCAAATGAAATATCTGAGAAACAAACAACTTGATCATCTTTCGCATCTTCAAAGAACTTTTCGATATCTTGTTGAGGGTTATCACATTCTGGTGTATATGCAGAAATGGCTGTAAAATTATCTAATGCACTTGTAAATATAGATAATGTGTTTAATGCGCCTTTTGCTAATTCTCCATGACTAATTAATAATACTTTTCTCATCTTTTTTTCTCCCTTTTTCTATTGAAAACTTGCACCGTTGGTCATTACTTGGCCATCGATAATTTTTACAATTTCTTCAAATTCATCTAATGTTGGATTCTTTAAAAAATCATCTACATATTCTGAATGTCTAAAGAATCGATCTAATACATGTGGTACATATTCATCTTCAAAGTTACGTGAATCTTCTAGTTTTCTTCCTCTATCCCAATAAACCACAATTCTAGTCTTAGATGTTTGTGTCCAAGATATTGGTTTATCTAAGATAAAGACATTAATTTGTATATCCTCTGTATGACTTTCTAGTCCTGTAAGTAATACAACATTGTCATTTGCGATAGTCGGAATAATACTTTCACATTCTTTTAAATCAGATAGTAAATACGCATCTGCCCCTTGTTTCTCACACATCTTCTTAGAGATAAGTTCAAAACATTCTTCTTTATTATGGGCATTAATCTCTGTAAATATATGTGTATGTTCTTTAAAGTTAAACGCTTTTGTCTTATAAGTCGCAATTCTCATCAGAATACCACGTAATTTCTCTTTATCTAATTCATCAAAGAATATCGATAGATTGATATAAACCATATCATCTGGAATCATTAATAATTCCTTTGGACAAGAAGAGAACACTACACGATACTTAGACGTATCTACTTGTTTAAATTCATAACGTTCTAATAAATCAATGTCATTAATATATGTACCAAAGTTTCTTAATAGTCTTTCTCTTAAACCTTTTCCTTCTGTCTTATCTACACCTGAGATAATACATGCATTAAATTTAGAGAAAGTGAATGGATAACGACCAAACATTGGTTGAATAATCATCATTAGTCGTACGACATCTTCTGGTATTAAACGTATATTCTGTGTTTTCTTTAGATAAGACGCTATCTGCATTGCCATCTTATAAGACATTTGTGAATAATATGGATAACCTATTAATCTAAATTGACTTGTTAATATATGATATTTATATCTCTCTAATAATCCTTCAATCGCATAAGATAAATCTTCGATTAGCTTAATATCTTGTTTGTTTGTAGGAAATAAATTAATCCTACCTAGTTCTTGTACGATATCTAAAGCTAAATCTTTATGTGCAAAATAACCATAACGATATACTTCTGGTTCTTTTAAAGTAACTCTTAATGCGACAATACTCATAGCGACTAGTACTGCATCATATGCTGTAAATCTAGTCTCATATAGCTTCTCACATTCTTTAAGAATCATCTTAGCGACAAAGTATGTATTTCTCTTACTGTATTTTCTTGTAATTTCATCATCTAGCATTAATTCATGTCCCATACTATTTCTATTTCTAGAGACAACAATTAATCTAGCAATATACATTACGCTATAACTAGATAAGTTATATTCTTCAAAGTTATTCTGTAAGGAAATAATTAGATTCTCTACTTCATTTAGATAAGGATCATTAATCCCAATCATATCTTTATATTCTTCTTGTCCATGAAAATGATAAGAAGTCATAAAGAACGAGTATTCATATACGAGACATAAACGTATATCTTTTTCTTGTCCTACAACAATAATTCCTTTTTTACTTTGGAATACTGCTTTTAAATCAAATCTAGCTAAGATTTCTCTTGCTTTAGCTAATATCTTTTTTGCACTAGTTCTATTGATATATAACAAGTCACATAAATCTTCGATACTAATTTTCTCACGATGTGTTAACAAGTAACGAACAACTAAATGTGCTCTATCCGCATGTAATGGAAATGAACTACGATTCTTTTTTCCTATTTGTTCTACTTGTTTAAACTCATCAAAAGCTTCTTCATCCTCAATATATAGCTTATAACCACTACCTGGTTTAATTTCTATTAATGCACCATTTGTATTTAATAAATCTTGCATTTCATCAATACATTTACGAATGGTTTTACTTGATACTCCTAAGCCATTAGCGAGATATTGTGAACTAATTGGATCTTTCGCATTTAATAAGTCATTAACAATATGTATTTGTGTAGAAGTCAAATGGGTTTCTCTCATATTCATCACCTATAAATATATTGATGAAATTTTACCACATCTACATTAGATTTTATGTATCGTATCTATGATTTGATTCACAATTTCTTCTGTTGTGCCTTCTGGTATTTCACTAGCAGCTGTTTCAAAAGAAGAACCATATTCCGCTTTATCTGCTAAATATCCTACAGAATAGTTAGAATATCCCCAAACAATAGGACATTTCACATTCATTTCTTTCTTAATCTCTAGCCCGAAACAACTAAATAATTCTGCTGGTATCGTACAAATATATAAGTCATCCATCTTATATAAAACACTCTTACAATCCATCGTACCTGATGTATGTTTTAATGATCCTTCAGCACCAGCTAAAGCACTTGTATATACCTTAGTCTCATCAAATGTTTTTGCATGAGCTAATCTATCTTTAATGATTTCAATCTGTTTCTTTTTCTTTTCAACATCTAATTGATATTCTTTGTAGTAATCTACTTTTTGAACCTTTAAGTGTTCAATATGTAATTCATCATGTTGAGGATTTTGATCAATTACACTCATGATTCCTTCACCAACACGTTTTAGTTCTTTGTAGTCATTGCCTTGTCTTAATTGACGATTACTCATATCCCCAGCGGCACCAATCATCGTAATTGGAGCTACACCATAACGTATCTGAAATTCACGATTTAAATATCCTGCTAAATCACTACTAACAAAATAGTTTTGTGGTCCTAATACAGTCGAGTGACATGTAAAATTCAAGAAACCACCCACAACGTTACCACTCTCTTCTTCAAATGTAACAAGTGTTATATGATTATCTCCAACTTTATCTATACCGTTACGATTACTGTAATACCCATTAACAACCGTATCTTTATAGTATGCTTTTACTTCTTTAAATTCACCATTCATCGCTTCATCTATGGCACATTTAATTTGTTCTACAACATAGTCCATATATCCTGGTATTGCTTTAGAACCTCTACCAAATATCCCTTCACGACTATATTCTGGAGCAGAATGTGTATGAACAAATCCAATATTGATATTTTCATAAGGTAGATTATATTTCTGACTTAACTCTGTCCTTAATTCTTCATTCACAGATTTATCCATTCCAATTAGATCAAATGATACAAAGATTAATGTTTGTTGATCTAGCTTTAATACCATCGCTTCAGTATATAGCTCATCCGCTACTCCTTTACCAATATCCTTACGTATCGCATGTCCACATAAGTAACATGGTAAAAACTTTCCCTCTGGTGTAATTCTTTTCTTACTAGTACATATTTGCATAATTAATGCCTCCTAAAAACAATATAAAGCGCTTACAAATTGTTTGAAAGAATATCATAGTTAACTAGTTAGTGTACTTCCACTAGCCTGCTAATTTTAAAGAACTTCTAATTGTACAGATTCTAAAATTGTTCTTTCCATTTTGAATTTTGATGCACATTCTTCAATCAAATAAAAATCTAAACTTCCTGTAATTTCTCTATAATTCCGTATAATTTCTTTATAGTAATCAAATGGATATTTCGATTTAAAACGAATCAAATCAACAAGTAATCTTTCTAAGCTATAAATAGGAATCATTAGATCCTTGTATTCTATTTCCGTTTTTCCTATATCAAAAGCTTCATCATTTACAAATACTTGTTTTATCTTTTTATCTTTAATTCTTGAATCCGTTCTTTTTGTCGCAAGAACATATTTATCTGGTTTAACCTCCGTTAATTTCATCAAATAATATGCACTTTCACCTGTAAAAATCGCTCTAGGATATTTCGCTAATATCAATTCCATTTCATCACAATTCTCTTGTAATGAATAATACCCTTTTTCTTGTTTGAATAAATTCCCGGCTTCTATTTCTTTCTTAATCAAATAATCTGAACCATATTTTTTGATGCAATCTTCGTATGTTAGGATCATAGACACCTCCATTAAAGTAATTATACACAGCTAATTTTATTGTGTGTATGTTTACCAGATTATATACTTCAAATAAATTCAAGCGATGAGGAGGTTTTCTACATGAATAAATCAAAAACACTTTTATTACCTATAGGTACAAATGATTTCTGTGAACTACGAAAAAACAACTATTACTATGTGGATAAAACAAAACATATAGAAGAATTAGTAAATGATAGTGGTCATGTCAGATTATTTACTAGACCACATAGATTTGGCAGTACTTTAAATATGAGTATGCTTAAATCCTTTTTAGAAATAGGTACAGATCCAACTCTTTTTGACGGTTTATATATTTCTACAAACCAAGAGATTTGTGAAAAGCATTTAGGGAAACATCCTGTTATTTTTGTTTCTTTTAAAGATGTTGTAGGAGATACTTTTGAAGTTGCAAAGAAACAACTAACTCAAATCATTGGCAAAGAAGTAAGTCGATTTAGCACTTTAAAAAATAGTGCTAAATTACACGATATTGATATAAACATATATCAGTCTTTAACAAAGATTAAAGATGGAAAATACTTTATGAGCGATATTCTTTTAGAATATTCTTTATATCATCTTTCTTCTTTACTTCATACCCATTATGGTAAGCGAGCTGTCATTTTAATTGATGACTATAATGTTCCTCTAACTTCAGCATATAAAAATAGTTATTGTCGAGAAATGATGATGTTAATAAAACAGTTTTTAGGTGTAGCGTTAAAATCAAATGAGCATCTCGATTTTGCTGTATTAACAGGGTGTCAAAGTGTAATTATGGGTGATGATATTACAGGTTTAAACAATATTATGACTTTATCGATTACTGATTATTGTTATAATGAGCAATTTGGATTTACAGAAGAAGATGTAAAGAAGATTTTAAAAGATTACCATTTAGAGAATAAATATACTGAAATAAAAGAATGGTATGGTGGTTATCGATTTGGTAATACAGATAATCTATTCTGCTCTCAAGATGTAATTCAGTATGTTGATTTACTCCTGAAGAATTCTAATACTAAACCACAATCTTTTTGGTATGATGCATGTGACAATACAATTGTGAAACAATTAGTCGGAAGTAAAAATCTTACCCTTAAAAGTGAAGCAGAAGATTTAGTCGATGGAAAATCAATCTATAAAACTATCAATGAATATTTAATTTATGAAGAAATGGATAAAGATTACAATTTCGATAAAAAATGGAGCATATTGTTTGCCTATGGTTATTTAACATATCGCGATATTGATCCTTATGGATATTATCAATTAGTTATTCCAAATAAAGAGATTAAAATTCTTTTTGAAAAAGAGATGAATGAATGGTTTCAAAATTACGTTTTTTCAGATATAGAAAAATTACAAGAGTTCTATCATTCCCTTTTAGAAGAGAATACAGAACAAGTCGAAAAGTATCTTGATACAACCTTATATCGTTCTATGTGTGTATTTAGTCACATTGAATCTCTTCTCGAAAAAGAAAAAGCTTATAGAGATTTACTGTTCGATATTTTAAAACAGAATAAAGAGTGGGATGTAACATACACTGAAGAACACGAAAATATTATAATCAATCCTAAAAACGGTCATACTAGCATTGTGATCGCGACAAATTATGTAAAGCAATATGCCGAGATGGATAATGCATGTGAAAAAGCTCTAAATCAAGTTAAAGAAAAAAGAACCAATATCTTAATTTATGGAATAACATTCTGTAAGAAAAGATGCAAAGTCATTGCCGAAAAGATATAAGAAAAGAGAATCCCTAATACTACATTAAGGATTCTTTCTTTATCTAGTCTTTAAAATCCCAGAAACCAGTACCTGTTTCAGGACAATACTTTCTAGAAATTCTTCCACCAATTACAGGTCTTAGTTCTATCTCAGCTGTATATAAAACCGTTATAGATTTAAGATGACCAGCAGATATATGATGTTCATCATTTACTTTATAAGCAACAGCCGCATGACTATGTGTATAGTAATGATTCTCTTCATCTGTAATTACATTCCCATTAAGTGTAATTAGTTCTAATACGCCATTTATTTCTTCTGTTTCAAATGTCCCTTTTTCAGGAATAAATGTTTGTATCTCAGCTTTACTACAACCACCAATACCAGAATAGATAGCAGACTGTATCTTTTCTTTCTTACATATCTCTAAAATACCACTTACTATCTCATCGCCTCTATCCATACGTATATAATACGTATCTCCATATTTTCTATAGTCCATAATTAGTCCTCCTAAGCTTTATTGATTTTCTAAAGATATTCTCTTTTTCAAATAATCTCTTAATACTGAATCCGTACAATATACATAACAACCTTTCATACCACGCGTCATTAATGTACGATATGTATTCTTAATGATTTCTTCACCACGTCTTTTCGCTTCTTCAGGATTTTCCTTTGCTAATGTCTTAATTCCTTTTATGGATTGATCTGTTGACGCACGTTTTGTGTAATCTGTTATCACATGACCATTTTCATATCTCATGTCATCTCCTATAATTACACCAACATAATCAAATTCAAGTCCTTGTGAAGTATGAATGCAACCAACTTGATCAATAGAAGTATCATCAATCGCAAAAATAGAATTGCCTAAATTCCAACTCATTCCAAAATCACCTATTGTAATATCATGAACATTGCTATCATTTTTGCCTACTGAAATCCAATTCCAACAATATCCAGCTAGCATTCTAGAACGATGATTTTCATCATTCTTTTTAACAATTAAATCTCTCACTTCATTTGGTGTATCTAATATACGAATATCATAATCCATATCATCTAGACTATAATTCGCTGTTTCTCTAATTTCTAAAACATTGTCTATCCATGCCAAATAACCATCCGAACCATTACAACGGAATTGTGAAGTTAGTTCTAGTTTTGTGACTATTGAATTTTCTTCATCAGCCCATTTTTCTATTTCTTTTACACTTCCAATATCATCCATTGTCACTCTTTGACTTTCATCAATAAAGAAAACAGAACACTTTGCGGCATGGATTACTTCTTTAATTTGGTTTTCACCTTTATTTTTGTACATTCCAGATTTTCTCATCATACGATGAGCTTCATCCACAAGTATTGTATTAATTACATCATTTTCTGCTTCAGTATACATACCAGTTGATTTAAACATATTATCAACACTACTCTTCTTTATAGAACCTTTTAGTTTTTTAGAATAAACTTGTCTAGGTGCGGTATTCTTTGAAGCATATTGAACAAATTGTCCTTTTTTTGTTAACTCAACTAGTAAATTAATTGCGATAACAGATTTTCCTGTTCCAGGTCCTCCTTGAACAATGATTGTATGTTTCTTATTTTCTTTATTTGCTTGCATTGATGTAGCGATAATCTTTTCATATGCCACTTTCTGCTCATCAATCATGATAAATTCTTTATTTCCTTTAAGCATACTTGCTATAGAATTTTGTAAGCTTTTTGAAGGTCTTATTTTTCCATGGTCAATTGCATACAGTACTTCTTCATTATCACCGGTATTAACATATTTTTTAATATAAGCTTTTAATTCCTTAGCAGTTTTCTTTGAAAATATTGGTGCTTCTTCTATATATGTTTGATACTGTTCATCGAGAATAGGATCATTATCTTTAAACACGTAATTATGTAAGTATGCACAAGGAGCTAATGTTATTTTCTTATCTTGTACTGCTTGATTATAATCTTTGATTAACGAAGCGTATGACCACACTTGATAAGATGGATGTGCCACATTTCTTTTAGCACCACCCGTAAATGTATTTACTATAGCATCTAATCCTTCAACCTTTTCTACTTCTTCCCATTGTTTTAATTCAATGATTACAGCATTAGGTTTCTTTTCTTCATCATATCCAGAAATAATAAAGTCGATTCTCTTTGATGTTTGAGGAATATTATATTCGATTGCTACTCCTGCATCATTTGGTATTTGTGCATCATTAAGAATCATTTGCATATACATCATCGAATTATTCCAAGATGCAAATTCTGCTTTCCCAGTATGTCTCCCCATCATCTTAGATATTCTTTCTGCAACTTTGTCAGCTATCATTCCTCTTATTACATCATCAATAAAGCCATCTTTTGTACCATCATATACAATCATTACAGTTTCTCCTAAATCGTTATCTATTTGTTCAAATTATAACACCATCTAATCCAAACAGAATTCGCATATTTATGCATAATAAAACGATCTATTAACTTTGTTTGATTGCTTTCCATATGTTTATTTTACTATCACATCTTC
>CAVIQY010000032.1:0-22665 GCA_963645035.1 bacterium | reverse complement strand
ACCAACATCAGAACCAACAAGTAAACCTACTTCAGCTCCAACAGTAGCTCCAACAGCTAGTCCTACTGCTAGTCCAACAGCAACACCTACAGCTAGTGCTAAGAGTTCATCTACAACAAAGAAGACTAGTGGATGGGATGATGGAAGCCCATTTACAACAGACTCGTGTGGAAATGTATTTGATAGATGGGGTAACAAGATTTATGAAGCTAAAGGATGTAATGTTGGTGGATATAATCTAGTTAGAACTTCTGTAGAAGACTAATCATTATTTACGTGTTAAAGAATAAATGCTCAATTGAAAAGTTAAATTCCACTTCTAATAAGTGAAAAAAACAAGTTGAACTAAGTCTTACAAAAACAGTGTTTATTATCAAATAAGCATTGTTTTTTCTTGTAGAATTTAGTTTATACGATAAAATGAAGTTAGAAATAGATGAAAAATGAGTACACAAAAGGTACATGGAATTTTTACTCTTTCAAAAATGAAAGAGAAAGCTCCACTTGATTTTTAGATAAATTGGGTGTGTTGCCTATGTGTATTTAGAACCTATTTTTCATTCTTTAACAGATATGATTTTAGGGTTACTTCGTCGCTAGGGACAACGAATAGACCCGCTTGATATAGTTTATCAGCCATATCCTGATTAAAGAATTCTAAGAGCTGGAAGGATGTTTTACCTTTCAGTTTTTTCTTAGGGTATGAATTAATATGGGAAGAAATCAAATTAGCTTTTTCTTGAGAAGTTAGTCCTAAAGCATATAAATCTGTACTGTTAGGGCAAATTTCTCTAAGCATTATATGAACGTTTTCGAGAGATCCTTTTTGCCATGAACTCATAGAATCACAATAATACATACGTGTTCTTCTACTTCCATCTGCTCTAATTTCTGCTTCTTCAGCTGCTACAAATTCACTACCTCTATCAGTTAACAAAACTTCGACTTCACTGTTGAAATTATCTAAGCCAATCATCTGTTCTAATAGATTTATTCCTTTTAACATATCGCTAGAATCTTTAGACACATGATATATACAGATAAGTAAATCATATTGGAGAAACTTAAAAGTTTGGATGAATGGACCGTTTTGTACATCGTTGTATACAGTATCCATTTCAACAATCCGTGCATTAGGATTCTCTTCCATGTAGTTTTGGTAATCTGTATAGGTTCTTCCTTTAAGATAAGTACGATCTTTTCTTTTAGCGTATTTAACGGCTTTTTTCTTGGACATTTTACGCCTTACTTTTCTTTTTAAATCAAGATTAGTAATTGAAACTCCAGCATCTTGGAAGACACCATCTTCAATATAAGAATATAGTGTTCTTTCCGTCACATTAATTTCTGGATGATTATTACAGATTACGTATAAAGATTGTCCTTTATCTATTAGAGGCTTAATTAGAAGACCTAAATTTCTAATTTCTTCAACAGATGCATTTACTCCTGAACGGGTACCTACTAGAAGTTCTAAATAATCATCTTGTGCATCTTTTGCGTCATAGAGATATTTGTTATATCTGCACTTCTTGAAAATGTCACAACCATTACAAGCACCAGGAGAACGATCTCTACGTTTACAAACGAAAGGTTTATAAGCAGGGCATTCTTTTGAACAATAGTGTGTATATTTGTTTGGACATTTACCAGCATCTAGGCATTCAACAGTATATTTTGATTTATATGAAAGAGTTCTATGAAGCTTAATTTCCTTACATATAGTTGATTTATCTTTGCCTAGAGTATCTGCAATTGATTTCTTCGATGAGTTATTTTCGATACCACATTGAATAATTTTCCGTTCATCAGCAGTTAAGTGAGAGTTCTTATTAGACGTTGCCATAGTGTTACACTCCTTTCTTTTTGGCAACACACCCTCTACAAGCATACTAAACCATGATGAAAGAGTTATTTCAACTGGAATTCACTGAAAAAGTAAATTCAATTTGAACTATATTGAAGTGGAATTTAACTTTTCAATTGAGCATTAAAATATTTCTTTTTATTGCGACTTTTTACCATTGAATGAGCATGCTTAAAATGCTAGACTATAAGCACTTGTATGCAAAAAATAGGGGAGGATGTTATGGAAAAAACATTTGATAAGATTGTATCACATGCAAAAAATACAGGATTTGTATTTCAGGGATCAGAAATATATGGTGGATTAAGTAATACATGGGATTTTGGCCCATATGGAGTATTACTAAAAGATCATATTAAGGATGCTTGGCAAAAGAAATTTATTCAAGAAGATCCTAATAATGTAGAAATACAAGCTGCGATATTAATGAATCCAAAAGTATGGGAAGCTAGTGGGCACTTAAAAGGATTCTCAGATCCATTAATGGATTGCCGTCAATGTAAGACACGTCATAGAGCTGACCAATTAATTGAAAATGCTACAAATGGAGAAGTAAATCCAGAAGGTTGGACAAACGAACAAATGGAGAACTTCATTCATGAACATCATATTGGTTGCCCAGATTGTGGAGCTCATGATTTTACACCTATTCGTCAATTTAACTTAATGTTCAAAACTTTCCAAGGAACATTAGAAGATGCGAAGAATACAATTTACTTACGTCCTGAAACAGCACAAGGTATGTTTGTTGATTTTAAGAATGTACAAAGAGCTTATCGTAAGAAATTACCTTTCGGTATTGGCCAAATTGGTAAGAGCTTTAGAAATGAAATTACTCCAGGTAACTTTATTTTCCGTACAAGAGAATTTGAACAAATGGAAATGGAATTCTTCTGTAAACCTGGAACAGATATGGATTGGTTTACATATTGGAGACAATTCTGTATGGATTGGATCTTAGGCTTAGGTGGTAATGCAGAAAACCTACGCTTTAGAGATCATGAAAAAGAAGAATTAAGTTTCTATTCAACAGCTACTACAGATATTGAATATAAATTCCCATGGGGATGGGGTGAATTATGGGGCATAGCAGATAGAACAAACTATGACTTAACACAACATCAAAATGCTAGTGGTAAAGATATGAGTTATCTAGATCCTACAACAAATGAGAAATATATTCCTTACGTAGTAGAACCAGCAGTAGGCGTAGAACGTTTATTCTTTATGTTCTTTACAGATGCCTATGATGAAGAAACACTTGAATCTGGTGATACAAGAGTGGTAATGCATTTCCATCCAGTTCTAGCACCAATGAAGTGTGCAATTCTTCCATTAAGAAAAACATATAGTGAATTAGCACAAGAAGTTCGTAAAGAATTATCTTATGACTTTGCTTGTGATTATGATGAAGCAGGTTCTATTGGTAAACGTTATCGTCGTCAAGATGAAATCGGCACTCCATTCTGCATTACAGTAGATGAACAATCAACGATTGATCATACATTTACAATTAGAGACCGTGACACAATGGCTCAAGAACGTCTAACATTAGAACAAATTAGAGAAAAGATTAATCAAGCAATTCGTTTCTAGAAATGGGGTTAAATGGCTCGATTAGATGAATCTGAAATAAATGAAATACGTGAAAAGGCTGATATTGTATCAGTCATTTCGCGTTATATTCCAGTACAAAAATCAGGTAAGTCGTATCGTGCTAAATGTCCATTTCATAACGATCATGATCCTTCATTAAATATTTCAACAGAAAAACAAATATATAAATGCTTTGTATGTGGTGCAGGAGGAAATGTGTTCTCCTTTGTTCAAAATTATGAGAAAGTAACTTTTCTAGAAGCAGTTAAAGAAGTTGCGGATATTGTTGGCTACCATATTAATGCAGATGTTAGTGAAAAGAAGGCAGTAGATCCTCATAAACAAGCATTATATAAAGTATTAGATGAGATGATTCGTTATACGATGTATGAATTAAATACCGATGTTGCGACAAAAGAAAGAGAATATCTAGAACAAAGAGGACTAGATCAATCCATAAGAGAAAAATTTGGGATAGGCTTTAATCCTTATAAAAATGCTGTATATAACTTTTTAAAAGCTAAAGGATATGAAGATTCAGATATCGTCGCAACAAATATTGGTATCTTAACTGAATCAGGGATAAAAGATGTATTTGAAGGAAGAATTACCTTTCCAATTCATGATGCATATGGTAATCCAATCGGATTTAGTGCTAGAACATTAGTGAAAGACACTAATTCTAAATATATCAATACAAACGATACAGAATTATTTAATAAAGGAACGCTAGTTTATAACTTCCATCGCGCAAAAGGTGAAGCTAGACGTAGTGGAAAAATATACTTAACAGAAGGTGTTACAGATGTGATTGCTTTTGCTAGAGCTGATATAGAAAACTGTGTTTGTACTTTAGGTACATCTTGTACAAAGGAACAAATACTATTGCTAAAAAACGCTACAGCAAAACTAGTATTTTGTTACGATGGGGATGAAGCAGGGCAACGAGCCACTTATAAAGCAGCTTCTTTAGCAAGGTCATTAGGATGCGATGTCAGTATTATTGAAAATAAAACTGGTAAGGATCCTGATGAAATTATTCGTGAATCAGGCAAAGAAGCGCTAAGAGAATTAGTTCATAAAGAAATATCGTGGTTTGAATTTATTATTCAATATTTAGCAAAACATACAAACTTTGATAACTATGATGAAAAGAAATCATTTGTTAAAAAAGCATTAACTGAGATTCAAACATTAGAAGATGATTTTGATAAAAAGAACTATATTCATGAATTAGAGAAACTAACAGGATTTGATTTACAAGATCAAAAGGCACAAATACAAACACCACCAAGAGTTGTTAAGGATAGAATTTCTGTTCAAACACCAAGTGGCTTAGAAAGTGCCGAAGAAATGATTCTAACGTATATGATGAAATATCGAAGTGCGGTGGATTATTTCTTGAACAATATTGGATATTTGACAGGTGATGCACATAATCGGATTGCTATGGCAATTGTGGATATGACGCGTCGCTTAGGTAAAGTAGATACAGGTCAACTTATTGATATTTGTGAAAACGAAATAGACAAACAAATTATTACAAAGTTGATGTCAAGTTGGATTTTTGAAAGTGATTATGATGAAAATGTAATGAAAGGAGCAATACGAACAGTTTGGATTGCTCAAAAAAAGAATCAAGCAAAAGCTTTTAAGGAACAACTAACACAACCAATGAATGAAGAAACTAGATCGTTAGTTTTAAATGAATATCAAGAATGTTTAAGGGATTTACGGAGGTATATAGATGAAGAAAACAGTTGAAGGTAATGAAGTTTGGGTAGTACGTGCCAAGAACTTAACACAATGGCAAGAGAGAAAAGCTGATCAAAAGGGTAAAGATATATTTTGTATATCCCTAAACAAACAAATTGAAAAAGCATTAGAAAGTTCAAAAAACTTATACGAATCTAGTACAAAAAATAGTGAAGTAGAGGATGAAGTAACTGTGGTAGAAGAAATCGAAATTGAAGAAGTAGTAGAAACAAAACCAAAAGAAACATCTAAGAAAAAGACAAAAGAAAAGAAAGAAGAAAAGACAACAATTGATAGCTTTAAAACAGAAGGTAAAGCAAAGTCTTATAAGACACTTGATGAATTAAAAGAAGATTTTAAAGCAGTATATCAAAATGATGGTCAAATCTTCCAAAAAGATATTTTAAACGCTTTAGAACATCTAGATTTATTAGATGATGATATGGAAAAACTATATGGATGGTTTGCCCAAGAAAATATCGTTATTTCAGAAGATGAAGATATAGAAGAAATTGAAGATACAGATATCGATATCTTAGATGACGAGAGTGATGATTTAGGTAGTGAAGATGATGAATATGAAGATTCTATTTCAATTGATGTATCTGAATTACATTCATCTAATGTACAACTAAATGATCCAGTAAAAATGTACTTAAAAGAAATTGGTAAAGTACCTCTATTAAAAGCTGAAGATGAAATTGAAATTGCAAAGAGAATCGAACAAGGTGATGTTGAAGCAAAAAATATTTTAATTCAAAGTAACCTACGTTTAGTTGTATCTATTGCAAAGAAATATGTTGGTAGAGGTATGTTGTTCTTAGATTTAATCCAAGAAGGAAACATGGGTCTAGTTAAAGCTGTAGAAAAATTTGACTATACAAAAGGATTTAAATTCAGTACTTATGCGACATGGTGGATTCGTCAAGCTATTACTAGAGCAATTGCTGACCAAGCTAGAACAATTCGTATTCCTGTTCACATGGTAGAAACAATCAATAAACTAACTCGTGTACAAAGACAATTAGTACAAGAATTAGGTAGAGATCCTAGTGCTGAAGAAATTAGTGCTAGAATGGATGGTATTTCTCCAGAAAAAGTACGTGAAATTCAAAAGATTGCCTTAGAACCAGTATCTTTAGAAACACCAATTGGTGAAGAAGATGATTCCCATTTAGGTGACTTCATTGAAGATAAAGACGCAATGAGTCCAGATGAATATGCAAATAACCAACTATTAAAGGATGAAATCAATAATGTTCTTAAAGGACTAACAGATAGAGAAGAAAAGGTACTTCGTTTACGTTTTGGTCTATATGATGGTAGAACAAGAACATTAGAAGAAGTTGGTAAAGAATTTAATGTCACAAGAGAACGTATTCGTCAAATTGAAGCCAAAGCATTACGTAAATTAAAGCATCCAAATCGTTCTAAACGTTTAAAGGATTTCTTTGATAAATAATGTATAAGAGATTAGAGACAATTGTTTCTCTTGTACCAAATGATTCGATTGTAGCAGATATTGGTACCGATCATGCACAACTTCCCATTATGCTTGTTCAACAAAACATATGTAAAAAAGTATATGCTTGTGATGAAAAAAATGGTCCTTTAAATATCGCAAAAGAAAATATCGCAAAAGAAAACTTATCAGATGAGATTGAAACAATCTTATCTGATGGTTTTTCTCATATACCTATGGATATTGATGTCGCTGTAATTGCGGGAATGGGCTATTATACGGCAGAAATGATTCTAGAAAATGCGATGAATCGTTTAGATCTACTTAATCGAATTATTGTACAAATTAATTTAGATTCACCATATATGCGTAAATGGATTAGTGATCATCATTTTACGATAGTTGAAGAAAAATATGTTAATGAAAGAAATAAAGATTATGAAATTATTTCTTTTTCTACAAAACAAGGTGAAGCATTAACAGATGAAGAAATATATCTTGGACCTAAATTAATGCAAGAAAAAACAAAAGAGATAGAAAGCTACTACAAAAAAAGAGAAGCCAAACTATCACATTTATTAAAACTAAAAGCGAAAGATGACGACTCTTACAATATAACGTTAAAGCAATATCAAATATTGCATGAATATAATAAAAAAACGTGGTAACACGTTTTTTTATTATGCATTAATAGAATTAACAGCTTTAGCTAATCTGCTCTTTTGACGAGAAGCATAGTTCTTCTTCTTGATACCACTAGATACTGCTTTATCAAGAACAGAGTTTGCATTGTTATAAGCTGCTTTAGCTGCTTCAGCATCTTTAGCATTTACTGCACTTAAAACATTTTTAATTGCTGTTTTAACTTCTGTTTTTTGTCCAAGATTACGAGCTTCACTCTTCTTATTTGTTAAAGCACGTTTTTTCTGTGATTTAATGTTTGCCATTGGGTACACCTCCTCCTTACTTCAATAACGGTAGAATTATAACAAAGTGACGAAAAAAATGCAATGAACTGTTATAATAATCAAGTTAGAAAGTGAGGGCCTCTTATTTATGACAGATTTAAGAATTGTATTTTTAGGGACACCTAATTTTGCTAGAGGAATTTTAGAATCATTAATTATCAATCATTACAATGTTGTTGGGGTAATCTCTCAACCAGATAAACCAATAGGAAGAAAACATGAAATTAAACCAACTCCTGTAAAAGAGTTAGCTTTAGAACATGATATTCCTGTATTTCAACCTGTTAAATTAAAAGAAGAAAGTGATGTAGTATTAAATCTTAATCCTGATTTAATTATTACTTGTGCATATGGACAAATTGTTCCAGATGATATTTTAGCTTCACCAAAACTTGGCTGTATTAATATTCATCCTAGTTTACTTCCTAAATATAGGGGAGGAGCACCTATTCAAAGAGCGATTTGGAATGGGGATACAGAAACTGGTGTTTGTTTAATGGAAATGGTTAAAAAGATGGATGCAGGTAGAGTATATGCTTGCGAGCATCATCCAATTGATAAAGATATTACTTCTAGTGAGTTATTTGATGAATTAGAACAAGTATCACGTAAATTATTAATTGATAACTTACCTTTATATATTGAAGGTAAATTAAAAGGAATCGAACAAGACGAAAGTAAAGTAGTTATTGCAAGAAATATTGCTAAAGAAGAAGAACAAGTTTATTTTGATAAAGAAGATGTGCATGAAGCGTATAACCATATTCGTGCATTAATTGATGCACCAATTGCGTATGGTGTCATTGAAGGAAAAAGAATGAAGTTCTATGAAGCAAAAATAGAAGAATGTGAAACATGTAGTCCATATGGTGTAATTACTTCATTTACAGATGGTGCCATGTTAGTAAGATGTAAAGGTGGCATGTTAAAGGTTTACGAACTTCAATTAGAAGGTAAATCAAAAATGAAGGCAAAAGATTTCGCTAATGGTGCCGGTAGACAACTTGTAGGGAAAAGGTTTGAGTAAATATGGATCAAAAGAATATTAGAAATTTTTGTATTATTGCACATATTGACCATGGTAAATCTACATTAGCTGATCGTATCTTAGAAATGACAGAAACAGTTAAAGAAAGAGATATGAAAGCACAAATATTAGATGACATGGAATTAGAGAGAGAAAGAGGCATTACCATTAAATTAAATGCTGTGCAACTTTCATATCATGCTAAAGATGGTCAAGATTATTTGTTTAATTTAATCGATACACCAGGGCATGTTGACTTTAGTTATGAAGTATCTCGTTCTTTAGCAGCTTGTGAAGGAGCTATTTTAGTTGTCGATGCAACACAAGGTGTACAAGCACAAACTTTAGCGAATACTTATTTAGCATTAGATAATAACTTAGAGATTCTTCCTGTAATCAATAAGTGTGACATGATGAATGCTCAACCTGATGTAGTAAAAAAAGAAATAGAAAATATTATCGGTTTAGATTGTTCTAACGCTCCATTAATTAGTGCTAGAAGTGGTTTAAATGTAGATAAAGTATTAGAACAAATCGTAGAGTATATTCCTGCTCCTAGTGGTGATCCTAATAAACCACTACAAGCATTAGTATTTGACTCCTTCTATGACCCATATCGTGGTGTCATAGCCTTAGTTCGTATTCGTGAAGGTAGTATAAAAGTAGGCGATAAAGTAAGATTTATGGCTACCGGAGCAGAATACGAGGTATTAGAAGCAGGTATTCGTAATCCTAAGGAAGTAAATGTTAAGGAACTTATTTGTGGTGATGTAGGTTGGTTTGCGGCTAGTATTAAGTCAATTAAAGATGTTCAAGTAGGTGATACAGTAACAAGTGTATCTAATCCTGCTAGTAGTCCATTAGAAGGATATAGAAAATTAAATCCAATGGTGTATTGTGGTTTATATCCGAGTGACGCGGCTAAGTATGAAGATCTTCATGATGCTTTAGATAAACTACAACTAAATGATGCTTCATTACAATATGAACCAGAAACTTCTCAAGCATTAGGATTTGGTTTTAGATGTGGTTTCTTAGGCTTATTACATATGGATGTTGTGCAAGAAAGATTAGAAAGAGAATACAATCTCGATTTAATCGCAACTGCACCTAGTGTTATCTATCACGTATATATGACTAGTGGTGAAATGCTCGAAATCGATAATCCAGCAATGTTACCAGAAGCGAGTAAGATAGATCACGTTGAAGAACCTTATGTAAAAGCTGAAATCATGGTACCAGATGCGTATATTGGAGCTGTTATGGATTTATGCCAACATAAGCGTGGTATTTATAAGAGTATGGATGTTATTGATACGGGTAGAAATAGTATTACGTATGAATTACCACTATCAGAAATCATCTTTGACTTCTTTGATAAATTAAAATCTTGTTCTAAAGGATATGCTTCATTAGATTATGAGATTATTGGATATCGTAAAGAAGACTTAGTTAGAATGGATATCTTATTAAATGGAGAAGCAGTAGATGCTTTAAGCGTTATTGTGCATCGTTCTAATGCATATGCTAGAGGAAATGCAATAACCGTTAAACTTAAAGATTTAATTCCTAAGCAGCAATTTGAAATCCCTGTACAAGCTGCGATTGGTGGAAAGATTATTGCGAGAACGAATATTAAGTCATTACGTAAAAATGTCTTAGCAAAGTGCTATGGTGGCGATATTAGCCGTAAAAAGAAACTATTAGAAAAACAAAAAGAGGGAAAGAAGAGAATGAAGGCTGTAGGATCAGTAGTGATTCCACAAAGTGCATTTATGGCTGTTCTTTCAATGGATGATGATTCAGGAAAATCAAAATAAGCCTAAAAGCTTATATTTACATGTACCTTTTTGTAAAACAATTTGTTATTATTGCGATTTTTGTCATACCGTTTATACAAAGAAAAATGCTTTAGAATGGCTTGATGCCTTAGAAAAAGAAATACTAGCAAAAAAGATTAATCCTAGTCTAGATACGATTTATATCGGTGGTGGAACACCAAGTGCATTAGATGAAGATTTGTTAGACAAACTTCTTTGTTTACTTGATCCTTATCGAAGTGTTGTAAAGGAATATACCGTTGAAGTAAATCCTGAAACAGTCACAAAAGAAAAAGTATTAATCTTAAAAAGACATGGTGTAAATCGAATTAGTATGGGATTACAAACGTCTAATGATGCTTTACTAAAGCTGATGAATCGTCATCATACATTAGATGATGTGTCTAATGCAATGCATTTATTTCATAGAGAAGGAATAACAAATATTTCTTTAGATTTAATGTATTCATTACCTAATCAGACATTAGATATATTTAAAAAGTCTATAGATGATGCATTAAGTTTAATGCCGAAACATATTTCTATATATAGTTTAACAATAGAAGAAAATTCTGTATTTGGTAAAAAAGGATACGAGTCTTTAGATGAAGACACTGAAGCTGATATGTATGACTATGCTAGAACATATTTAAGCAAGAATGGTTTTGAACAATATGAAATTAGTAATTTTTGTTTAGAAGGATATGAATCAAAACATAACTTAGCTTATTGGAATTATTTAGACTTCTATGGGATATCGTGTGGAGCGAGTGGCAAAGAACAAAACATTCGTTATGATAATACAAGTAAGTTAAAAGAATATCTTATTAATCCATTAAAAAGAGAAGTGATAGAGTTATCTAAAGAAGATCAAATGTTTGAGCATGTGATGATGTCTTTAAGATTAAAAAAGGGAATTAATTTAAATGAATTTTATGCAAGATATTCTATTTCATTAGAAGAACTTTACAAAGAAGCACTAAATGAGAATATTAAAAAAGGAAATCTAATCATAGAAAATGGATATTTAAAATGTAGTGAAAAAGGATATCCAATATTAAATACGATTTTATGCGATTTCTTATAAAATCCTATTGTTTTTAAAGAATTACCATGATAGAATTCATTTGCTTTTGCCTAGGCAATACGTATCTCTAGCGATTACTTGGGTATAAAGGTCTAATATATTGGAGGAGAATAAAATGTTAGAAAAAGAAACAGTTGAAAAGATTGTTAAAGATTTCGGTCGTAAAGAACACGACACAGGTTCTGTTGAAGTACAAGTTGCTATTTTAACTGAACAAATTAACCGTTTAACAGTTCATTTAAAGGAAAATGCTAAGGACTATTCAAGTAGCCGTGGCTTAATGAAGATGGTTGGACGTAGAAAACAACTTCTTGAATATCTAAAGAAACACGATGTAAATCGTTACAGAGCTTTAGTACAAAAGTTAGGTTTAAGAAAGTAGTAAAAAGATCGCGAGTGATTCGCGATTTTTTTTGTTATAATACATTCCATAAATGGAGGAATGTATGAGTTATATTTCTTTTTCAAATGTAGAAAAAATTTATCACGTTGGTGAAGTAGATATTCATGCTTTAGCCGGGGTAAATTTTGAAATAAATAAAGGTGAATTTGTAGTCATTGCTGGCGCTAGTGGTGCGGGTAAAAGTACGATATTAAATATTCTTGGTGGTATGGATACTTCAACGAGTGGAGAAATACTAGTTGATGGTGTACGTATAGATGAAATGGGTGAAAAAGAATTAACAGATTATCGTCGTTATGATATTGGCTTTGTTTTCCAATTTTATAATTTAGTGCAAAATTTAACTGCTTTAGAAAATGTAGAACTTGCGACAGAGATAACAAAAAATCCATTAAATCCTAAAACAGTATTAAAAGAAGTAGGATTAGAAGATAGAATGAATAATTTTCCTTCACAATTATCTGGTGGTGAACAACAACGTGTTGCGATAGCTAGAGCTTTAGCGAAAAATCCTAAGTTATTACTATGTGATGAACCTACAGGTGCCTTAGATTATGTTACAGGTAAACAAATCTTAAAATTATTACAAGATACATGTCGTAATAGTGGAATGACAGTCATTATTATTACGCATAATCTAGCATTATGCCCTATGGGAGATAAAGTATTTAAAGTAAAGAGTGGAAAGATTATTTCTAGCGAAGTAAATGAACATCCAACAGATATTTCTGAAATTGAATGGTAATCTATGAATAAAACACTATGGAAAGATATTAGACGATTAATTCGTTCGACAAAAGGTAGATTCTTTTCTCTTACAACAATTGTATTAATTGGTGTATCTTTTTTCGTTGGTATTAGTTCTGTATCAACAATTATGGGATATAGCGTAGATACATATGATGATGAATTGAATTTAAAAGATATCACCATTTATTCTAATTATGGATTTGATGAAGAAGATATTGAAGCTATCTCTAAACTAGATCATGTACAAACAGTTGAAGGGGCTCATTTTGTTGATGTATTAGGTACATGTGAAGAAACAACCTATGTAACTCGTGTTCATTCTTATGATTTAAATAATAAAATTAATGAATTTAAATTAGTTGATGGTAGAATGCCTGAAAATAAAAATGAAGTACTAGCAGAAAATGGTACGGATATGATCAGTGGTTTTACAATTGGCTCTAAAGTAAAATTATCTAGACCAGATAATGATTTAGATGATTTTTTAAGTGTAGATGAAGTTACGGTAGTAGGAACAATTGATACACCAGTTTATTTAAATGAAACTAAAGAAAATAGTACGTTAAGTAATCAAGTTCTTAGAACTTATTTATATATTCCTGCAGAAGCTTTTAGTGAAGATTACTATACAGAAGTAAATGTTCTTGTAGAAGATGCAAGTGAAATGGATAGTTTCTCAGATAAATATGCGAGTTATACCGAAGAAGTAAAAGATGAAATTGAAGCTTTTAGTTCTTCACAAGCCGAAGTAAGAAAAGATTCCGTTCTAGCTGAAGCAATGGAAAAATATAATGATGGTTTACAAGAATATAATGATGGTAAAAAAGAATTTGATGAAAAAATTAGTGATGCGGAAAAAGAAATCGCGGATAATGAACAAAAGATTTTAGATGCTGAACAAGAAATCAAAGATGGTTATCAAAAATTACAAGATGCCGAAGATGAAGTGACTCGTGGTGAAATAGATGGAGCAAATCAAATCCATGGGGCAAGAAATAAAATTAGTGAAGGTACAAATACTTTAAATGAAAGTAAAGAAGAATTTAAGAAACAAAAAGAAGAACTAAATAAAACAATAGAACAGATTGATTCTGGTATTACACAATTAAATCAAGGTATTGAATTATTAAATAACTATATTCAAGTTAGAGATAATTTAACTACGTTAAATACAACGATTGAAGGCTTAAGTAGTACTGAATTAACAACTTTAATAGTAGGCTTAAAAACTATGCCTGATGCTACACCACTAGAAGCTATACCTAGTGAAGAAATGAAAATAGGAATAAATGCTCTTATTGAATCATTAAAACAAATTAATACGCAACTTAATCCTGAACAAGAATTTGTAGCTCCTACAACAATAAAGGAATTATTAAATTTATATGAATCTACAATAACAGCTTTAACTGCACAACAAACACAATTAGAAGCGATAAAAGTACAATTAGATGCAGCACTTGTACAAGCTCAAATTGAAGAAGGTGAAGTAGACGCAAAGTTAGTAGAATATCAAACACAACTAGAAGCACTAAAATCTAGTAAACAACAAATTGAAGATGGTATCGCTAGTGGTGAGGAAAAGCTAGCTGCAGCGGAACAAGAGCTTGTAAAAGCATATGAACAAACTGTAAACGCATCTGTAGAATTAGATGAAAAGATAGCTGACGCAAGAAAAGAAATTGCAGAGAATCGTCAAAAATTAGTCGATAGTGAAGCTGAGTTAAAAGATGCAAAACAAAAGATAGCTGATGCAAAAGAAGAATTAGAAACTTCTAGAGTAGATGGTGAACAAGAATTAGTTGATGCTAAAGCAGAATTAGATAAGGCATATCAAGATATACAAGATTTAGATGATGCAAAGTGGACAGTATTAGATCGTACTTCTCATTATGCTAGTGCTACATACAAAGGGACAATCGAACAGATGCAAGCCATCGCAAACATATTCCCTGTATTCTTTTTACTTGTCGCAGCTTTAGTTTGTTTAACAACAATGACACGTATGGTTGATGAACAACGTGGTCAAATAGGAGTAATGCGTGCATTAGGATATTCAGAATTTCAATGTGCTAGTAAATATTTAGTTTACGCAGCTTTAGCGACAATTATTGGTGAAATATTAGGTTCTGTATTTGGTATGATGATTTTCCCACCAATTATTTATACATTATGGCGAATGATGTATATCTTACCAGAATTAAAGTTTGAAGTACCTTGGGGATTAGTTCTTTCTTCTAGTGCTATCTTCTTAGTTGTAATGGAACTAACAACATATAATGCATGTCGTAAAGACACAAAAGAAGTACCTGCACAATTATTAAGACCAAAAGCGCCAAAACTAGGTAAGAGTACCTTCATTGAAAAGATTGGTTTTATTTGGAAACATTTATCGTTTACTTGGAAGATTACCGTTCGTAATTTAATTCGTTATAAAAAGAGATTCTTCATGACTGTTTTTGGTGTAGCAGGTTGTACAGCATTACTTGTGACGGGATGGGGTGTAAGAGACTCTGTTAAAGCAATGGTTGATATTCAATTTGATGACATTATTTACTATGATGGTTTAGTTAGTGTTGGAGATGAAGTCAGTGTAAGTGAATTTAATTCTCTAGTACAAGATATCAAATCTAGATCCGATGTCAAAAAGGCAGTATCAATAACCGACTATAATGCGGTTCTGTCAAATGATAAAGATGAAGAAACAGTTTATGTTTATGCCTTTGAACAAATAAGTGATTTAGATGGTTTATTAAATCTTAGAACTCGTACAAATCATACAAAAATAGAATTAACAGATGATGGTGTTGTATTAAGTGAAAAACTAGCAGAAAACTTAGGACTAAAAGTAGGGGACTTAATCACTTTAGAAAGTAAGGATGGCGTAAAGAAAGAAGTTACTGTTAGCGGCATATGTGAAATGTATATTCAACATTATGTCTTTATGACACAAGCTTATTACAACAAAGTATTTGATACAAAAGTATCTAGTAATACGGTTTGTGTAGAAATCAATGGGGATGATGATGTAAGTCTTGCTTTCCAAAAAGACATTGTAAATCACGATTATGTAAATAGTATTACGTTTAATGAATCGGTATTAAATAACTTTAGAACAATGGCTAATAGTTTAGATTTAGTTGTATGGGTATTATTAATCGCATCAATGAGTTTAGCATTTGTTGTATTAGGTAATTTAACTAACGTAAATATATCAGAAAGACAACGTGAAATCGCAACGTTAAAAGTATTAGGATTTAGAAAGAATGAAGTACAAAATTATATCTATAAAGAAAATAATGTGTTGACATTTATTGGTGCAATTGTAGGAATACCAGTAGGAACATTCCTTCATCATTACATTATGAAACAAGTAGAAATGGACTACATTATGTTTGGTAGAAGTGTACAACCATTAAGTTATCTTTATTCAGTAATGTTTACCATTGTCTTTGGACATCTTGTGAATTTCTTTATGCGTAAGAAATTAAAGAATATTGACATGATTGAATCTTTAAAGAGTGTGGAATAAGAAAAAGTTTGTCATAAATAAGCATCGTTTCAACTTTTTTATGAAATAGAGAAACATTGTGATAGAATAAAAATGTTGAATTTTAAAAGAGAAGAGAAATAGAAGAGGTAAAAGAAATATATATATGGAGAAATATAAGAAGAGTTTTGACTTCCATGGTCGAACAATCACAGTAGAAAATGGTGAAATTGCTAAGCAAGCTGGTGGAAGCGTTTTAGTTCGTTACAACGATACAGTTGTACTAAGTGTTGCGACAGCAAGCCATGAAGCAAAAGATACAGACTTTTTCCCACTTACAGTTTTATATAATGAAAAAATGTATGCTGTAGGACAAATTCCAGGTAGCTTTATTCGTAGAGAAAATAGACCTACAGAACACGCTACATTAACAGCTAGATTAATTGATAGACCTATCCGTCCTTTATTCGCAGAAGGTTTTAGAAATGAAGTTCAAATCGTTAATACAGTATTTTCAGTAGATCCTGATGCTAGTAGTGAACTAGCTGCTATGTTTGGTTCATCTTTAGCATTATGCGTATCTGATATTCCATTTAATGGACCTATTGCTGGTGTTATCGTTGCTAAAGTTGACGACGAATATGTTATTAACCCAACAGTAGAACAAAGTGCTAAAGCTACTTTATCTTTAACTGTTGCTGGTACAAAAGAAGCCATCAACATGGTTGAAGCCGGTGCGAAAGAAGTTAGTGAAGAGGAAATGCTAACAGCTCTTGAAATTGGTCATAATGCAATTAAAGAATTATGTGCAATTCAAGAAGAAATTATTGCGGCTTGCGCTAAACCAAAGATGGAAGTTGTATTATATGAAATTAATCCAAAGATTAAAGAATATATCAACGAACATGGTAAGAAAGATATCGAAGAAGCTGTATCAATCAAAGGTAAGCTTGAAAGATATAACAAGATTGATGAATTAATCGCCAAGATGGTTGAAGAAGTTGCGACAAATATCGAATGGGAAGATGACGCAGCTAGAGAAAAAGCTAAGAAACAAGCTCATGAATATGGTGTTGAAATCGAAGCTGGTGAAGTAAGACGTTTAATCAGTGAAGAAAAGATTAGACCTGATGGAAGAAAACTAGATGAACTTCGTCCATTAAATAGCCAAGTAGATTTACTTCCTAGAGTACATGGTTCTGCTATGTTTACTCGTGGTGAAACACAAGTTATGTCTATTACAACTCTTGGTTCATTAGAAGATTATCAAATTATTGATGACTTAACTACAGTTAAAGAAAAGCATTTCATGCATCAATATAACTTCCCTCCATTCTCAGTAGGTGAAGTTGGTAGAATGGGTGCTCCTGGTAGAAGAGAAATCGGACACGGTGCATTAGGCGAAAGAGCTTTATCACAAGTTATTCCTAGCATCGAGGAATTCCCATATACAATTCGTACTGTAGCTGAAGTATTAGAATCAAATGGTTCTAGTAGCCAAGCATCAATCTGTGCTGGAACAATGTCTCTAATGGCAGCTGGTGTTCCAATTAAAGCAATGGTTGCTGGTGTTGCAATGGGATTAATTACAACAGGCAATAGTTATTCTATCCTTACAGATATTCAAGGTATGGAAGATCACTATGGCGATATGGACTTTAAGGTTGCTGGTACAAGAAATGGTATCACAGCATTACAAATGGATATCAAAGTAGCAGGTATTACACAAGACATTCTACGTGAAGCTCTTGCTCAAGCGCATAAAGGTCGTATGGAAATCTTAGACAATATGGAAGCTTGCATTAGTGCACCAAGAGATCATGTATCTGAATATGCTCCAAAAGTTGCTTCATTAAAGATTCCAGTAGATAAGATTCGTGATGTTATCGGTACAGGTGGAAAGACAATCAACCAAATTATTGCGGATTGCGATAATGTAAAGATTAATGTTAGCGAAGAAGGTCAAATCTCTATTTACCATATGAATCAAGCAATGATTGATAAAGCAAAAGCAATTATTGAAGATATTACTCGTGAAGCTCATGTTGGTGAAGAATTTGAAGCTACAGTATCTGAAGTACGTGAATCATTTGCATTTGTTACACTATTTACAGGTACAGAAGGATTACTACATGTTAGTGAAATCTCTTGGGAAAGAACAGGAAATATTCAAGATGTATTACATGTAGGAGATAAAGTTAAAGTAAAAGTTACTTCTATAGATGAAGCAGGTAAGGTTAAAGTATCTGCACGTGAATGTACGCCAAAACCTGAAGGTTATGTAGAGCCAAAGAAAGGTGGTAACCGTCCTAATAACAAAGGAAAAGGAAATCACTTCTCACATAACAATGATTCATCTTCTGTAGAAAGAAGAGTATTCAAGAAAAATAAGGAGGAGGCATAAGCCTCCTTTTTTGGGTGAAGATTTATGAGAATGCGTAAAAAGAAATGGGCTGATCCTTATCTTCAAGAACATTCTGATTTTATATTCGATAATCCTGTTGAATTAAAAGGTAAATGGAAAGAACTTCTTCATACTAGTGACTTACATGTAGAAATTGGTATGGGAAAGGGAGGCTATTTAAATCAAATGGCTTCAATGTATCCAGAATCTGGTTGGCTAGGAATAGAAAAAGATAGAAGTGTTGCTGCAGTAGCCGCAAGAAAAGTTCTTGAAGAAGAAAATGCAAATCTAGAAAATAAGAGAATGATTGTAGGAAATGCAGAACATTTATTAGAATGGTTTGATGAAGGAGAAATTGATACGATTCATTTAAATTTCTCGGATCCTTGGCCTAAAAAACATTATCACAAGAGAAGATTAAGTTCTGATACATTCTTAGATATGTATAAAAAAGTCTTAAGTGAAAATGGTAAAATCGTGATGAAAACAGATAATTCGCAATTATTTGAAGATTCTGTTTTATACTTTTTAAAGAATGGATTTACTTTTACTGAGTTCTATGTGGATTATCGTAAAAATGAACATGCAGAAGATGCGATAACAGAATATGAAAGTAAATTTATCGAAGAAGGAAAACCTATTTATAAATTAACCGCAATCATAGTAAAATGATTATGGAGGAATGATGAGAACTATTTCAATTTTATTCGTTACATTATTATTCTTAACTGGTTGTACAAAAGTGAACAATGATTTAAGTGCGGATATATCGAATAGAATGAATACAGCATTAAGCGAAAAGGTATCGTCACCATTTTATCATCATCAATATTATGCTTATAATATTGAATCTTCTGTTGGTAGAATCGAATCTACATTAACAAGTAATACTTTTTCTTATAACGGTACGAAATTTATTATGAATTTAAATATTCCCTATATCTTAGGAGATACTTCTAGTTCATTTAAATTAACAGACCAAGTAATATATGAAAATAGTGGTGAATATAGTGATTATAATGGGAATAATCATCCATATTCGCTAAATGTATATAACTTAAATGATGATACGATTATTGAATTGACAACAGACTATACCGTATTTTATTCCATTTGTTCTAGTAAAGAAGTAGGTAGTTTAGTAGAAGTGATGATTGATATCGCTAGAACGGTAAAAATCGATGAGAATAAGATAAAACAAGATTATTCTGATCGAGAACTCATTACCTATAAGCGTGAACAATTAGAACTATTTAAGAATATTGTGCCTGAAAATGGGGCTGTAGATGAGTTATTTGAAAATGATGAAATCACAGAAGAAACAGATACATATGAAGATGGAATTGATGGTGACTATAACGCTCCAGCAGAAGAAACTGAAGAGCCTTAACAATTAAAGAATTTTGACTTAAAATGATAAATAAATAAAGGAGTTTAATATGTTTGAAAATCTTAAAAAATTAATATTTGAAGAAGACTTAGATGAAGAGGAAGAAGAAGTCGTTCCTGTTAGACCTGTAAAAAAACAAAAAGTACAAAAGAGTGCTCCTGTATATGAAGAACCAGCAAGACCTACTATGCAAAGAATCGATGTTACTCAACCGATTAAAACTCCTGTTGTGAACGAATATCAGGCACCTGTAAATAATACACCAAAAGAAAGTGTATTTAGACCAGCACCAGCAACACCTACATATGAACAAAAGGCTGAACCAGCTATTCCTACTAGACCAGTACAACAAGAAAGACAACGTTCTGCTAGTTTAACAATTGATGATATTGGTACATCTAGCACAAGTAGCTATAGTACTTCTAGACCTAAAACAAATAAAGTTACTACACAAAAACCTGTTAAGAAACAAGTTGCGTATGAATTTAATCCTGTCATTAGCCCTATTTTTGGTGTAGATGAAAAAGATGTAACTGCAGTACAAAATACGGGTAAAGCATCTGTTCGTAAAGCTACATCTAGTAAAAAGGGTGATGAATTTGTTTCTAAAGTTATTTCTCCAATGTATGGCATCAATAAAGATGATCAACCAAGTACTGTACAAAAGACAGTAGAAAAATCAAATAAAGTAGAAGAAATGACCGTGACAAAAGCTAAAGTAGAAGCTGAAGAAGAAATTCCTGAATTTTCTTTAGATGATATTTTAAATGGAAACGGTAATGTAGAAAGTGCAAAAACAGAAAATGATCCACTAGAAGATACATTCAGCAGAATGAAACAAGTTGCTGAAGAAGAAACAGTAGTAGAATCACCTGTTAATGCAGCACCTCCTACACCAAAGAAAAAGCCTGTTTTTGATTCAGCAACATTATTTGATGACGATGAAGACTAATTCTATGGAAAACTATTATTTTATTGGTATTAAAGGAACAGGTATGGCGGCTTTAGCATGTATGCTAAAAGATTTAGGAAATACTGTTTCTGGTAGTGATTTAGATAAACATTTTTTCACAGAAGAAGGATTAAGAGAAAGAAATATCCCAATTTATTCTTTTGATCCTAGTAATATCAAAGACAACATGAATATTATTGTTGGTAATGCATTCTTAGAAGATTTTCCAGAAGTCATTGCCGCAAGAAGTAATCCTACTTGTAAAGTAGCGAGATATCATGAATTTGTTGGTGAATTCATTAAGCCATATCATACGATTGCGATTAGTGGAAGTCATGGTAAAACAACAACTACTGGTATTGTGTCTTCTATGATGAAAAAGAAGGGAAATACGGGTTGGCTTATTGGTGATGGTGAAGGTCATATCACAAAAGATACAGAATATTTTTGCTTAGAAGCAGATGAATTCCGTAGACACTTTATTGCATATTATCCAGAATATGCAATTATCACAAATATTGAAATTGATCACGTAGATTATTTCAAAGATAAAGAAGATTATCGTAGTGCCTATGAAGAATTTAGTTCTCATGTTTCTAAAGCCTTAATTGTATTTGGGGATGATGAAGAATCTAGAAAATGTAAATTCGATCCTTCTAAAAAAGTATATTTCTATGGTTTAAACGATAACGATGATATACAAGCAAAAAATGTAATTGAAGATTCTAAACATATGGAATTTGACTTATATTTTGAAAAAGAATTATTTGGTCATTTTAGTTTCCCATTTGTAGGACATCATTTATTACTTAATTCTTTAGCTAGTATTGGTATTGGTATTCTAGAAGGAATGTCCTTACAAGATATAGAAAAAGGTATATCTAGTTTTAAAGGCGTTAAACGTCGCTTTGTAGTAGAAGAACATAACGGTAACATCTATATTGATGATTATGCTCATCACCCAACAGAAGTAGGGGTAACAATCGATACTGCGAAGAAAAGATTCCCTGATCAAAAACTAGTTGTTGTATTTAAACCACATCGTGCTTCTCGTGTACTTTATTTCGCGGATGAATTTGCAAAGCAATTAAGTAAAGCAGATAAAGTTTATTTATTAGACTTTACAAGTATCGATGATAAACAAGATGGTACAAATATAGATATTCATTACTTACAAGATAAGATTCCAGGATCAATCGTATTATCTGAAAATGATGAAGGTGCTAAGATTCTTGATGCTGAGAAAAAAGCAGTATTCTTATTCATGAGTAGTAAGGATATTTATTGGTTAGCAAACAAAGTGAAAGCTTTAGATTAGAGTCATTCATTTGACTCTTTTTTCATGAGGAAAATGAATTATAATATTTGCAATAAGGGTGAGAAAAACATGAACAAAGTATGTAAAACGATATTCAATAGTTTGATTGCGATAACGATGATATTAGGTGTATGTATTGGTGGTATCCAAGAGATTTTAGCACTTAACTGGGGTCCTGCATTTTATTATCCAGAAAATGATTCATCACAAGGATTAGTTTATCTTGAGACAATAGAAGACGCATGGGAATTTGCAAAAAGTAAGAGAACAAGTAAAGGTGAAAATATTGTTGTCTATTTAAATTCTAATCGTTCGATAGAAAGGCCTTTCTATTTAGGAGAAAATGAGTCTGCTACAATAGATATGAATGGACATT
>CAVIQY010000031.1:0-23184 GCA_963645035.1 bacterium | reverse complement strand
TATCAACAATACCCAATGGTAATCGCCAAAAGATAAATATTATTCCACATTTTGTAAACATTTCGATTATTTTTTAGTTTTGAAAATTTTATGAAAAACGATTAAATAAAGCTGAAATCGGTCTTTTGATTGTTATGATAAGTGAGATTCAATTTGACAACCTTCTATTAACTTAACTAAAATATATGTAAAATATGAGCAAAACAATCGAAAGGTTGTGACGCAAAGCTATAGGGCCTGTAAAATGGTAGCCAGTTGCACGTTTTAGATAACCTAATTGTTTCATATTTATAATGTGTTTTTCTATTGATAAAAATAGAGGGAGAGAATGAAGGGAGTTCATATGAAAATAAATAAAATCTTGTCCTCAACAATGTGCTTATTTATGTTAGCAAGCACATTTACAAAAACTAGCTTCGCTGAAGAAGCAAAGGCAAGTTCATCTTTGGGTATTGGGGTAGCAGCAGGAGATATTACAAATGGTTATACAGTTGCTGTTACAGTACCAACATATACAGAAGAAAAGGCACAAAAACCATATCAGGTTTATGATATTTCTTATACTACAGAAAATACTAGACTTAGTCCTCTTATCACAATACCTAGTCCAACAGGTGGTACATTTTCAAGCCCTGATTGCAATACTACTGGTGAACCATTAACAACATCGTGTTCAATAAAATATACAGCTAATGCTGATGCGACTGTTGAAAAAGTAGAAACAGATTTATCCGCAATTAGTTATAAGGGCGCAGGTACGATTACGATTTCAGTGATTAAAGACATGAATACTGTTTATTATAATGGTCATTATTACAAATTAACTAGTGTAGAAAAAACATGGCGAGTAGCTATGACTGAAATGTTAACAGGTGATATAGAATCTTATAAAGGTTATAAGGGTCATCCTGTTACAATTACTTCTATTGACGAAAATAAAGTGGTTCAAAAATTCCAAGAACTAAATTATGCATGTCGTATATGGATTGGTGGTGTTACAAGTACTGCAACAAAAGATAATTCTTATACTAATGGTGTTCTTAATATTTCTCCGGGAGGAGATGGCACTGTAGGGACAGCAGGAAAAGGAACTGGTTATAAATGGATTTGGGGTACACCAGAGGGTGATGCAGTTAATCAAGATAATAACGTTCTTCCTGACGATTCAAATACTGCGACTGATATTTCTGATTCTACTGTAAGCAATGTTAGAAGTAAATATTGGGCATCTGGGGAACCAAATTGTAAATCTGATGATAAAGGTTTTGCGATTTATATGGGACTAGGTCAAGCACCATATTGGGATGATCTAACATATAGCAACTTAACAGAAAGCGTAGTGTTTAATACAGCCTATTATGTTACAGAATATTCACCAATAGATAGTGTTGGAAATTGGCTATATGATGATAATGGTGAAAGTGCAACTACTGGTTTTAATAATCCACAAATTGTTAGTAAGACTGTAACTTCTGAGAATATTTATAAACACAACAATTTTGATACAGAATGGTCATATGATGGAACAAAACATTGGCATAAATGTCTTGAAGAAAATTGTGATGAAATAATCGATGAATCTGAACATTCAGGTGGTAAAGCAACATGTACTTCTAAGGCAAAATGTGAAACATGTAATCAAGAATATGGAGAATTAGATTCAAATAATCACTCTAATTTAGTACACGTAGAAAAGAAAGATCCTACTACAAGTAGTGTGGGTAACATAGAGTACTGGTATTGTGATGGATGTGGTAAATACTATAGTGATGAAGATACTTCAAAAGAGATAACAATAGAATCTACGATAATAGCTAAGTTGCCTGTAATCACGAAAGGTGATAATGCAAGTATTACAGTAGGTGATAAGAAAGAATTAAGTTTTACTTCTGATGCTTTATATGAAGATTTTAAAGAAGTGAAATTAAATGATGAGACATTAGATAAGAAATATTACACAGTAGCTTCTGGAAGTACTGTAGTTACATTAAAAGCTGATTATGTAGCAACACTAAAAGAAGGAACATATAAATTAGGTGTTGTATCAAGTAATGGTACAGCTACTGCTACATTTACGGTTAATAAGAAAGAAGTAAAGCCAACTGCAACACCTACTATAACGCCAACATCTACTCCTACAACTGAACCAACAGTTACACCTACTGCTTCTCCTACTGCTACAGCAGAAACAAAAAAGAGTACTACAAAGACTACTGGTGGATGGGATGATGGTGGGCCATTCACAACAGATAAGTGTGGAAATGTATTTGATAGATGGGGTAACAAGATTTATGAAGCTAAAGGTTGTAACGTTGGTGGATATAATCTAGTTAGAACTTCTGTTGAAGATTAATTATTAGATATAAGATATAGGAATAGGACATTTGACTCTTTAATCATGATTATTTCATGGTGAAGAGTCTTTTTTTGTTTTAAAGCAACACCCTAACCCCGAGTAATTTTATTGCGACCAAATAAATTGCGGATGAATTACAAATAGAAATTCGCAATTTTCAATATGTGGAAAGTGATAAAGACTTGAGCCATTATGATTTTCATTATGATTCAGTTATTTGTGACAGAGTTGATAGCGCAATACAACCATATGTAAAATTAGAAACTGCCTTAATGTCATATGCTTTTCCTACAGAAGAAAAAGAAATTAGAAATTATATCTTAGATGCGATTGGAACTGAAGAAAAAAGCACTTATTCAAACATATGAATTAGAACCATTTGTAATGAGAGTACAATCACTAAATAGAACAATAATCGATAAAGTTTTCGCTGTTTGCGATTATTACCTACTTAATAAATCTTATCGAAATGCAAGACATTTATATGATATTTATAAATTGTCGAGAAATATAAATGTAGATGATTCATTCATCAAATTATTTGATGAAGTGAGAATGCATCGAATAGAGATGGGAATAGAAATCGCTCCTTCAGCACAACAAGATAAGAATATCTTGGAAATTGTGCAAAAAATCTATTCTACACAATTTTATAAAAATGATTATTTTGATACGACAATAAGGCTGATTTCTGATTCGATATCCTATGAAGAAACGATAGAGAATTATCTAAAAATAGTGGAAAAGATTTTCACATATCTCGATAAATAAGATGTAATAACGAAATAAAGGTCAATTAAAAGGAACAATAAAATAGAAAATAGTTGAACAATTATGACTATGTAAATAGAATATTAGATTTTTATGTATGTTATGGGCAAAGACATAAAGAAATTTCTAGAATTAGAATTGCTTTAAAAGTTCTTTGAATGCGCTTACACTTATAATAGTAAAACATACAAAGGAGAAAATATTATGGATGAATACAAACAACCAAGTGGAATACTTGATGTACGTGTAGATGACCGTATGGTTCATGGAATTGTTGCGACAAGTTGGATTCCTGCCGCAAAAGCTACTAGAGCTATGGTTGTAAACAAGAGAGCTTCAGAAAGTGATATGACAAGAAACGCACTTAAATTAGGAACTCCTGCTGGAGTAAACCTTTCTGTCTTACCACCAGAAAAAGCGATTGCGAATATCTTAAATGGTAACTATACAAATCAAAGAGTATTCCTTGTAGGTAGATACATTAAAGATGTCTATGATTTATATAAAGGTGGAGTCAAGTTTGCTAGAGTTAATCTAGGAAATGTAACCCAAAATGTTGGTAAAACAACTACTTTGGATAAAACGGTTCGTGTATCAGATGAAGAATTAGTCATGTTAAGAGAAATGAAAAATGCCGGCATAAAAATAACATGTCAATTCCGTACAGATGATCCACTAAAAGAACCTTCTCTTGACTAAGGGGTAATTTAATAAGAAAGGAGATTATATGATTACACCAGTACAAGTCGTACTTATTACAGTGTTCGTATTTGCCTTCAAATTTATAGGTAAAGGTGCACAGTTATTTTCGTACGCAGCAAATGTTTTAACAGGTTGGATTGTGGGAATCATTATGGGTGATGCAACAACAGGATTAAATGTTGGTGCAACAATGACATTAATGAGTTTAGGTATTGGAGGATTTGGAGGCTCAAGTGTTCCAGATTACTTCATGGGTACAGTTATTGGAACAATCTTTGCAGTAACAACAGGAAATGGTGTTGAAGCTGCACTTACAATTGGTGTTCCTGTAGCTGCTTTAGGTACTGAATTAGATGTATTAACAAAGACATTTGGTTCATTCTTCGTACATAGAGAAATTGCTGAAAGTGATGCAGGTAATTTCGATAAGATGGGATTCTGGGTATTTGGACACCTATGCTTAGAATCTCTAGTATATTGCATTCCTGTTCTATTAGTTATGACAGTTGGTGTTGATTTCATCACAAACTTAATTGCTAGTATGCCTGAATGGTTGAACAAAGGTATGACAACTGTTGGAGGATTACTTCCTGCAGTAGGTTTTGCGACATTATTAAAGTATATGAACCTAAAAGAATATGGAATCTATGTTGTTCTTGGTTTCGTATTAGCTTCATATTTAAATCTACCAATGTTAGCAGTAGCAGCAATCACACTAGTATTTGCTGTAAATGAATACAAAGCACTAGAGAGAGGAAGCAATGTTGCAGTTGCTCATACAGCACCAACTGCTGAAGATATTGCGAATGGTAACTACGATGAGTGAGAGAATTCTAACAAAGAAAGACTTAAGTAAAGTCTTAAATCGATATGTATGGGCAAGACAATCACCATTCAACTATGAAACAATGCAATCTGGTGGTTGGGTTTGGGCAATTCACCCAGCAATGGCTAAGATTTATGATAATGATAAAGAAGTATTGTCTGCTAAATATAGACAACATTTCCGTTTCTATAATACACACCCTTGGATGGGTAACATTATCTTAGGTGCATGTCTTGCGATTGAAGAAACAAAAGAACCAGAATGTACAGAAACAGCAATTGACTTAAGAACTGCTTTAATGGGTCCTTTAGCTGGACTTGGTGACTCAATTATCTGGGTTATCCTTCCTACAGTTATGGGTGCTATTGCAGCATATATGGCTCAAAATGGTAGTATCGTTGGTTGGGTTATTGCTGAAGCAGTACAACTTGTTCTATGGTTCTTATTCTATTTTGGATTCTATGTAGCATATGAAAAAGGTGTTGAATTTATTACATCTAGATCTAGTTCTTTAGCTCACTTAACAAGTGCCGCAAGTATTGTTGGTCTATCTGTTATTGGTGCTTTAACAGCTTCTATTATTGATGTTAAATTCGGTGTTTCATGGACTGTTGGTGAATTAACACAAAATCTAAATGATTTAGTTGATTCGATTATTCCTCACTTTGCAAATGTAATTACAATGCTTGTAATGTACTATATGTTAAGCAAAAAGGGATGGTCTACAGGAAAACTAGTACTCGTATCAATTGTTGTTACAATTCTTCTTTCTGCATTTAACATTCTTGCTTAAAAAGAAATAAAGAAGAGTTCCTTGGGAGATATTCTCTTTAGGAACTCTTTTTGTCTACCTATAAATCATGTAAAATAACAAAGGTGATCAAAATGATGGATTTTAAATATACATTAAAACAAGAAGAACTAAAAGATTATTATGCTACATCTCTTTTATATGATGCAGAAGTTAATAAATTTCATTGGAAACTGAGATTATTTGTACCTGCTGGAATTCTTCTTTTTTTAGCTTTAGCCGCAAAAACAATTATGATATGGGCAATAGGACTAGCATTAATAATCTTATGGATAATCATTGCGGATAAAGTCTTATTTGCTAAATATAAAAAAGTGTTAATTGATAAATATACAGATCCTACAAGATTAAAACTAACTGAAATGCATGTTGTTTTATCAGATAAAGGACTATATCTAAATGGAGATAAACAAGAGATATATGATTATGCATTATATGAGAATCTAGTTGTAGTAATCTTACAAAATAAAGCGAATATTTTAATCCCATTACGCTTGTTTGATTCAAAAGATAAGTTTGATGAATTAGTTAAAAATATAGAATCATTTTGCCCATTATATGCATCAAAAGGAGGAGACCATGAATCATAATCAATTTGAAAATATTAATGAATTAAATGAAAATGGTAAACTGCTTGGTTCTATTACTTATAAACCAAATAAGACAATCTTAATTGTGATGGTTGTAGGTTGTGCTTGTATTGTTTTATTTAGAAATCTATTTGGTTTGGTATTTGGTGGCTTTATCTTTGCATTAGCTTGTGTTGTATTTTTTACCGTAAAAGATCATAAAGTAATGGATGTATATGATGATGCATTAGTTTTATATGACAATAAAGATGATTCAAGAGTATTACAATTAGCATTAGATGAGATAGTTGAGTGGAATGTAAATCGAGATGAAAATTATTTGATTACATTAAAACTAAAAGATGGCGAACAATTAGGTGCTCAAACGTTCCAAGTAAATGAAGTAAATCATTTATTGAAGAAAGTATTACCTGGGAAAAGTACAGATGAAATTGTTAGAAAGAAAGTCTATTCTACAAAGAGTTCAGGATTTTCATTATTAAAGAGGAAAGATAAATGATTAAATTAGTATGTTTTGATTTTGATGGTGTAATAGCACAAACTGAAGCAGTTCATCGTAAATGGATGACAGATGAATTAGACAAATATGGTGTCACTTATACGAAAGAAAATTTGTCTCATATCATGGGTGGAAATATGTCAGTCCATGCAAAACTAATGGATGAGTGCTTTGGTAATCAAGCAAATTACAGAGAAAATAGACATGCGATATTAAATCCTGTACGTAAAGAATATGATATCAAGGAATTAAGAACGCCATATGTCAAAGAGTTAATGCAAAAGATAAAAGAAGCGAATAAATACATTTGTGTAAATTCAAATTCTACAGCTTCTAGAATGGAATCCGCTCTAACTGAATTAGAGCTAAGAGAATATGTAGATGGTATATATTGTGGTACAGATTTAGGTCATGCTAAACCAGATCCATTTATTTACCTAAAATCCATGGAAGCGTGTCACGTAAAACCAACTGAAACAGTTGTAATTGAAGATTCTACTGCAGGAATTAAAGCTGGTAAAGATAGTGGTGCATTTGTTATCGCATTAAAAGATCAATATGAAATAGCCAACCAACAACAAGCAGATGTAGTCATTAATCATTTTAAAGAAGCAGAGAAGTACATATTTGAGTAAGGTAGCCTAGATGGTTATCTTTTTTTATGCAATAAATGGGAATGCCATTTCTAAAAAAAATAAACATGTTATGTTTTAGTTAACAAAAGGAATAGGAATAACTAATAAAATAATGATTCTAGAAAGGAGAAAAATGATGAAACAAGACTGTACAAAAAAGATGATTTCAACAATGCTTTGTCTTATTTTGATCTTTTTGCTAGCTGGTTGTGAAAATGAAAATCAAAGCTATGAAGAAGGCTATTCAAATGGCTATGAGATGGGTTTTAATGATGGAAATAAAAAAAGCATCGCAGTGTTTTCGGGTTCGTTTACAGCTACTGTTGAGAATCTATTACCAGATTATTATGCGCTTACAGGAAACACAATTGCTGTAGTACATTTTTATCAAGATAAACCATTTCTGCTTCACTTTCAGGAAGATATGACAGGAAAACTAAATGAAGGAACGACATATGTATTTGAATTCAAAACATTTGAAGTTGAAATTCCAAAAGACGAAGAAAATACAGATATATCTAATTATATGTATTCAATAGAAGTTACTAGTTATAGAGAAGCAGAAAATAGCGAAACGGGATTGCAGAGTAAGTCACCAACTGTTGAAATAAAATCAAAGTAATATTTAAATCATTGATGTAAAAAAAGTGTCAAACTAGCATATGCGCATATACTAAATTGGTACTATAGCTTTTCTAATCTATCCACAAATTCATTAAAGTCTTTGGCTTGTAATAAGTATTGTGATGTTTCTGCGCTTTGGATGATATGCACTAATTTTGAATAGAATAATGGATTAGAATCACATCCATTACAGATTAGGAATACTAACTGTACTTGTTTTGTATTCCATAATATTGGTTTAGCTAATCGTGCTACAGCGATAAATCCAGGTAAGTCTTCTGATTTTAAAGGGTGTGGAATAGCAACACGATTATCATATTCAGTACTAGCTAGTTCTTCTCTGTTGATTAATCTAGTCATAAAATCATCGGGTAATTGAATGACTTTGTTAATCTTTTCGGCCATGATTTGAAATACTTCATTTTTGTTTGATGCGTCTATTTCGAAGAATAAATATTCTTTTAACATGATATTATTCATAACTTTAGAATCTAGTTGTTTAAATGCATTGTACACAATTTCAATATCTTTCGCATTGATATAATGAGAAATATTGATGGTGTTAGTTGGAAGATTTTCTCTTGTGTTAGTAGTATTTAGTAATAATTGAAAATCATCTACAGAATGAATGAATTTATCTAAATTAGAAATAAATACAATTTCATTAATCTTATCTTTAAAATTCTCTGTTAATTTGTAACTTAGCATATGGAAGATACTAATAATTTCATTTGAATAAACAAGAACGTTGTATTTTAAGACATTCGTTTGTTTTCTTTTTTCTAGTGATAATTGTAAGTGCAAAGCAAAGTAAGATATTTCTATTTCATTTGCAGAATATCCTTCTTCTTTTAGAAAAGATAATCCTGCTACAGCTAAATCATAGGCATAAGGGAATTCATTTTTAATATTATTGATTTCACTTTTTTCTATTTGCATGTTGTTTTCAATTCTAGAAACAAATGGAACAATGTGATTTAAAAGAGAAGATCGTAATTCTTTATCTTCAAAGAAGTCTTCATCAGCGTATTGTAAGATGTTTCTTAGCAAACGATTATAGAATAATAGTGCTTTATCTGTAATTGTTACATGTAAATATTCATGATAATAAAGTCTTTGCTGACCACTAATATGCATTGTTAGATAAGTGATTTCATCATCATTAAATTGCATGTTTAAGATGGATTCTAACTTTTTAATGATATGACTAGACGCATAGTATTCAGGAGTAGTTTTGAACTTTAAAAAGTCATAGGTGTCGTCTAGTTCAATCGCGTTATCCGTTTCAATGCGATTAATCGCAATTAATATGTGTAGCGTTAATGAGTTGATACTTTCTTCGGACACAGAAATATTAAAGTGAGCTAACACTTCTTTAACAGTTCTATGGATAATATCTGTTGCGTTTTTGTTTAGTGAAGATTGTACAAAAGTATTTTTGATATAGGTAGATTCTCTACATTCATGTACGAGACATCTTCGTATATCCGCTTCTTCACCGGTAATACGATAACCATTAGAATGTGAGTGAACTAGATTTAAATCATAACGATCTAGAACAGCTTTGATTTCTTTGAAATCTTCACGAACTAAGGAAGTAGAGCAATTAATTTCTTCTGCTAAATCATAAATATTGATATAGTCATCTGTAAGAATTAAACGTGTAAGAAGATATCTTTTTCTTAGATCAGGATCATCCATTGTTTTAGAATCATTTTGTTTATTCAAAAATTGATTAAAAGCTTCAGGGTCATTTACAACAATATAAGATCCTACACGTTGCTTAGTCACAATTTCCGCACCAAAACTAGGTACAATATCTTTTAAAATATTGATGTATTTCTTCACTGTTTTTTCGGAAATATTCAAAGAAAAAGCAATTTCTTTTGAAGAAACAGGTTCCGATTGATTTAACAAAGCTTGAAGTATTTTCTCATCAATTCTCATATAATTAGTATAACTTATAGATAAGCATAGTTTTTGAAAAAGTACCTTTTTAAAAAGGTAAAAGATTGTGACATCAAAAAAATAAAAATTGTATAAAAGAGGTATAGAGAAGAGGTATGGAAAAGAAAAAGTATATATTGTTAGTTTGTAGCGGAGGAAATTCTACAAGTCTTTTAGTGAATAATATGAAAAAAGACTTGAAGGAGGACGAAGATTGGATTATCGAAGTATGTGGCTGTAGTGAAGTTCCATCAATAATAGGGAAATATGATTACGTGTTAGTTGCTCCACAAGTGAAATTTAAGATGGAAGAAATAGAAGCACTTGCTAAACAAATTGGAGATATCCATGTCATTGAAATTCCAACTGATGAATTCGCTTCTTGTAATGGTACTAGACTAAATAATTTAATACGAACCTTTTACCAATATCCATCTCAAAAAAGCGAAGGGAGAGACAATAATATGTCAGAAAACGCAAAATCTAATTCTTTTATGGACAAACTATCTGATTGGATGTCCAAGTATCTCGTTCCAGTTGCAAATAAAATTGGAAGTCAACGTCATTTAGCCGCAATTAGAGATGGTCTAACCATTATGATTCCAGCAACAATTGTTGGTGGTTTCGCTATCTTACTTGCGATTCCACCAGTTCCAGCAACAATTACAGAAGGTACAAATTTCTTCTATTCCTTCTTATTAGCTTGGAAAGCATGGGCTGCCGCTAATACAGCAATCTTAATGACACCATATTATTTAACAATTGGTATCATTTCTATCTATGCCGTGTGTGGTGTATCTTATATGCTTGCTAAACATTATAAGATGGATGGCTTAAACAACATGGTATCCGCATTGCTTGTTTTCTTAACAATAGCTGGTGCTGTAGATTTATCTGCAGGATCTCTAACAATATCTAGACTAGGTGCAGGCTATATGTTTGCGGCGATGATTGTAGGTATCTTAGTTGTAGAAATCACTCGTTTCTTTGATGTACATAACATTAAAGTGAAACTACCTGATAGTGTTCCACCAAATGTAGCAGGTCCATTTAACGTATTAATTGCATTAGGATTTAACGTTATCTTCTTCTCATTACTTAATGCGTTATTAACATCATTAACAGGTGGTGGTATTCCTGATTTAATCTATACAATATTTACACCATTAATGAATGCGACTAGTTCTTTACCATCCATTCTATTCTTGAACTTCTTATCCGCATTATTCTGGTTCTTTGGAATTCATGGCAATAACATGATGAGTGCTGTAGTTACACCTATTACAACAATGGCTCTAGCAGCTAATGCTGAAGCAGTTGCGGCTGGTAATCCATTACCTTATATCTATGCTGGATCTATCGCAACAGTATTTGGTGGTTGGTTAGTTGGTAATAATGCAATGAACTTATGGTTACTATTATTTGCTAAATCACCACGTATTAAGTCATTATCAAAGGTTGCGGCTATTCCTGCATTCTTCAATATTGCTGAACCATATATCTTTGGTTTGCCAGAAGTATTAAATCTTTACTACTTCATACCAGCAATTATTTGCCAAGCATTAAATGTAAGTATTTACTTCTTCTTGGCACAAGCAAATATTGTGGGTAGAGCATATATCTCATTACCATTTACTACTCCTGCTATCTTACAAGCATTCTTAATTACAGGTGGTAGTGTTCCTACAGTTCTTCTTGCAATAGCACTATTAGTATTAGATATGATCATATTTACACCATTCTTAAAAGCATATGATAATTCATTACTAAAAGAAGAAGCTGAATCAAAAGCTTAAAGTTAAAATTAAAACCCCAACTCATCACTGGGGTTTTAAAATGCTTATTTCGCATTAACTTTTTTGTATACTTCGATAAATTCTTTAGCAAGAACACCAAAGCTTTCAGCAGCCATTAATTGATCTTCAGCGTGTACTAGTAGTAATTGTACTTCTGTTTTGTTACCACTAGCTTCTTGTTGAATGAGTTCTGCGTGAGCTTTATGACCACCAACAAATAATTCATCGCCTTCTTTAATTAATTCTTCTGCTCTTTCATATTCACCATTTCTTGCACAAGAAATTGCTTCAATATAATTACTTCTAGCACTTCCTACAGCAGAAATGATTTGGAAACTAATTAGTTCTAATCCTTCCATCTTATTTACCAATTACCTCAATAACGTGTTCTACGACTTTCTTTCCATCCATCATGCCATAAGCTAACATATCGATAGCTTCAACTGGCTTATCTGTAACTTGTGACTTTACTTGGTTTAGTTGGAAACGAACTTGTGGTCCAAGTAATAAGATATCTGCTTCTTGACCTTTTGTTCCAGCTTCAGCTACTGGGAAAGCTTCAATATGATAATCACATCCTAATGCTGTAGCTGCTTCTTTCATCTTATTTACGAGAAGACTTGTTGACATACCTGCTGCACAAAATAAATAAACGTTTTTCATGTTCTTTCTCCTTTTAGTCTAAATCTAGACCGTGACTTGCGATAACTTTCTTGTACCAATAAAAGCTATCTTTCTTATATCTATTATACGTCCCATTTCCTAAATCGTCCGCATCAACATATACAAATCCATAACGTTTTGACATTTGATTTGTACTAGCTGAGATAAGATCAATACAACCCCATGTTGTATATCCCAATAGATCAACGCCATCTTCGACAACTGCTTTTTCCATTTGTTCAATATGTTGTTTTAGATAGTCAATACGGTAGTCATCATGTACTTTACCATCTTCTAATTTATCATATGCACCTAAGCCATTTTCTACGATAAATAATGGTTTTTGATAACGGTCATATAAATCAATTAAGGACTTTCTTAATCCCATCGGATCACATGCCCATCCCCAATCACTTTCTTTTAGATATGGATTTTTTACACCAGAATAGATATTTCCACCACTAATTGGAGCACTAGTATCTGTACTTACACAATTTGAAGAATAGTAAGAGAAAGAAACGAAATCAGCGGGATATGCTTTTAATATTTCTTCATCACCCATTTCCATCTTAATGGAAATGCCTTTATGTTTTAAATCATTTAGATAATAAGAAGGGTAGTAGCCTCTAGCTTGTACATCAGCGAATACGAATAAATCACGTTCTTTCTTTTGCGCTAGTAATACATCTTCTGGTTTACAAGTATATGGATATACAGTTCTTTTTGTAATCATACAACCAACTTGTACATTAGGAATGACTTCATGAAGTATTTTCGTAGCTAAAGCACTCGCAACAAATTGATGATGCATAGCCTGGGCGACAACTGCTTCAAAATCTTCTTTCTTGAAGTGATCTTGAATCATGGCACCAGTTGTTAAGCAATGTCTAGACATACTATCTACTTCATTAAAAGTTAACCAATATTTCACTTTATTCTTATAACGATTAGCGATTGTTTCTACAAATTTTGTGAAGAAACCAATACATCTTCTATCTGTCCAACCATCATATTCTAATGCTAGATGTAGTGGTGGTTCATAGTGACTGATGGTAACTAATGGCTCAATACCATATTTTGCACATTCATCAAATACATCATCATAGAATTTTAATCCTTCTTCATTTGGTGTTTCATCATCACCATTAGGATAAATTCTAGCCCAAGCAATAGATAGTCTAAATACTTTGAATCCCATTTCCGCCATTAAAGCAATATCTTCTTTATAACGATGATAGAAATCAGATCCTCTACGTTTTGGATATTTTGTAATATCTAAATCATCTTTCGCTTCAGCAATCATTTCAGAAGTATATGTATTATGTTTTACATAATCACGATTATCTACATCAGGTTTATATGTCGCAATGTCACATACGGACATGCCTTTGCCACCTTCATTCCAACCACCTTCATATTGATTGGCTGCAGTAGCACCACCCCACAAAAAATTATCTTTTAGTCTATAACTCATTTTCTTTTTCCTCATGATAGTATCCAGAATCTTCTGCAACCTGATTCACAATATTCATTTTCTTTACGAGTAATAAACAATAAATTACATCAAAGATAAATTGTACCGAAATAGAAAAATAGATATTACTTAATTCTGCTGTATTTCCTGTAGGTATTGTATACATCATATCTGTACAGTTTTGTAATAGTTCAGGTTTGATGTTTAGTGAACAGATAAGTAATGTAGGTATTTTTCTTTTCTTTAGCTTTTTCAAAATTGTTAACATAGCACTATTTTTACCACTATGCGTAATGACAATTGCGTAAACAGGTATGTTTTGAGAAATTAGATAATCGATATATTGATAATGGAAACTATCTGATGATTTCGCATCGATACCTAACTCTTCTAATTTATATACAAAACAATCTGCGATTTTATGGTTTACACCAGTGCTAAAGATAACAAGTTTATGTGTTTGAATATATTGTACCGTTCGATTTAATACTGTTTTATCCATTGCGGATGCAGTAAATTCTAGGATCTTTTGATATTGAATTGGAAGTTTTTCTAAAACTTCATCTATGGAAGAAGAGAAAGTAAACGGTTGTTCACAACTATTCGCATTTACTTTCTCTGCATCTTTAAATTGTTTGGCATATTCAAGCTTAAAATCTTTGAATCCCTTGAAACCAAGTTTAGTCGCAAAACGGTTAATTGTCGCAACACCAACATTTGTTTCTTTTGCTAGTTCAGAAATAGAATCTTCTAGTACAGCAGAAGGATTTTCTAAGATGTAATTTCTTACTGCATCTTCTGCTTCAGTTAAGTTATTGATAGATTTTAAGTATTGAATCATAAGAGCCTTTCTAATTGTGTTTAATTAATTCTTTAGAGCAGCTTGTTCCTCATTGTATGCTTGATCATCTAACATCTTAAAGAATGGATAGAAGATAGCACATTGTAATACTAAGGCAACCATGATTGCGATAAAGAATGGGAAGCCACCTCTTAAGAACGCTGCAATAGGGTTAGGAATTACCCAAGCTACTTCAACTGCAGGGTTAAAGTTTGTACTGTTGATAAATCCTGTAGCTACGCTAATCCAAGCAACTAAGGCACCAGCTAAAGGAGCTAAGATAGTAGGGATTAACATAATAGGGTTATACATAATTGGAACACCAAATACTAATGGTTCGTTGATGTTAAATAGACCAGGAACAATCGCAACTTTATTTAAAGCCTTATAACGTTCACTCTTCGCTTTTAACATAACAATATTTAGACCAAGTGTAGCACCTGTTCCACCCATCATACCAAATAGTACGATGATAACAAATAAGATATATGGAATAGGCTCGCCTGCTTGCATAGCTTCAATATTTGCAGTAACAACAGCTGCACTAATAGGAAGATATACAGCATTAATTGGACTTGGGTGAATACCAAAGAACCAGAATAATGCACGAATAACACAATATAATACAGGAGTAATCATAGATGTTCCTAAGATAGCCATTAATGGAACCATTAGAATTTCTTTGAACCATGTATAGATATCGCCATAAGATGTTAATGTGAATCCCCATTTAACAACTAAAGTAGCGCCGAAAATGATCATACATGCAATAATAGGTGTCATTGCGGCTGTAACGTTAGGTGGTACTTGTTCAGGCATCTTAATACTTACGTTATGCTTGATTAATGAATCATATGCTTTTGTTACAAGTAAACCAATGATAATTGCTAAGAACATACCGTTACTACCTAAGTTAGAAGATAGTAATGCGGCAACACTTGACTCACCAACAGTAACACTTTGTGGCATTAAGATAACAAATACAGCTAGAGAAGCTAAAACACATGGTTTGATATCTTGTTTTAGGTTTTTAGCATAACTGTATGAAATAGAGACTACAACGTAAAGAGCTAACATTGAGCTTGTAGCAGAAATTAATTCTTTAGCTGGTGCGAGTAAACCGATATTTGTTAAGAAGTTAATCCATGGTTCAAATGGTAAATTCACCAAAATGGATACGATACAAACACCGACTGTGATACAGATGATTCCCATCATACCGTTTGTGATAGATTGAATCACTGTGTTTTGTGACATCTTAACCGCAAATGGTTGTAATGTCCTTTCTAGAAAACTTGTAAATTTGTTAAACATGTAAATCTTTTCCTCCGATGGACAAAAGATAACAGGTTATGTATACGCTTACAATATGAAATCAGCATACTGAAAACGCTTTCCGAAAGTAATTTCCATTATACTATACAAAACGGAAATAATTTCCGAAATTTTTCCGAGTTAACTAAGAAATAAAAAAGTCCCTCAAATTGAGGGACAAAAGAGTAACGACTAATCAATTAACTTACTATCTTTTAATAATAGTTCTAAGTCTGTACCTTTCACTTTCTTTAGTACAAGCTTTAGGGCTTCTTTTTCTACAAAGTTTAGAGGGAATTCTGTAATAGGCTTCTTATCAATAGCGTAATATACAGCTCTTAATAATTCTCTTACATCATATTTACTGCCCCAAACTTCTGGTACACCACGGTCAATATCTAATAGGGTATAAGCAGCTTCCATACCAGTTCTAATAGAATATTCAGTAGTGAAGATAGTATCTCTTGGTGTTTCAGCAAATTGACCAATGAAGGCAAAGTTTACAGCACCATTAGGAACTACTTTTGGTCTATCAGATTCTTTTCTTGGTTGGAAGAATGCATTGATATATGGCATGAAGCAAGTTGTTGTATTACATGCATTATGTGCTAAATCTTCAATTTCATCTTGAGGGATACCAATGTGATATAACCATTCCATCGCTACTTCAGCACCAGTACAATCTCTCATTGCTTTCTTTACATAGTTACCTTCTTTATTTGTATTTAGAGAATATAACCATACTAGAACCATGTTTTTATCTTGTGACTTAAATTGTGGTTGACGGTTAATTGTCCAAGATAAGTACCAATTATCTGTGCTATCTTTTACAGAAACGATACCACCTGTAGTTACTTTACCATTACGAGGATCACGCTTGCAGATATCAATAATATGTTGAATGATTTCTTCATTTGATGTCGCAACAGTAGCACTCATCCAGTTTGTAGCGTTAATATCGTTACAGAATGTTTCTGGGTGACCAAATTCACCATCTTTCGCTTGAGCTGCGATAGCTTTCCACATATCCCAAGATTCACCACGACCATCTTTTAGATTAGATAAATCAGGTACTGTATCTTGTGTTCCATAACATGATGTATCTGTGCAACAACCATTAGTAATGAATACTAGATCTTCTTCAATTAGATCAATTGTTTGTTTCTCACCATCTTTTACATAAACGATTTGTTTCGCAACTCTCTTACTACCTACTGTATCAATGATGACATTTTTAACGTCAACACCATATTCAATCTTTACACCATGATCTGTTAAGTATTTAACAGCTGGTAGGATCATACTTTCGAATTGGTTGTATTTAGTGAAACGTAATGCACTGAAATCAGGTAAACCATCAATGTGGTGTACATAACGACATAGGTAACGTTTCATTTCTAGAGCACTAGACCATTTTTGGAATGCGAACATTGTTTGCCAATATAGCCAGAAATTTGTATCCCAGAAAGAATCTGGTAATACTTCGGAAATCTTCTTATCTTCTAAGTCTTTTTCTGGAGTCATGAATAACTTAGATAATGCCATAGCAGATTCTCTATCTAATTTGAATTGCTTATCTGTATGAGCATCTTTACCACAATCAATACTAGCTCTACATAATGAGTAGTTAGGATCATGTTTATTTAACCAATAATATTCATCTAATACAGATACACCAGGTGTTTCGATAGAAGGAATATCACGGTACATATCCCACATACATTCAAAGTGGTTATCCATTTCACGACCGCCACGCATGAAGAATCCTTTTGTGACATCTCTCTTACCATCACAACTGCCACCAGCTAGTTCTAGTTTTTCTAATAGGTGGATGTGTTCACCTTTCATTTGTCCATCACGTAAGCAATAGAATGCGGCAGATAATCCTGCTAAACCAGTACCGATAATGTAAGCTGATTTCTTGTCTACATCCTTTGGCTTTTCTGGACGAGCGAATGATTCATAAGTTCCTGCTGAATAATACATAATTTATATTCTCCTTTTTCTTTACACTCCACATTGTAAAAAGGAAAAATGAAAAGAAAATGTACATAAAATGAAGCGTGTCTAAAATTTTATCAAAATACGGAAAATGATAAAAAATATTATTTTAGTCTGTAATAACAGGTACTTTTGCCTTTACCTTCTTTTTTTATTTCTTCTAGTTCTACTAGTTTTCGTAACGCTCCTTCAATCGAACTATCACTAAGGCTAGGACATAGTTCGCGAATATCTTGTTTATTAAAACGACCAACTTTATAAATGCTTGCTTGTCTTACGGTATCTAAAGCAGACATTTTTGTCTCAACAAGAGAAAAACGATCTTCAAAATCTTTATATGCTGAAAGAATTGTACCTAATAGATATTTGATGAAAGGAAGTTTGTTTTCTTCATTAGTAAGCCAACCACTTTGTGAAGCAGAAAGAGATCCATAGTATAAATCTTTAATCTTAGCTATTTTCGCTTCTAAAGAAATATATTTTCCTACATAGAACCCATTTTGATATAAGAGTAATGTGGTGAGTAAACGACTCATTCGACCATTACCATCATTAAAAGGGTGAATACATAAGAAATCATGAATGAAAATAGGAATAACAATAAGTGGTTCTACTTCCATATTACCAATCACACGATTATATTCTTCACATATTTTTTCTAATGCTAGTGGTGTTTCAAATGGAGATAGTGGGGTAAATAAAGTTTCTACATGACCATCAGGATAAGTAGCACTAATATAATTTTGTACATTTTTAGTCTTCCCACCCATAGGATTATTCATGTGACTATATAAAATTTTATGTAATTGTAAGATATAGTTTTTAGAAATAGGTATAGCATCAAAACTTTCATGAATTGTATTTAGAACATCTCGATAACCGATAATTTCTTGTTCATCACGGTTTTTAGGCATAGTCTTTTCTTCTACTAGTTGCTTAATACGAGTATTTGTTGTGACAATTCCTTCAATAGCGTTAGAAGCTTCGGTACTTTGTATTTTTGCAATTTCAATGAGTTTCTCTAACTCTTGAGGTCTTTGTTTAAGATAAAACTCTTGTTTGCCAACTTCTTTATATATGGCCGCAATTAGACCTAGTATCTCTGAATCCCATTGCCAATTTTTAATGTTGGAGTAGTTGAAATCCCTCATATTACCTCACTTTCCCTTAAAATATACCTAAAAATAAGGGAAAAGCAAATAGATTAAGGAAAAGAGAGACTTATTTCTTAGAAAAATATGGATTCAAATCAAAAGTTTTGTTATGTAAAAAAGTAAATGTGGACTACAATCTTATTAGATGGGAAAAGGGAGTAAATAATGAAAAAGTTACTAGAATGTTTATTAACACTTGTACTATTTCTATCAGTTAGTCCATGTGTAAAAGCTGAAGCAAACGGGGAAACACAAACAGAAAACAAGGAAGCAGAAACAACAAGTAAAAGTTTAGAAGATATTGTAGATGAAGATGGTGTGATTGATGAAGACGCAACCATTGTATTAGATAAAGACTATGAGTTTGATAGTTTAGTCATTACACAAGGTCATACTGTAACAGTTGATTTAAACGACAAAGAATTATTAATTACAGGTGAAGAGGAAGCTTTATATGTAGAAGGATCATTAATCATTAAAGATTCAACTGCTACTGAAAGCCCCGAAGTAGAAGATTTAGATGTTACATATGTATCAGGAAAGATTGCAGGTGATGTAGTAGCACAAGATGGTGGTTCTATAACTTTAGAAAGTGGAACAATTGAAGGTAATTTAGTTGGTTTAGTCGCTGAAGGAAATACTGAAGGCGATAGTGAAATTAAGTCTACAGTAACGGTTAATGGTGGATATGTGCTAAATGAAACAGGTCATTATGCTGTACAAGCTTATGGAACTGGAGCGAAACTAACAATTAACGGTGGTGTATTTAAAACAGAAGATAGTGCTGTTGTTGGTGGCGATGGTGAAGTAAGTGGAACAACCATTGAAATTACTGATGGTAAATTTGTTAGTGTAATTAGTGAAGAAGCATTCGAGAACAAATATATTTCATGTGGTGTATATCAATCACAAGATGGTGTATTAAAGATTACAGGTGGTAGATTCTATATTTATCATGGTGTAGGTGTATTAGTAAGAGGTGGTACTGCAACAATTAGTGGCGATGTAGATATTGACTTAACTAGACACGAAGCTCAACCATATGGATATGTAGATAATACAGATACAGTTGTACCATGTGCTGCTGTATATAAAGATTCAAGTAAAGCATCGATTAGTATTAGTGGTGGATATTATTCTACAGATGTTTCTAAATATTTAGCTAATGGTTATAAAGCATTATGGATAACAAAAGCGAGTGAAGCATATGATGAACTAGAAATAAGCAAAGAAGCCGTCATTTCTGATTCTGTTAATGAACAGAAAGTAGATGAAAGTGAATTAGCAATAGATAATCTTCCTGCAACAAATATCAAAGTATATGAAGAATGGTATGAAAATAAGGAACATCCATTTGATCAGAATAATACTTATTACATCGCTCATGATGTAGCACCAGTTGATGGTGATAATGCATATCCTGTAAAAAATCCAAACTATGAGACAGATGGAGAAAAATATAAGTTTGTTCAATTTGGTGAATATTGGGAAAGTTCTAATGAAAAAGTAGAATTAGAAAAAGCACTACAAGCACAAAATGATGTAAGTGAAGTCATTCCTTTAGGCATTAGTATGGAAGCTATCGATATTTATGGAAATATGGCATTCATTCAAGAATTATCTCAAGTAGTAAGCTTTAAATTATTCTTAAATAATGAATTACTAAGCAAAGTAAAAGATAAGAAGTTTACTTTATATAGTATTCATCAAGAAACTGATGGAAGTTATAGTGTAACGCCTGTAACAGAAGAAAAGACGACAGTTATAGGGAATGCAATTTCTTTTAAAACAGATAAATTCTCTGCTTACGCTCTTGTGACATATAACGAAGTAACTCCTACTCCAACAATAACTCCTACAGCTACTCCTAGTGCTACTCCAACTGCTACTGCAGAAACAAAGAAGAGTTCGTCAAAGAGTACTAGCGGATGGGATGATGGTGGACCATTCACAACAGACTCGTGTGGCAATGTATTTGATAGATGGGGTAACAAGATTTATGAAGCTAACGGATGTAACGTTGGTGGATATAATCTAGTTAGAACTTCTGTTAAAGACTGAAAAATTAGAATAAATGAAGTGGTTAGATGCAACAAGCAAATAATCACTTTTTTATATGCAAAAAAGTGCACGAAATTCATGCTTTTTAGCTTGACCCCGCAAACGGGGGGGGATTACAATAACCTTATATATAGGTGAGGGCTTAATATGAAAAAAATTTTAGAAAGTGTACTAACATTATTTTTATTTTTCTCTGTTGGTACATGTGTAAATGCGGATCCATTAACATACGGTGAAGAGCAACAAGGAAATGGTTCAGAATCTACAGTTGTTGCTACCCTTAGTGTTGAAGGAGAAGATTCAAAAAGCTTTGAAACTGTTGCGGGGGCAGTTGAAGCGGCAGGTACAAAAAAAGCAACAATTACATTAGTGAGTGGAAATACTGTTAGCAAGGATATCAAAATTTCTGAAAATCAAGATATAACGTTAGATTTATATGGTCAAACAATGACGATTAATGATAAAGTGTATTTTGATGTTTACGGAAAATTAGAAATCAAAGATTCAACTGCGGACGTAAATGGGCCTACGGTTAGTGAAGATTTTTTGAAAGTTACTTACAATTCAGGAAAGATAGATGCAAAAGGTGATGGTCTAACTGCATGGAAAGGTGGCCAAATTACAATAACTAGTGGAACTGTAGAAAGTCGGAAAGGTAATTGGGTTGAAGGAGATAAAACGGGTGTAAATGAATTTGCATCAAAAATAATTGTAAATGGTGGTTATATCCATAGCAATGCCGATTATCCTGCATTAACTGTGGAGAAAAAAGGAGCGACCTTAGAAATAAATGGTGGTGTAATACAATGTGATGATGCCGCAACTGTTGCCGGAAATGGAACTAATACAGCTGATAAAAAATGTGGTGGTACACATATAACAATCACTGGCGGAACATTAATTAGTAATAACAATCAATCTCGTGACTATCTTTCAATGGCAATTTACCACCCACAATCTGGAGATTTAACAATCACAGGTGGAACACTTTACTCAAGTAATGGTAACGGTGTTTGCGTTCGTGGTGGCACAGTAAATATAAGTGGTGATACAAAGGTTATTGCTAAAGGAACTTCTGAAGGTTGGTGTGGTGATAGCAAAAAAGTTACTGCAAGTAGTGCTGTTTTTGTAGATTATGAAAGTAATTATTATGATAAAGCAAATACTAGTGTAACAATCACAGGTGGAGAATTTACAGCAGATGTAGCTGCTATTCAAGTGTTAGGAACATCTGGTAATGATTCAGCTAAAGTACAAGCAAGTGGTGGAACATTCTCTTCAGATGTTTCTAACTATCTTGTTACAGGTAACGAAGTTGTTAAAGTTGGTGATGAATACAAAGTTGTTAATGATAATACAACGATTGTAGATACACAGCAGAATACTTTAGGTTATGACGAAACAGTAGTTAATCATATTCAAAAATTAGCTGGTGGTGGCACAATTCAAGATGAATATACTGTTACACCATTAGTATTAACAGATGGCGATAAATATAAAGACCAAGATGTTGCTGAAGAATGGAAGCAATCTAACTACAAAAAAGCATTAGAAGAAGCACTTAAAGATGTTGAAAATATTAACGAAGTAATTCCTTTTTATATCGCTTTACAAGTTACAGATAAAGAAGGTGGAAATGATTTAATTGATGAACTTAACGAGAAATCAAATTTTACATTATTCTTGAATAGTACTTCTTTAGAAAAAGTAAAAGATAAAAAGTTTACGCTTTATAACATTTATTTTGAAAATGATGAATTTGTTGTGACTTCTGTAACAGATGAAAAGACTACAGTGGTTGGTAATTCTATATCATTTAAATCAGATAGATTTTCGGTTTATGCTTTAGTTACTTTTAATGAACCAGAACCAACTGCTACATCAGAACCAACATCTAAGCCTACAGCTGAACCAACATCAGAACCAACAAGTAAACCTACTTCAGCTCCAACAGTAGCTCCAACATCTAGTCCTACTGCTAGTCCAACTGCAACACCTACAACTAGTGCTAAGAGTTCATCTACAACAAAGAAAACTAGTGGATGGGATGATGGAAGTCCATTTACAACAGACTCGTGTGGCAATGTATTTGATAGATGGGGTAACAAGATTTATGAAG
>CAVIQY010000030.1:0-23505 GCA_963645035.1 bacterium | reverse complement strand
GTCCAGTCACCGCTATAGTTTTGTGGTGTAAATGTAACACCATTTACGTTGCCACTAGTTGTCATTGCTTTCCCTGTCCCTGTAGTCATATTTGAAATTTCTTGATAATTCCAAACCATATTCAGCATAATAACGCCACTAGCATCTGAAGTATGCCATATGAACACAATGATTCTATTCATTCCAAATGCAATTGTAGTAGCGCCTGTTCCTGTTCCTGTTCTTACATTCAGAACTGCACCATCTATATTATTTCTGCTTAATTTAACATCATTAGATAAACTTAAAATTTTTGTCATTGCATGTTTTGCAAGCAAACATATTATTAGCTAAGTGGTATTACTATTACAGTAAACTCCCACGATTTGTTAGATGTAAAAGCGATGTGACCATTTGAATCTAAGACAAAGCTAATTGTTGAATCTTTAGCACCTATCCAATATGGATATATAACACCAGCATAACTATCTACGATGCATATACCAGCTTCTGCCGAATTGTTTCTAGTTATTAACATCATGTCATTAAATCCGGGATATACCGTCACATTAGGATAAATTGTTAGTTGCAATATCTTGTCACTATAATTGCTTTCTACATTGTTTCTAGCAAGTTTCACTTCATTACTTAAATGAAGAATTTTAGCCATCTGTTATTTTCACGAATACAAAAATATTAAGCCCAACTATTGCCAGCAAAATCTACAACTCTAGCATGTGACCACCAACCTGCAAAAATTGTTATTGTTTTATTTGATATTGTAGTTGTTAATGTCCCGTTTAATACGTATGATTGTAAACCATAGTCTGTATCATAAAGTACTAGTATCAAACCATTTTTGTCACTGTCTCTACCATCTACTAAAATAAGTGCTTCTGTATTAGCCGTACCATTGTACGTAAATGTAAGTTCATTGGATTGCCCTATGTATTTAGTTGTAGTAGTAATAGATTGCTGGACATTGTCCTTGTTTATCAAGATTCCGTCACTAATGCTTAATATTTTCGTCATAGTAGAGTCACCTCTACTTCGCTACTTCCTCCTAAAGAGGTCTGCTTACTTGCAAGCCTCCTTTCTTTGCGGATATATATATATATATATATTACTTAGTCTGTTCATGTTGTTCTCCTTTATAATTTTGTAATTGCTTAAGATAAGCGGAATAAAATGATTCCTCTTGTTGGTACATATTCATCCCAGCTCATAGATAGATACTTAGTAGTTGCAGTTAGTTCTCCATATTGGGCATCTATCCATATGTCCAAATCACCTTTTTCCCATGTTGCATAGCTTTTATACGTCATTGAATTTATTGTTATGCCATAAAATGTAGCATTACATACAGACGTATAATTTCTGTTATATCCTGCCCAAGTACAAAATGCATATCTTGCACCTTGCACAAGTTCGATAGTATCTGAACTTGATGTTACAGTTTTAAAAATGTAACCACATGGATTAGTTACTTTGCCACTTCCGTTATGGTAGCCACTCGGAATAGTGTAACTACTTCCTGCTGATACACTTGCTGATATTGCACCTCTATTAGTCATTGTGCCTGTTTGAGTATCATCACTATTTGAACTTTGAAATGTTATTCCGCTTAAGACTTGCGAAGGTACTGCCGTACCATCAGGTAATGTTATTTTTCTAATAATTAAACAATTTGCCATAAATCTCCTCAACTTTCTGTAATTGTAAGTGTTACCGCAGTTCCACTTATATTAAAGTTTCCACTTTTTACGCTCGCAATATTTGCGGTGTTTGTAGAGATTTGGCTAGTATTTGCAGTAATGTTATTAGTATTTGTATTGATATCAGCACGCATTTTATCTAATCCTGCTTCTTCACTACTAACGTTATTTACAGTCACTTTAGACAAATCAGGTTTAATCACTACTGTTATAGATACAGTTGTGGCACTTTTAGCATAGAACTTAATGCCACCATCATATGTTTCAGCTCGCAATATTTTTGACCACTCTCTTAATTGTGATTTTATATTACTTGCATTACCGCTAGTGACAACATCAAGTGCTGGTGCATCTGTTGATTTGATGCCAACAACACCAACATTCTGATAGTAATAACCATTTGTACTATCTTGTGTCCACGTTGTGCTTAGAGTGCATTTAAGAGTAGTTGCTATTAGATCCATAGCATCAGCTATTCTGTCTTCTAAATCATTCATTGTCTCTGCATTAAATGCATCACCAACTTCAGTAATAATTCCTTCAGCTCTTACAACATCATAAGTATTTTCTTCACCACTTACTGCCGTTAGCTTTCTTCTTGCTGGATGCTCAACATTTCTGTCCACCCACGTTTTCTTATCAAATGCCATTTAAAACTCCTTTCATAATGAAAGCACATACCAATTTTGATATGTGCTTATTATTTTCTATACTTTCTAGAAAAATGTATTTGTATTGCTTTAAAGGAAATTTTGTATCTATCAGTTTGTTTTGTTTTGTTTAGGTAATCTAGCATTTCTTGTCTACCTTCATCATCATAGCAGTCTTGCATTACACCACAAACAAAACCCTTGCCATCATAGATTTCAATCAATCTATCCATTAATTCATCTTCTATTTCTGTTAGGTTTCTTACTTCCATAAAACAATTTATAACACTTTCTATCATTTCTTTACCAACTATTCTATACGTATAATCAAGATTATTCACTATCACTCATAATAAATTACTATTTGCATACTCGTTATCACCACAATATGTGGTTTGTCCTAGTATCAATTCATAATCACCTTTAATAGCCATGAGTAACGATTCAATTACATTTACTTTTTGAAATGTATTGATTGGATTATCAGGATAATCCTCGTATGTTGTGAATATGATTTTATCTTCTAAGATTGCTATGTTATTTCCAATTCTATCAAAATCAGCAGATGTGGGAAGGGATAGAATGTCCCATTCCTTCTTTTGTATGCTCACACCCATGATTTCTGCAATATATTCAATATTTCCTTCAATTCGATTAAGGTCTGATATATTTAAATACCCTTTTGAAGTTTTATTGTCTATGTCACTTTGGGTTCTATCATATATAGGAGTTTGCCACATTAGATAATCCCCTCACTTCCTGTATATAATTCTGTACCAGCTCTGTAGTAATCATTCATCTTTAATGCATAACCGATACCTTCGATTTTGCTAGTAAAGCCACCAGTTAAATCTGTTTCCATCTTAGTGATTAATAGCGGTACATAGCTTTCATTAGATTGTAAAGCAGCCATTGTTGATACTTGTTCTTTGTCTAGAATGATTAATAACGAATGCTCTAGTCTAAATTGTTTCACATAATACATGTATTCAGTTAAAGCATCTACATTACTTTTACTAACAAGTGTTGCATCAGTAACGCTTGTAATACATTCATCCGTTGCACTTGGTAGTTCATTAATTTGATATATTTTAGCAGTTGTATTATCAACATACTTATTTCCTGTAATCACTACTTCACCATCAGTTGCTATAGTAATATCTGCATAATTACAATTTGAAGCAATAATTGTTCCATTTGTGATTGATAGGTTTGCATAAGGATTGTCAAATGTTACTCTATGTGTTCCTTCTTCTAAAGTGCATTTATATGCTTCACTAGTCTTATCTTCTAGTTCATATAAATGTGTTGTAATTGAAACACCAGTAACGAGATCCTTTTGCTTAATTTCATGAGATGTTGATATTAGCTTTCTATCTTTGCTTATGATTTTACTTGTATCGAATACTTGCTTATAGATATTGATTCCATAGCTTCTAGATGTATCAATACAAGCACCACATGCAAATGCTATTTGTTGTAATGCTTCTCTATGTGATTTAATACCAATGTAACCAGTTAAAACAATGTTTTGAATTTCTTCATCTATTGTGTAATTTGTAAAACCAAAATCATTCATTACAATATCAAACAAATCTTTAGCAGTTATGTTTGTATACATACCACCATAGAATGTAGTATCACTCATTAATCCAAGTACATCTTGTAGTGTAAATGAAGCTAACATCGACTTTGTTTGTGTCCATTCTTTTAGATAATGATTAGCCATAAAACGTTCTTCATCATCAATCTTTTCGAACACTTTAAATACTTGTCTCTTTTGAAGATACTTGTAATAAGATTTTGGATTAGTAATTTCAAATAGTTTTTCGTTATCCACTAGTTCCAATTTACATTCATTAACTGGTATTTCACTAGATGTAATGTTTACTTCTTCAGTAAGCGTTGCTGATTTAACCTTTCTTTGATATTCATCACCATAGATTAGCTTTACACCATATTCAATATGATTGATTCTAATAAATCTATTAGCACTAATCAGTTCTGCAACCATCTTGTTATAGTTTTCTGCCATAATGCTTGCAAAATACACATATTCTGTATATCCGTCTTTTTGATTTATCTCACAATCTAATAGTGTTGGATAGAATGTACCTTTAGCCACAAATGAACCGCTATTTGTAAAATTAAGCGTTATCTTATCTGGTATTGTTTCATAGAAGTAGAATGTAATACCAACAGATGAGTGATTACTTGCAAATGATGATTGAATTGTAGAGTTGTATTGCATACTCATATAACCAATTTTGTTTTTAAGATTAGTTACATCATCATACATTTGATATGATCCATCTAAAAGAAAATAGTCATTCTCACATGTAGCGAGTTTGACTATTTCTGATTTATTCTTAATTGAGTTTATATTACTAAAACTCTGTATGTTTGAGACTGTAAATGTTGAATCACTCATTGCAGTAACATCATATAATTCTAGTTCTACTTTACACGAAGTATATCTTTCCATAGCTATCTCCTTGCTGGTTCTTTAGCGACCATTTGGAAAGTTAAACTTTTCTTGATGTTCTTACCTTTATAGGATTTAGCTATTTCATCCGATACACTATCTAAATAACAAGTAAATGTAAAATCTTGTCCACCTTCAGCACTTGGCATCTTAACTGTTCTGTATGCTTTAGAACTTGTAATATCCGAGTAGAATCTATCATATTCATCAGCGTTGTGAATATCACCGATAGTAATCGTAAAGTTGTAATAAATACCTAAGATTTCACCTACATGGATACCTTCTTCTGTTCTATCCGCATACTTCCATATCTTGTTAGCTTTTCTCTTAACTTTAGTAATAGGCACGTCATAGTACACACCATCAATGTATATACCTCTGTCAAATGTATAATCTGCCATGTTATCCTCCTACTACCAAACTTGTTCCAACACGCTTGTCTTCTTCTTGAAGTTTTAATCTTAATAGCTTAATAAGTTGTGACATCTCACCTTGTGCAACAATATTGATTTGTTGTTGAGATCCACTTTCTTCTTGAACGATTTCTCTTAATAAGCCTTCAGGTGCTTCAATATTCTTTCCACGTGTTTGGTCACCTAGAACCGCTAAGAACTCTTGATTAGGTGGTATAACTGCACCTTTTGCAAGTCTTGGAAGTGATACTCTGCCATAGTTAACATGTGATATGCTTAAACCAAAATGTGAACCACCAAATTCAGGAACCCACCAAGGAATATCAAATGAGAAACCATTTAATATATCTATTACTCCATTTACCGCATTCTCTACGCCACTAATAATTCCATTTGCCATGCTTTCAGCCCAACCGATAATGCTATTGACCATATCCTTAAAGCCACTTGAAATAGGTTGAATTACGTTTGTATCAAACCAATTCCACGCATCTTGGAATGTTGAAACTATACTATTCCAACTATCTACCGCCCAAGTAACAATGCTATTAATCACATCATTAAAGCCTTTTGAAATAGGTTGAACAACATTCGTGTCGAACCAGTTCCAAGCACCTTGGAACGTTGAAACTATATTGTTCCAACAATTAACCACCCATTCGACAACGCTATTAATTAGATTACTAAATCCTTCTGCAATAGGTTGAACGATATTTGTATCAAACCATTCCCATGCTCCTTGGAATGTAGCAACGATATTATCCCAACACTCAACTGCTTTTTCTTTCACTTCATCCCAATGTTTAGCTAATAGAATAACAATAGCTATCAGTGCAACTATTGCTGCAATAACTAATGTAATTGGAGATGTTAATACTGCAAATATAGCTGAAGTGATTGTCATGACTGCATTTAAGATTTCTAAAGCACCATATATTGTTACTAAAGTAACCGCTAATATGCCTAATGCTTCGGCTAATGCAGAAATAAGTTCTTGATTTTCGTTAATCCATTCTGTAGCTGATTCATACCAGCTTTGAACATCTTCAAGTATTGCTAAAAATGTATTACCTAAATATTCTCCTAATGGTTTAATCACATTTTCCCATAGATCTTTTAATCCAGGTAATGATGCTTCAATAATAGCACTAATGAAATCTAAAACACTTGCAGTTGCTTCTAAGAATGTTGGTAAAGCACTTTCAATTACCCATGATGCTATTGGTAATATTGCATCCGTATAAATAAATACTGCTAAATCACCTATTCTAGACAATATAGGTTCTAAGCTTTCTAATACAGTAGCTATTGCGTTAAATAATGGTCCAAAATCTAGGTTTGCACTCCACTCAACTGTTGCTTCAGTGCATTTCTTAATGTCATCTAACAATTTGTCTAATAAGCGTTTACCAACTTCTAGTATTCTTTGACCGGAATTCATGTATTTAAGTCCTTCTTTTACACCATTCCATAAGTTAGCACCTATTTGTTGAATGTCTGCCCAAATAGCTTTTAATTTGTTAGCATAATCAAGTAATGTACCACTTAACTTAACACCTTTTAAATAAGAATCATTCACATCATTAGCCACACCACCACTAGATGAACTATCTTGTTTTTGAATTGTTTCAGCGGTATCAAAGCTATATTGTTGTTCTTGCTTTTTAGTAGATGAACCACTACCACTAGTAGCACTATTTGCTTTCTTCTGTGCTTTCTTCATAAAGCCTAGAACATCAATACTACTGATATAGCTAATAATTGATATTACATAGTTTAGAATTGTTGCAAATGTACTAACAATTGCATTAACTGCTGGTGTTATTGCCGCAACGATACCATTCCAAATCGTATTAACTGTATTAGCTAATTGCTGATTGTCTGATAATATCTGTGATGTAGCTTTTCTAATTAGTGTATAAGCACTTCTTGCACCAAGTAAAGCCATTGTGAATGTTCCAACTGTACCAGTTAAGCCTTTAAACGCACTAGTTGTTTTCTCAACTGTTCCCTTTTGAAATAATCCTAATATTCCTTTACTAGAGTTACCAGTAAGTGATGCAGTTAGTTCTTTGCCCTTGCTCAATAGTGCTGAGATACCTTCCTTTGCTTTAGAGAAAATAGATGTAACTTTTTCACCTATATTTTTGAACATATCTGTCCAACTAGATGATGCACTATTTTCTAAGTCTGCATTTAGAATTCCTTCCAATATAGAGAATTGTTGTTGTAATTCTTCATTTTGAATATTTAATGCGTCTGTTTGTGCATTGTATTGGTTAGTAGTTTGTTCTGTGATTTGTGCTTGCTTTTCTTGTAGTGCTTCAACTCGTTCTTGTGCTTTCAACATTGCTTCTTCAGCTTTTTGTTGTGCATCAATTGCTTTGTTCAATGTATCATCATCAGCACCATTTTGAAATAACTCATGTGTTTTACCTGAAGCGTTATTAAACTTTTCTTCTGCATCTGCTAATTTGTTATTAGCTTGATCCAATTGTTTATTTACTTCTTCTAAGTTACTAGCTAGTGTCTTAGCAAAATCATCAGCGTTTCTAGCGTTCAATTTATTTTGAACATCTTTTGCTTTATCCGATATTTCTCCCATTTTCTTAATGGTCTTTTCTATATCGGTTCTTAACTCCGAGGAGTCACTTGTTATTGATATTTTTAATGGCTCTGCCATCTTACTACTCCTCCTCTAATAAATAATCATCTTCATCTAACTTATTTGAATTATTGAAATGTGCTTCAAACTTAGCTAGATGTTCTTTTTCTTCTTCTGTTTCCTTATGCTTAATCTTTAAGGCTACTTGTTGTCTTGCTTTTAGTATTCTTTCTCTAGTCTTTGCATCTTTATAAATACTTATATCCATTGTTCTAATGTCTCTAATTCTTGATAATATGCAATCACTAGATAAGCCATTCAGTAAGTCAACAAATCTCCACCAATGCATGTCTTCCTTATTCAAATCAATACCATAATCAAACATAAAAGATGAGATGATAAATTTCTCATCCTGTTCAAAGTCCATATCTCTTTGTTTTGAGACTTGCCTTGGATTATCTTCACCACATTGAAGATATTTCTTAAGCACAAGTAACAACTTGCTTAGATTCACTTTAGGAATATCGTCAGTAAGAAGATAGATGATAGCAAATGCTCGTTCTTCGTCACTTATGCTATCATCATCTACTACTTCCATACATCTTAAAGCCGTTCTAAAACTAGTATCTATAGGTATGACTTTCCCATCTACTTCTACTTTTGTAGGATATTTTCGCATTATTTAAGTACTTCGCTATCTTCTTTAGCGTACTTAGTTTTAAGACGATCTATTAAGCCTTCAGGATTGCCATACACTTCTTTAATGATTGGAGTTAGAGAGTTGAATAAATCATTGTACATACCAAGATAGTTTTTATTTCCAAACGCTGCTTTCGTTGTTCCTTCACCAAACAATTCATCAACCACTTTACCGCAATCCTCATTATACTTTTTGTACTTTAGAAGTTTATCTTTTGCATTTCTAGATAATAAACCATCTTTAACATCTTCTCGTTTATCAATTACTAGAAGTTCTTGTTGTAAATGGTCTAATAGCTTAGTCATATCATTAGATGCTTTCTCTACCTTTAAAGGAAAGTCCATATCTAGTGGGTTAAGTTCAATAAAGAAACCTGAATCATTGATTTCCACTTGAACTAGCTCTGTATTCTCAATTTTAATCTTATTCATTCTCTAACTCCTTTTAATTAGTCAGCAGTAAATGTAGGTGTACCGCTTGTAATTGTTGCAGTACCAGTAGTTGGGTCACCATTGAATAGAATGTTGTATCCAATTTGGTTTCTTTCTCCACCAGTTCCGCCATATGTATCTACTTGAATAGCTACTTCATTTCTTTCAGCAACATATGATGTATCATCTGTCGTATCATAGACATAAACCATTAATAATTGTGTTTCACAATCTGTTCCTGTTGCTCTCTTCTTTCTTAATCCATCAACAAAGTCAAATACTGGGTCACCTTTATATGCATATTGTGTTACTGGAATTTGTGGTGCATATGAGTCAACACTATTTGATGCACTATCTTCATGAATGAATGTTTCTGTTACAACATTAGCATTGTATGAAATAGTGTTTTCTGATACACCTTTACCGATTCTTGACCATGTTGGTGTTGATGAACCAGGTGTTGTGTTTAAGAATTCTGCAAATTTACTTCTTTTGATTGCTTTTACGTCTGCCATCTTTAATTCTCCTTTTCATAAATCAATTCAAAATTAATTTGATATTGTCCTGTTCTACCATCAGGTGATATACCAAGCAAATAACCATTAGATGTAACTCTAATTGATAATGCTTGATAACCATCATCAAGCTCAGGCAATATTTCTTTTTCGTTGTTACTAATTGTCCATTCTTCTAAATCTTCAAAGAATGTACTATTTTCAATATTCATCTGTATTTCATGTGAGTAGTTAAATCTACCAATCAATGCAAATGCATATCTTTTTTCGTAAGAACCATCTACAAATGTGGTTACTACTGGTTGAGTTGCTAATGGAGCTATTGAAAATGATGAATCTTTATCCTTTAAAAAGTTAACGAATATCGTTTTAGTTTCTAACTCAGGATATGTTTTAAAATAATCTTTTAATCGTTCAACTATATTCATAATCTACCTTTCACATATTGGCTTAAAGCATTGCTTAATTCTTCACTATAATCATCTATTACTCTTTGAATCCACTTAGCACCACGTTGTGGTTCACCTTTAAAATGCAAAGGAGTAGATGTAACCACTTTTTGTGTGTTAGGTCTACTCCAATATGTATTTGTCTTAGGGTCATAAAATGCACCTTTCCCTGTAATAGGGTCAACCATTAAATAACCTTGATACAAATAATTAGCATAAGGTGTTGGATAAGTGATTTCATTACCCATACCACTTACAAATGCAGTATTTTTAAGTACTCCACTATCCATAGGTGTATAGTCATCCGCTAGTCTTAGAATCTCATTCGTTAAGAATTGCATAGCCTCACCATTTTGAGTTATGTTCTCAACTTGTTCTAATACGTTTGTGATACCTGATACATCAACTTTAACTTCCACTTATCGTGATATTATCAATGTCCCAACCGACATCATTTATTTGAATACTTGATACTTGTATACATTGCACATTTTCAAGGTCTTTAATTGATGAAATATCATCATGTTCACCTTTAGCAATATAACAACCATTTTCAACCTTAACACTATCCATTAGTGCTTTAGGTATAACGATTGTTCCTGTTCCTGAGTGACTTCTATTTTCTGAAATAGTAGTACTATCACTATTTGTCCAATAGACACCTTTCACTATTTGCTTTGTGTATACTTGTTTTTCTTCATCATAAATGTAAATCGTTATTGTATGTGGAAACATTGTTATATTCCTCTATATAGTAAGTTTGTCGGTAATAGGTATCCATAAACTGTTTGAACTCGTTCTTTGGATATTTCGTTATTTGTTTTAGATTTAGCACTTGTATTGTATGTTCTTGAATGATTATTAACACTTTCTGATGAAACACTAACATCAGCTATTCTTTCATCATTAGCTTTGTCATAATCACATAAAGCACATACCGCCATTTTTACTAAATACTCATCATTTTCTCCTAGCTTTATCAACATCAAGCGTGAGGCACTCAATTCATTAATGTATTGAAGTGCCTTTTTGCTATATGAATTGAATTCCTGTTCCTCAACCGAACTACCGCCATATGTGTCTGTATAAAAGCTATAGTCTATTGTAGGGAACATTTAACTACTCCTTAGCCTTTAGAAGCAGTTGTTGCAGCGGCAACTTTGATACCTTTTAATACACCAGCTTTTAAAGAGTTCTTTAATACAACGCATCCAACGAATTCAACGTCACCTTCTTTAACAGTTCCAGGTTGAGTCATATCAGGTAAGTGAGATGCAACAACATTTTCACCTTGTAAAGAAACACCGTGGAATCCATCTTGTCCTGCACAAATAGCATAGATTGCAGTTGTACCATCTGTTTCAGTAGCTACAACATCAACACTCTTCTTTGTTGTTGGATCATAGTATTGTTTCATATCTACCATAGGAATGTTATCCCACATATCAACTGTACGACCGAATGCATCTTCACTTCTTGAGTAGTATCCTGCACGTCTAGCTACATTCTTCATCTTTGTTAACATTTTAGAGTTCATTAATAATGCAGTTGGTTTATCTGCTAATGTTGAAATGAATTCTGTTACTTCATCAAGTAATGCATTGTAATTTGTGTCTAGTAATGCACTTGTAGAAACATCTAATGAGATTGTTTTTTCTGTGCTAGAACCGCTTAATAGTTTCTTTAAACCATCAAATTCATCATCATTAGTGCTTGAATCACCATTGATTGCTAAGTAATGGAATAAGTTAGTTGTTGCGTTTACTTTTTGTTTGATTTGGAAGTTTAATTCATCTAATGCACCAGATGTATTGATGATAACTCTATCTAATTTGAAGTTACCGCCCATAATCTTTAATTCTGCATTCTTTCTTTCACGTACTGCTTCATCAGCCGTATATTCACCATTAATTTCACGAAGAGATGCAGTTGAAGGTGTCTTTAATTTTGTGTAGCCATAAACTAATGTTTGACCACCAGTTGCTGGTGCTACGTCATTTGCAAATGGAAGAATATCCATTAAATAAGATGAACGTCTAAATTCATCTACTACCATTTGGTCGACTGGGTCAACCATTGTTGCTTTTGCTTGTGCTAATGTAATCATTTTACTTTCTCCTTTTAAATTTTATATTTAGCATGTAATGCTTCTGATAGACTTGTGATTTGCTTTTTGTTATCACCAAAGCCACTTAATGCTTTACCAGTAGATAATCCTTTTGATTCTTCTTGTTTGAATAAGTAAGGCATTGTTTGTTTGGCACTACCAATTACTTCATCAAGTCCTTTGAAGCTATCTGTTCCTTCTTCATAGCCTTCTTTTAGCTTGTTTAAGTCTAAATGTGCCATGAATGCGACATTATCAATCACTCCTGCATCACGTAACTTTTCTTTTAAACTAGCATTGAATTTAACATCTCTTACTTGTGCAGATACCTTTTCACTTACTAATTTATCAATATCAGTTTCGTGGTTCTTTTGGTAACTCTTAATTGCTTTTGATACTTCTCTGTCAATAGCTTTGCGATACTCTTTTTGATAATCAGGGTGATTAATAATTTCCTCGAATGTGACTGATTCACCAGTTTCACTTGAGTCAAGTACTTGAGCATTGTCCTTGTCATTTAAGTTTGTTTCTGTTTCTTCAGTTTCTTTTACGATTTCTTCTTTTCCCATTCCTATGTCCTTTCTTGCCCTTACTAGTCCGTGCCTAGAAGTGCAAATGTGTATAATAAAAGACAAGTTTTCACTTGTCCTTTATCCAATATTAAGCATTTCTTTAACGTCTTTATGCTAGACAACTATTTTTCGAATGCATTTATTACATTCCAATTAACCATATCTTTGCCATATACAATTTCAATCATCTTGTATATTGCAGTATCTGCATCTGTGATATTGTCTTCTACTATCACATCATACATTTTCTTATAGTTTTCTTCAGTATTTAAGTATGTATACATACCATCTAAGAAATCTGATGATGAATCAATTTCTTTTAGTTTTTGCTCTAGTTTCTTCCACATCATTTCCTACTCTTGATTTTTTCTTTCTTAACAACTCTATATTCATTATATTCATATATTTCAATCATATATGTATAATTTCTAATACTTGTTAATGTTATTGTCTTACCAATATATCTATTGTGAAACCAAGTATTCATTTCATGTTGTACCATTCCATACTCACTTGAATTCAACTTATATGTTGGTAGATTCGTAAAACCATTTTTTACTACAGTAGGAGCATCAGTATCTATTAGAAACTTATTTCCATTCTTTCCTGTTCTCCACTCCATCATATTTTTATATCCTCTAATATCAATGTTCTAGAACTGTTAGAACCAATTTCTTTATATTTGTCTTCAATGTCTTTAATTTGTTCAAGTATCTGTTTAGATTTGCTCTCACACCTCTTTTTAGTAGCCATATCCCCTGATTCTTTAGATGCATACCACATTCTCTTATTTGCTCTAAATTCTCGTTCTAAGGCTCTTAAACGTTGCGTTGCTTGATATACTTCAGCATTTCTTTCTTTGCCGACTTTCACTTTCTTCTTAACACTAATATTAGGAAATATAGGAAACATTCTATGTCTGCAATTCACACCACCTAGTCCTTCAATATCTCCATATCCTGTTTCTTCAACAAGATTTCCATATTCTTCACTAGATCCTTCTATTTGATATATCTTTCCTTGCCATCCAGCATGATTAGCAATCTTAGATTTCTCACTTGTTCTAGCTCCTAAGTGTTGTGATACTTCAACATAATTCGTTCCCATTAGATTAGCAGATTCTATAGCTGATTCATTTACATTGTGGATGATAGCAGATAATGTGTCTCGTCTTACTGCTGGTTCAATACCTATTTGTCTTCCACTCTCATATGTAGCACCTTTAATACCATTCTTAGCCATTTCTTTAATACCACGCTTAACCGCCTCATTTAATGAGTAAGTACCTGTCATTGCTTCAACATATGCTCTATTTAATGTCTTAGTATAGTTCTCTTTAGCTGACTCTAATGCAATCGTATTAATTAAGCTTAGATTATTATTTAGTTCATATACAGAACTCTTTAATAATCTTTTGAATACTGGTGACTTAGATAATGAATCGTAGTCAATAAAAGCAACACCTTCTTTAAATGCCTCATTAAGATAATCTTTATCGACATTTCCTAGCATTGCTTCTTTTAACATCTTTTCTATTACACTTTGATTTTTAGTAGTGTATTTCTGTATTATCTTCATTAAGTCTTTAGATAATACATTCAATTCACTTAGCTTTTTAAGTTGCCACTCTAACGTGCCATCAATTGAATCATAATTAGATAATCTTTTTGCAACAGATACGATAAGCTCTATTTCCATCTTGTTGTAAATATCTAATAATTCATTTTGTAAATTGCTTATTTCTGTATCTGTTAACATTTTAGATCTCCATTTGTTTCATAATAAAAGCACTACTTACTTTGTAGTGCCTGTATCTTTAGACTTTTCTAACTCGTTGCGTTTTTTTATCGCTTCTTTAGCTCCATATATCATGCCCCATGATTCAGCTTCCCATCTTGCATAAATTTCTTTTCTTTCTTCTTCCTCTTCTTTGCTTAGAGGTTTCTTAGCATCTCTTTCAGCCCTTTTCCATTCTCTTCTAGCTTTTTTTCTTAGAATTTCTAACTCTTCTTCTGTCATAAGACACTCTCCATTTATTTTGTAGTGCCTGTATCGTTGTCTTTAGACTTTTCTAATTCTTCTTGCTCTTTTCTTGCTTGTTCAAAGCCATACGCAAAACCCCATGCTTCTGCATCACATCTATCTTGGAACGCTTTCATTTCATCTAACTCTTCTTTAGTAAATTTATGTGTTTTTGCCCATTTTTCAGCTCTTGCTATTTCTCTATCCGCTTTTTCAAATAGTTTCTTTTCTTCTTCTGTTAGTTCTATCATACAATCACCCTTAATTTAATATAATTCCCTTGTCTTGATAGTACCATGTATTTTGTTTCTTTGTCTATCAATAGCTCTTTTTGTTTTCTATACCTTGAAATATTACCAAGATAAGCACATCTAACCCTTGGAGGAACTTCTATAATATATTTATACTTTCCACTAAAAGAGTTATTTACATTTATTGATGTACTTGAAAATGACGGATTTGTAAAGATTGCACCTTCTTTTGTACCATTGCTTTCATCATAATTAGAACCTCGATAACAAACCACACTTTCTTTTAAGTTGAATTTACCAATTGCACTAGATATTGATTTACTATATTTTTCATAGAATTCATCATATAAACCTATTCCTTTTTGCTTACATCTTAAATACTCATTCAGCTTTGCATAGAATTTATTACTATTCTTCTCATCACCAGTTTCTAATGAATTCTTTGTATATTTTCTAATACTATGTAATTCCGTAGAAGTTAATGACTTTGACCATCGTTGGCTTTCTTCATATAGATGATTTGGTTTTATAGGAACAATTCTTCCATTTATTGTAACGAATTTAATATCTTCATCCATGTTGTGACCACAATAAAAGCTAGATTTCTCTAGCCTTCCTTATCTTCATCTTTTGGTGATTCATCATGATCCACATCTTTTTCTTTCGAATCGTCTTCTGCTTCGTTATCTTCCTCGTCTACCTCTTCAGGTTTCGGTTCTGCGTTCTGTTCTAACTTACTTTTTCTCTTTTGCAACTTCTTAGCAAATGCCATAGCTTGCTTTTCTGTCATACCATAGATGTCAATGTAATACTGAACATTGTCAATTAAACCATTGTTTAGTTCTAAGATTGCATTGTTCTTTTTAGCCTGTTCATCTTCAAAGATTGAATCATCAAAATCAATAGTGATTTCACCTTCATATACTTTGCCTGTCTTCAAGTAAAATAATGCCCTAGCTAATTCTTTAAGACTTGCTGACAACATATCTTCATGCATTAATAAGTTGTATCTTAAATCACTATTTGAACTAAATACTTGTGCCGTATTGGTATATACACCACCTTCTTTGAATGTGAAATGATTCTCACCGAATCCAGCTTTAATACCAGCTAAGTTAATAGCTAATTGAACACCAGACTCTAATTCACTAATTCTTAATGTAGGATTGTATTCTGTGATTTGATGACTGTCTTCAGGTTCTGCTGGTAGTGCATAATATTCTGTTTGATTTTCATCAAAGATAGGAATACTTTGTTGAGTACCATCAGGATTAACAATTAACTTGTAAGACAATGTACTAATCGGTAAGAATATCTTTTTCTTTCCTAACTTAAATTCATTCTGTAATGTACTATACGCATAATCAGCCGTTTTGAATTGGTCAATACATACCGCAGTAATAGCCATGCCCATTGGACAATATAAATCAACTGCATTTACTTGATTAGGCTTATAGATTTGGAATAACTTAACTGGTGAGGTGTATTCCTTTACATAATCTTGTCTTGTTTCTTCTGCTTCAGTATTTACTTTGTCTTTTAGATTTGGTGATATGAACCAATCATTTTTGATTGTATAACTTCCATCACTATTTCTTTGGTGAATGTTTAAGTAGTAACCATTACCATCAATTGAAGCAAATGCACAATCTACGATTTCACCATTTATTTGCTTAAGTGGGAATATCATAGGTGCATAGATATGATTAACTCTAATCTCACCATTTTCTAAGTATTCTGTTGTTGCTCCTGTTCCTGTCGCAAATGTTACTTCCAATGTATTTTTGAAGTAATGTCTAAAGTTAGTTTCATTCAATAATTCTTCTAGAACATTTTGTCCTTCATCATCACCACTCATTGTGATTGATGTCTTGTTATTGAATAGTAATGATGCCCAATGTTGAGCAAATATCTTAGCTAATCCTAGACTTGCAATGTTATCATCACAGAATTTGATACCATTAAACATTTTATGTTTATGGAAGGAATCAACATTACCTTTATACCATTCAAGCCATTCATAGATGTGATTGTAATATTCTTGTTCTAGTGGTGTATAACCTAAATCTTTTAATCTTTGGAGTACATCACCAATATAACTACTCTCTTTCATTTATGCCTCCTTCTGTTGTCTTGTCATTCATATACGGAAGCATTTGACTAATATACTTCCAAAAACCCATGCACAAATAGCGTGACCCATCTAGACAATGGTCATGGTCTTTAATCGGTTCTTCACGGCCTTTGTCTAACAAATCTTTGTTGTACATGTATTGATACATTTCATCTTTTAGGTGTACTTGTCTGTTGTTGAATATCAATACACCATGTGATAACAACTTGGACACTCGCTGAATGCCAAGCTTTACATTGTTGTCTGCACTTACAATTTGTACATGCGGACATATTCTTTTAATTTCTTCTGATAATCCTCTAGCTGATGGATCTATATATGCAAATACAACTTTCTTACCTGTTTCATCTTCAATACTCTGTACAAACTCTTTAAAGTCTTCAGCATATTGAGATGGACTTCTTTGATGCATTGTTTCTCTTCCACTATGATAGTATTCATTGATTCCATATATCTTTTTATCAATGAACGATACACCAAATGCTTGAAATGTTGTTGCATTCATTTGTCCATAGTCTATTCCTATGCCAATAATAGATAAATCTTTGAATTTACTTGATGTGTCCATCATATGTCTTTGCTCATCAAACATATAATAGATAACTTCATCAATGCCTACGCTTTCACCTAGCCATAACCACCTATACATCTTTTCATCAGCTTGTTTTTCTAGTTCTGCTGACTCAACTAACTTCTTTCCTAACCATTCAATTGGTACATCTCTGTAATCTGTATGAATAGCTAGAACATCAGGTCTTTGAATCATCTTCTCTCTCCAAACATTTACTGGTGCTTTAGGATTTCTTGGTGGATTAAAGAGATATAACATCGTAAAGTCTTCGTTGTTACCTCTAATGAATGTAGCTTCAATATTTCTTAGTTCATCTTCGCCCTCGCCTTTATCAAAGAATTCTGTTACTTCATCAATAATGACAAGCTTTATTGGCTTTGCTTCGTCAATAATACCTTTCGTATCATCTATGCTATCCGATCCAGTAAAGTATATGGTGTTGCCATTCCTTTTGTATCGAATCTCCATAGGAGCTGTTGTAATTTTAAAGTCCTTCTTTTCAAGTCCTAATCTTTTTATTGCCCTTAATACTTCTTTATAGACTGTTTTCTTTATTTTGTTATGGAATTTTCTAATGATTATAACTGAACAACTATCCTCACTTACTATCTTATCCACCGCTTTGATTGAAGCCTCGCTTGACTTCGTCCCTGCTCTTCCTGAACTAAGTATGTGATGAGTCCTCTTTTTGTCTGTATATTCTTCATAGTACTTTGGAATAATTAATTCACTTATCTTAACTATCTTCTTCATCTATCTCTTTTAAATCGTGGACAATGATTACACCATTGTCACTTCCTTGATTGAGTTTAGCTTCTAATTCTTTTTCTTTTAGTGCTATCTCTCTTTCACGAATCTTAAGCTCTTTTTCTTTCATCTCTAAGAACTTATTAGTTTCTTCATTAGTTAATTCCTGTAATTTGGCAAATGCTTTTTCATTTCCTTTTGTAGCACTATTCATCAATCCTGCTATGTATAATGCCCATTGCTTGTTTAATGCTTCTTCAGGAAATCCTGACTCAATTAACTTTTCTCTATCTGCACCAGTAATTGGTACATTAATCATCATTTGAGCTATCTTTTGTAATTCCTTTTTGTTTCTTCTAGCTTTGCCACTTGCAACACCACCTTTTTTGCCATTTTTCACTGCTTCGTCCACGCTTCGACCTTTTCTAAATGGCTTTAGGTTTTCAATATTTGCTATAAGATTACTCCTAACATCTGTAAGAAGTATTTGTTTTTAGGTATCGTGTCTTTTAAGAATATTCTCATTTTTATTTCCCCTTTGACTTTATCTATTTTTAAGGTAAAATGTAATTGAAGAAGAACTGCGACGCCTCCCCTTCGTGAGACGAGACGGGTTCTTCTTTTATTTTTTCCTATAAGTAAACAATTTGTTTTTCTTCTTTATTAGTACAAATCCACCACTATTTTCATCATTCATTCTTTCAAATCTTCTAACAATCTTTTGATTAATTTGTGACTTATTCATTTGCAAATCATCAGCCCAATGAAATACAAATCCAGCATTTTCTTTTCCGTTGTAATTGATTTGTTCTAATCCATGCCTTGTTAATGAATCTATACCATTTCTACTTGTCGGTTTTGGGTTTTTGAAATCAACATATTTGCCTTCAACCATCGCATCAGGATTAAGTTGCCCTATAGATTTGATTTTTAACAATTTTACTTTTTTGTTTAAAGTCCCTTGTACCCATTTTGCACTTCTAATTTCAAGTTCATCTTTTTTGTATCCTTTCTCATATTCAGGTTCTTCTTTGGAATATTTGTTTTGAGGTATTGGAATTGTCTTTTTAACAATTCTTCCATTCTCATGCATGGCAGTCCACGGCTTATTGTTGTTAGGCTTAAATCTTGCCGTTTTACCATTTTTAGTTTTGTAAAACTTATACTCACTTTCTTTTTCCATACGAACCCTTTCCACAATAAAAGCTAGTCTTTCAACTAGCTCTTGTTTTCATTTTGGATACATTAGCATATTAGCATATACAATTTGGACATTTTGGACAATTTGGACAAATTGCTATTTTATTAGACTATTTCTTTAATTCCTTTAGCCGTTTTATAGATTCTTTGCATGATTGAATTCTCTTGAAGATACTCCAATCCTTTAAGTGTTATTTGAATGTTGCTAATATCGTATTCAATATCTTCATACATATTTCTATAGATGTGGCAACCTTTTATGTACCCTACATCTTGCATCATCTCAATGTATTTAATCCAACGCTCTTTTGATATTCCTAATTGTTCATTGTCAAACTCTGATTCATCCACAGTTGGTTTATCCATTTGTTTTTCTAATGATGAAAGAATTCTATATACCGCTTTGAAATTATCTGTCATATTATCCTCACTTAGTTGCCATTAAATTAGTTTTTAAACTATTAAAGCACTTATCTATTCTTTTCTTGTCTTTTGTTTCTTTAATAACAATAGTATTGTTGCCTACGGTTCTACCAACAAGCCTATATAAAGGATCGTCTATAGTTCCACGTTGTTCAATATATATGAGTATCATGTTATTTAGATTTACTAATTCGTTCTTATCTGTCTTTTCCCACATAGTACCTACTTTCTTTGCATATAAAAAGCAACCTTTATGGCTGCTTTAATAAATTGTTTTCCTTAATCACACAGTACAAGGCGGTTGATAAGCTTTGTACTGTTTTTTCATCTTTTACTAAATCTTCATCACCTATTAAATCAAATATTGCATGGATAACTTCATGTATTAATACTTGTTCTTTTCTTTCAGGTGATAACTCTTCATCTATTTCAATTGTGTCATTACTGAAATTAATAACACCTCTTGTTAGTCCGCTATCTCCTTTGCATACAACCGCTTTTTCAATAACTTTAAATGGAATACCCATTATTTTTATTTCTTTTAACATATTAGAATCTCCAAACAATTATTCATCGTCTTCCTTATACCAAGGCTTAGTTCTTTTTCTAACTCCCCACTTGTCCATATATGCTTTAATTTTTGCATCAACTGGTTTGCATGGAATGTCTGCTATTTTTGCACTAATAACATATATCTCAGTAACATCTGTGACTTCTGTATGTGTTTCTAATATATCTATCATCTTTTGCATATTCTTTTCTGTATACAAAATTCTTATAATAGGGTTTTCATCAAAATCATATTTTTGAAGCATTGCTCTAAGTTTATTTTCTGTTGTCATATCAACCTCTATACCTCGTAATTGCTATCAAATTATGTATTGGATTGCTTTCATAGTCATAATACATAAAATGAAATTCAAGATTGTCTATAATCTGTGAATTAGGCATATCCTTCTTCCATTTTTCTGGATTAGTATCTACAACTCTTTTGAAACGCTCAATTTGAGATTTCTTTACAACGTATTCATGTCCACCATCCACATATCTTAGTTTACCATTTTTGAAATAGAAATATCCATCTGGTTTATTTGCCATAAGTGCCTCGTTCAAAACAAAAAGGTGGTCTTTTTTGCCACCTTTTGTACGTTAACATAATAGCAGATGTAATTTGGACAATTTGGACAATTTGGACAAACTTATCTTTTTCTATTAAGAATTAGCATAATTTATCATAGTTTTTTGGTAGAACTGTATATCCATCATCATTTATATATCCAATCGTTGGTATTTCATCTAATAAGCCTGATACAGTTTTCATTTTATCTTGTTGTAAAAAGTATGATCTAATTAGTTTTTGAGGAATGACTCTATTTTCATCTTGAATATATACTTTATCCCACGGACTATTTTTCTCATGCGTTTTATTTATTAAAGCACTTGTTGAATAATCAGCATAGTTCGTAAATACTTCTGTTAAGAATTGGAAGTCATCATCATTCATTTTTTCTATATCAAAGTTACCTACTGGTTCTGTAATAATGTTTTTGCCATAGTGCTTAAAGTAATCATAAACACTTCTAATAATTGGACCATACTTCCACGCTTCTATTTGTTCATCAAATAGTGGTTTATCGTATGTAGCAAGGTATCTTCCTTGAGCAAAATATAAAAGCTTATTGATTCTTGCATTTGTCATTTCCATTCCTTCATTATAATTTCCAACTGTAATAAAGAAATTTGCAACATCTATAGCCTTCATATTTCACTCCTTTTCTACTTTTATAGTAGCAGATTTTTAATTATTCTCTACCAAAATATCTATATACGGCTTTTCTTGCATTGTAATAGTTGTTATATCCATATACTTTCCTGTTTGTTTCATTCCAAGTATACCCTAACATGTAATGACATCTAATGCATGCTCGAATGAATGAATCATCAACTGTGTTCAACCAATTCTCTATATGCATTGCTTCATCACTCATAGCATTTTTCTTTTTGGTATATTCTGTATCTAATAACATTATTTTCTTCACAGCCTCTTCTACTGGACTATTTGCACTTCCATTAAAACTACCATTACTTGAAAATGATGGTGAATGATATGTGTTATACAGATTCTCTATTTGTTGTGATAATAAGCTAACTTCTGCAACTAGTCCTCTATAGTTTTCTAACTGTTCTAATGTCATTAAATCACCTCAACAATCTATGTGCTAATATCATCTAAAATTGTTTTTAGAATGGCAAGTCATCATTGTCTATGCCAACTCCCCATGTATCAGGATTATCGAATTGTGGCTCATTTTGAGTGCCATTTCCGCCACTTTCTGTATTCTTAGTGTTATTGTCCTTACTACTTAAGAATTCAACGTTAGACACCGCTACAACTGTCTTATAGATAGTTCTACCATCTTTTTGATAGCTACTTGTTTGGATGCTACCAACTACTCCAATACGAGATCCTTTTTTACAATATCTCTGTAATAGTTCGGCAGTTGTTCCCCACGCAACACATGTTGGAAAGTCTGTTGTATTTTTGTCTCTTCTAACTCCTAAGCTGAATTGTGCTACATGCTTACCACTCTTTGTACTTTGTAATTCAATATCTTTTGTTAAATTTCCTACTAGATTTACTGTGTTCATTATTTATCTCCTTCTCCACTTACAGTTACTATTGCTGCAATGATGAACATTACCGCTACCCATAGAATCACAAACATAAATGATGTTAGAAATCCTGTGAGTGCTAATCTCCATGCGGTTTGTATTATTTCCATTTGTTTATCCTTTCTACGATATAACCACCATTTTGATGATAAATCACAACTTTTTCTTCAATAATTGTGGATATTAGCCTTTCTACTGTTTCGATTTTCATGTCATCGAATAAATCATTAGGCAATACAGAATTACCATACATTTGTATGTTCCGTATTGCCCAACCTGTACCAATACTTTTTAGATCCGCTCTAAATTTAATTGGATAAGGAATCATAAGTAGCTAATTCCTTTTCAAGATTAGTTAAGATGTATTCGAGTACTTCCTTTGGAATTTGTACTCTTGTATCTTTATTGTTGAATGTAGCTAAGTATGTATCTGCTACTTTAGTTAGTGTTAGCTTTTGACCATTATTGTCTGTGTACGTGTATTGTGGTTTCATTTTCTTCTCCATTCTTCTTTTTCAAACTCTTCTGTGTGTTTTAACCATTCAATGAAATCAATTATTAGATAAACAATAATTGAAGTAAGAATGCATGTAATTACGATTTGGCTTAATGTCATCTATCCCACTCCAATAGTTGCCCACAAACTGGACATTTGTTTTGATACCAGTCTCTTGGTTGAATCTCTTGATTACAATTTGGGCAAATATAGTATTCTTCTTTAAATTCTTTTTCTTTTGTTGCTCTTACAAATATGTTGTATTTAGGTTTCATCCTGTAAGGCTTTGTAACTCTATTTATGACCATTTTCTTTCTTCCTTTTGTATTTTATGTTTCTAATCTTTGCTATTGTTACTAGTGCTTGG
>CAVIQY010000029.1:0-23581 GCA_963645035.1 bacterium | reverse complement strand
TTAATGGAGCGAGTGAGCGGAATCGAACCGCCGTATCCACCTTGGCAAGGTGGTGTTCTACCGTTGAACTACACTCGCATAAATGGCGGTTCCGACGAGGATCGAACTCGCGATCTCCTCCGTGACAGGGAGGCATGTTAGCCACTACACCACGGAACCGTTTTCTGGCGAAGAAGGAGGGATTTGAACCCTCGCGCCGGTTTCCCGACCTATGCCCTTAGCAGGGGCACCTCTTCGGCCTCTTGAGTACTTCTTCAGTTTGCCTAACTCTCTGTTTTAACAGCGCTTATTTATAATACTATAGCTTTTTTATTTTTGCAATAGTTATTTTTAAATTTTTTTGCAAACTTTTTAAAAATTGAGATGAGTAACTCACTCACCTCAATTAGTGTACCATACTTTTTAGTTTTTGAAAATCAAAGATAAAGTTTTTGTTAATTGGTTAATATCAAATGGTTTAGCAATATGTCCATTCATACCAGCATCCAATGCATTTTTCTTATCTTCTTCAAAGGCATTAGCCGTCATTGCATAAATTGTCACATTTGCTTTTTCTTTATCATTCATATTACGAATATATTTAGTAGCTGTATATCCATCCATGATTGGCATTTGAATATCCATTAGAACTAAATCGTAATAATGCGCATCATTCTTTTCGATAGCATCTATCGCTTCTTGTCCATTTGATGCGATTTCAACTTCAATTCCCTTTTCTTCTAAGATAACAGTCGCGATTTCACGATTTAAATCATTATCTTCTACTAGTAGAACTCGCTTATCTTTAAAGATACGACTTACTTCTTCATTTTTGCTTTCTGTTATCGCAAAAGGTTTTTCTAATACTTCTCTTAATTCAGACATAAATAATGGCTTAGAGCAGAATGCAGTAACCCCTGCTTCTCTAGCTTCTTCTTCAATATCTGAATAATCGTATGCAGTAAGAATAATAATTGGTGTATCCTCTCCAATAAACTTACGGATGTTTCTAACTACTTCGATACCATTCATATCAGGTATCATCCAATCGATAATATATACATTAAATGAGTCACCTTGATCTATCGCATCTTTTGCACGTATTACTGCTTCTTTACCTGATATTGTCCAATCGGGTCTTAAGCCTATTGTTCTTAGCATCTTGCATATATTTAGGCAACTATCTGTATCATCATCAGCTACTAATGCACGTACTCCTTCAAGTTGTGCAATTTGTTTATACTCTACATGTGTTCCACTTAAAGCAAATTGTACAGTCACAACAAATTCTGTACCTTTACCTTGTTCACTATGAACTTCAATTGTGCCATGCATTAAATCGACAATTTTCTTAGCAATAGCCATTCCTAAGCCAGTGCCTTGAATACCACTAACAGTAGATGATTCTTCACGAGAGAATTCTTCAAAGATATGCTTTTGGAATTCTTCACTGATACCAATTCCTGTATCTTTGATTCTAAATTCATATTCAGCATAACCGTTTCTATCAATTGGATTCTGTTTAATCTTTAAGCTAATTGTTCCACCAGATGGTGTGAATTTAATCGCATTCGATAAAATATTTAATAATACTTGATTTAATCTTAATGGATCACAAATGATATCTTCATCTGTTACATCCATTGTATCTATTAATAATGATAAACGTTTTGTTACAACATTAGATTGAATAATCGCTCTTAAATCATGAATTAAATTTGGTAAATGTACATTCTTTTCTTCAATCTTCACCTTGCCGCTTTCAATTCTACTCATATCTAGAACGTCATTGATTAAAGATAGCAAGTGTTGAGAAGAAATAGATATTTTCTTTAAATATTCTAATACTTGATCTTTATTATCCACATGTGTTGCGGCTAAAGAAGTAAAGCCAATAATCGCATTCATTGGTGTACGAATATCATGACTCATATTAAATAAAAAATCACGTTTAGAACGGTTCGCAGCTTCTTCATGTTGGATAGATAATTCTAATTCTTTATTTTTTTGTTCTAATTGTTCTTTGTATTTTTCTTCTTGTTCACTTTGTTCGGCTAAGAATTTCTTTGTTGAATTCCATCTTAGTAATTGCACAAATGCCATTACAATGACATAAAACAAAATAACAGAGACAACATTTCTTGTTGTAGAAGAATAAATTGAACTGCTTGGAAGATATGCATAGATATAGTTTTCTCTTCCATGGCTATACATACCATATAGGTTACGATTTGTTTTCGTTAAATGAACTAGTTTATTTGCTTGATCACTCAAACGAATACTTTGGAATATTTCATCATCCGTAATCAAGTCCCCTACTGTTCCTTCCATGTTTGACGCAACAATCACATCGTTATTGACGATAAATAACGCTCCATTTGTTTTGGAATCGTATCCATCTACTATATTTTGTAAAGACAATACAGACTTATCTTTAAATTCTTTTTCTGTATGTCTATACGCAATCACAATATGGTTAGAATCTTTTATTCCATGAGCTGCGATATCAACATAAGAACTATCTTCCAATGTAATTCTCTTAATATATGTTTTATCTAAATTTGTAGAAACATCACTTATCGCATTAAATTCTAAAATAGACGCAAATTGCGTATACCCAAAATTATCTGTTGTATATTCTGTAATTAACTTTCCGTTTTCATCTATTACTGAAATGCCTGTTAACCACAAACTTTCTGCATAATATTCTAATGCACTAGCATCTTCTAAATCTGTTTTATCTTCTAATGCATTAACAGATACAGAAGAACGAATTAAGCTTCTCGCAGTAGCTGTATCGTTATACTTTGTATACGCTGCCGCTCTATTTTTAATAAAATCGATATTTGATGATAATTTCTGTTCAGCATTTATTTGATCATAATGAGATGAAATCGCATAAGTAATTGAAGTGAGTAATAAGCCAACTAAGACAAAACTAATCCAAAACCATTTGCCAAATATTGCATTAATCTTTTTCGTTTTCAAGTGACTCCACCTCCAAGAAACTTTCAGGATCATCCAAATATTTGCCTACAATTTCTTTCATTGAACCATCATTTCTCATTTCTTCAAATACTTCTGTTAATTCTTCTGCTAAACCACGAGTATCATTTTTACTAAATGCTACACCTATACCTGTTGTAAATAGTGCCTCATCTAAGATTCTAAAACTCGCACCATAATCTTTCATATATTGCATAATCGCTGCTTCATGTGATGCAATCGCATCTACATAGCCACAATCTAATGCGGCATATTGTACATTTCTTGTATCCGTACTAATCACATTTTTAAGCTCTGGAACACGCGAATCTAAATGATTTAAGAATATTTCTTCAGGCTTAGTTGTTGTTTGTACGGCAATAACCTTCCCTTCTAAATCGCTTAAGGAATAAATATCACTATTCGCATTTACTGCTACAACTTGTCTTGAAACCATATATGGTCCTGCCCATAAATAATCATCTTCTCTACCAGCAATAGAAAAGCATCCCCATATACAATCTATTTCGCCACTTTCTAGTAATTCTTTTTTCTTTACCCAATCAATTGTCACAAAATTTGCATCATATCCCATTCTTTTAAATGCTTCTTTTGCAATATCTACATCTATTCCAGTAGGATTACCGCTAGAATCCAAATAAACAAATGGTGGATAATTATCACTACCAATAATGATCTTTTCCAATTTTTGATTTGCTATATCACTAGTAGTTGTACATGCACATAAAAAGCACACGATAAAACAACATAAAACACCGATTAATCCAAGTTTTTTTCTCATTATTTCCCCCAGCTACCGATTCACATAAATTATTTTAAGACAAATCTAAATTTTGTCTAATAAAATTGCATTAAATATACAAAAACATTACACTATTTGATGAGGTTAAAAAGAAAATATGAAAACAAGTGAATTTGATTATAACTTACCGCAAGAATTAATTGCGCAAACACCATTAAAGGATCGTACAACTAGTAGGATGTTAGTTGTTCATAAAAATAGTGGTGAATTAGAACATAAACATTTTTATGATATCGTTGATTACTTCCATGAAGGTGATGTACTAGTAAGAAATAACACAAAAGTTATTCCTGCTCGTTTATTTGGTACAAAAGAAGAAACAGGAGCACACGTTGAAGTATTACTTCTTAGACAAGAACCAGATGATATTTGGGAATGTTTAGTTGGTAATGCTAGAACAGTAAAAGTAGGAACTGTTGTCTCCTTCCATGATGGTAGATTAAAAGCGAAATGTATGGAAATTGGAGATAAAGGTCTACGTAAAATGAAAATGATTTACGATGGTATCTTTACTGAAATTCTAGATGAACTAGGAACTGTACCATTACCACCATATATTAAAGAAAAACTTGACGATCCTAATCGTTATCAAACAGTATATGCAAAAGTAGATGGTAGCGCTGCTGCCCCTACTGCTGGTCTTCATTTCACACCAGAAATATTTAAAAAACTTGAAGAAAAAGGTGTACAAGTAGTAGATGTCACATTACATGTAGGACTAGGAACATTTAGACCTATGGATACAGATACGATTGAAGAACATGTTATGCATAATGAAGTCTACCACATGTCTAAAGAAGCTGCTGATGCCTTAAATCTAGCTAAACAAGAAGGCAGAAGAATTATCGCTATTGGCACAACTTCTGTAAGAACACTAGAATCTGTCTGGAATCGTTTTGGTAAATTTGAAGAATGTTCAGGAGAAACAACATTATTTATTTATCCTGGTTATGAGTGGCATACAATTGACTGTATGTTAACAAATTTCCACTTACCTAAATCTACATTAATCATGATGATTTGTTCTTATGCTGGTAAAGATTTAATCTTTAAAGCATATAACGAAGCTGTAAAAGAAAGGTATCGTTTCTTCTCCTTTGGAGATTGCATGTTTATTACAAATGAGTAAAGAAGAATATTACGCTTATAAATTAAAGCGTAAACAAGAAAATAAGCCTAACTACTATCTAGCATCATTAAAGGAAATTGAAGAAATTCATCAAGCATATCCAAATGCTAAACCAAAGTTATTACTTCATGTATGTTGTGCTGTATGTGCTGGATGGCCATTAGAATTTCTAAGTAAAATATTTGATATTACGATTTATTACAACAACTCAAATATTTATCCAGAAAGTGAATATATAAGAAGAAAAGAAGAACTCATTCGTTTAGTACATGAAATCTATGGTGAAGAAATACAAATGGTATTTCCACCATATGATAATATCTCCTATACAAAAAAATTAGAGCCATATAAAGATGAACCTGAAGGATGGTTAAGATGTTTCTTATGTTATGAGCTAAGAATGCGTGAAGCTTATGAATATGCCGAAAAAAATCATTATGACTACTTTACTACGGTCATGACAATATCTAGACAAAAAGATAGTCAAAAGCTAAATGAAATCGGTCATAGCTTAGAATTACAACATCCTAGTGTGAAGTATTTCTATTCTGACTTTAAGAAAAGTGGTGGCCAAGTTAGAAGAGATGAAATTGTCCATGAATATCATTTATATAGTCAAGATTATTGTGGATGTGTTTATTCCTATAACCAAAGAAAGAAGCAAGATTAATTTCCTGCTTCTTTTGTTTTAAAGTAATCAATTTTTAATATCTTCTTCGATATATCTAGTAATCGTTCAAAACCTAACACTTCTTCACTTGCTTTATCTAAATCATAACCATCTGTATTATAGAATTCCTCTTTTGCCATATCATAATAATAATGATTTGTTGCTAAAACACCATAATTCGCGAAGAAGAATCCATCATAATTTTGATCAAATATATCTCTACCTAAGACACATTTTTCATCATAACTAAAGTCACATAGATTTGCCATTGTAGGTAATAAATCGAGTAACGTCGATACTTTACGGTATTCTACCCCTTCACTTAAGCTACTAGTATAAATGAATAAATCTGTATTATTAAATGTATAGAAATGGCTAATATTCATTTGTTCAAAGTAATCATCACAATTACTATATTCCATGCCTTTAACAATATGATCTCCAAAGAATACGATAGCTAGATTATCTAAGGCACCTGTATATTCAGCTTGTTCGATGATTGCTTGTAAAGCATGATCTAAATCCATATTTTTTGCTAAATAAGAAACATAACGATCATCTAAGTTAGGATATTTCTCTTTAATCTTTTGTACATCTTCTTCGCTTACTCCTACAGAATCTAATGTATAAGGTTGATGTCCACTATAAGTAATCCAATACATCATTAATGGATAATCTGCATCCGCAATAATATATTTAAGTTTTTCCCCTACTTCACTATCGCTACTTTCATCCATTAACGCTAAACTAGTGCAATCATAGAAATCATCATATCCTAATGTGCTAAATATATTAAATCGATTGTAATAATTTCCATAGTTATTATGTACTGCTATAGTACTATAACCATTTTCTTTAAATAACTTTGCTAGTGTTACAGGATAAGTATTATTTACATATTGATAACAAACTGGCTCTCCTTCACTACTAGGTACTAAAGAAGTATTTGCCATAAATTCACTATCACTTGTACTACCAGATAAAGCTGGTGTTTCAAAGTTTGAAATAGAGATACCTTCATGTTTTAATTTATAAATTGTTGGCGTTAATTCTTCATCTAAACCAAATTCATTAAACGATTCTGCTTGTACAAACAATACATTTTTCCCTTTTAATAAAGCACTATAATCATTTGCTTGTATAACTGATTCTTTATTTTCTAAATAATCTTCTATTTCTGCACCATAAGTATTTGTATCATTTGTTTCTACAATCAAATCATAGATATCTTTATAGCCTAGTGTAACTAAACCGAATTTTTCTACAAAGACTGTCACATTTGATATAGATTCATAGACATAATAATCTGTCTTATATAACTGGAATAAATCTTCGGTATCTTTTGTGCTTTGAATTAAAGAATTGTAGTTTGCATAAGTTGTAAGAATTGGTTGAATAGGAAGTAAACATACAAGTCGAAGTATGATTCTTTGTCTAAACTTTAATTGTTTTCTTTGAATCACAAAATATAAAACATAGAATATAACGGTAATCGCTAATAAGATCCATATAGGATTAAGATCTCCTTTTTGCATAAGTTCTGAAGCAGAATCTTTTGCCCCAACGATTTCATCTTTTAGTCCTAGTGCTGTTCGAATTCGATAATAAGACACAAAGCCACGATAATATACCTTTTGACTAATCAAATAAATCGAATATAAACCAACTACGATAAAATTAATAATCTTATTAAAAAATGCCCCAAATAACCATGTAATGCCTAATACAAATAAGATAAATATCTTTACTAACTGTTCCTCATAAACAGTTGAAGTAGTAAGAGAACTTGTAACATATTGGATAAACCAAACAAGAGATAAGCTATATAAAATTTCTATTCCATAAAATACTAAATAATTCTTTATGCTTTTCTTTTTGTTCATCGCTCTCTCCTATTCTTTCTTTCCAAATAAATAACTAAAGTAATCTAGTTTTAATACTGCATCGCAATATTTAATTTTATTACTTACAATTGCCTTCATTTTTTCTACATAACCATCTGGTATAACCGTATTTTCACTAGCTGGTGTAAATGTATTTGTCCACGATAAATATGTACCCTTATCTGTTTTCCAATCATAATTTGTATTAAAGATAAGTGGTGAAGTTGTAGAGAATACATCTCTTCCTGGTAATAATCTAGAATCATATTCTACGCCAAATAAGTTACATAATGTAGGTAAGATATCTAAGCTAAATACAGGATCATCCACAACAATTGGATCACTATCTTCTAAACAGCCTGACCAAATAATTAGACGGTTATGATCTCTTTCTAAATAATTGGTTACGTTATAACCATATAGTTCAGATAGATATGGCATATTTCCAAGAGACGCGTTGTAGTCTAAACCATAAGGAAAATGATCTGCACCAAGTACTATGACTGTATCATCCGCAATGCCTTTTTCTTCTAAGGTATTCACTAAATAAGTTAAAGCATCTTCTAGTTCTAAATTTGCGGCTAAATAAGCTTTTACTTCATCACTGTAATCCAAATCTTTTACTCTATCCCAATTCTTCTTAGACATTGCATTAGAATTTACAGAATAGCTATTATGACCACTTACGGACATATAATATACATTAAATGGTTCTTGATCGATATATAGAGGTAAAGTACCTTCTATCATTTCTAAATCGCTTTGAGGCCACTGGCTCGTTACGTATTCTTCCATACCATTACCATAGCCCATAAAGCCATTAGAATAGCCTAAATTGTTATGTGTTTTATCACGATCATAGAATGTATAGTCATTGTTATGGAATGCCCAACCATTATAATTTAAACGATTTAATTGTGACCCCATTGTTAAATAGTTATTTCTAGTCGCAGTAACTTTAAATGAAGAACCACCCATCATTGGTAACATACCAAATATATTTTCATATTCTCCACCAGTTGTACCAGCACTAGCAGGTTGATAATAATCGTTAAAATTAATTCCTTTATGTGCTAAACGATATAACGTTGGTGTTCTCTCTTCATCAATGACTTCAGCACTAAATGCTTCAGCAGAAATCATGATTAAGTTCTTTCCTTTAAATAATCCTGTATATTCATTTTGTAAGGATGCCGTTTGACTTTGTACATATTCATCTAATTGAATATAGTCATTACTAGCATTTTCTTCTAAGGCATCAAAATCAATATCCATGACATTCTTTTGATATACTGTTTCTTTTGCACTATCTGTAGTATCTTCTTCCTCTTCACTTTCTACTTCTTCATTTACAAAAGAAACATCTGTTTTACCAAATAAATTCTTTTCGATATCTAAGGCAATAGAATGTAATAATCCAAAACTTGTGACCGAAGATTGATAATTGTACTCTGTAGAATAAATACGATTGTATTTTTCATTTAAGCGAATACTACCTTGTTCTAATACAAAACTAATTACACAAGATAGTACTAAGAGTAAAATTGGTAACTTATGACTACGCTCACCATTATCCCATTTCTTTCTTGTCGCAAAATAAATAATTGCAGGTAATGCAAAGAATAAGATATGTGATAAACCATTTAGACTAAAGACAATTTCAAAGATCATATCTTTAAAACCACCTAACGCATCTCCACCACCTGCTGTTACCGTATTTACATCATAGAAAATCTTAAATACATAATAGATAAAATAGTTCACGATAAAGATAACCGTTAAAGTAACTAAACATACTGTTCTAATTCTTTTATTAATCTTTTCTTTTTTTGTTAAAGAACTAATCAAATAAATGAAGATGGATAAGAATAGCGCAAAGAATAAGATATAAACTAAGGAAATATCCCAAGACGCGTTTACTGTACTTTTTTTCAATACACACTCTAAATAGAAAATACTAAGGGTAAAATAAGCAATCACTTTTAGTGCATTAGGAATACCCTTTTTCTTTTGTTCTACTTCTTTTATTTCAACAGGTTCAACCTGTATTTTGATTTTTTTCTGATTTCTTTTTTTGAACGAATTACTCATATAAAAAAAACTCCCAAAAGGGAGTATACAACAAGTTGTAATAATTTTGTGTGAACATATTACATCAATTTTACAATTTTGTTTATTTGCTAAATGCATCAGGTAAATCATTTTCTAATAAAATCGTATCTAAAGTAGATGCGTGCGTATAAATATAGTTAAACGCTTCTCGAACATGATTTACGACTAAGACTTGACTATCAGGATATCCATTTTCAATTAAACCATTATAGATAGGTGTAGTTTGTTCCTTACCAACTAAAATCACAAAGTCTACTTTATCAACCATATCTTTACCAAAGTGATAATTGATTTCTTCTTGTCGTTCACCTAAATCAATCATTCCAGGTGTAACAATATAGCGCTTATTTTCAAAACTACTTAATACATTTAATGCCATATGAGCACCACTAGGATTAGCGTTAAATGCATCATCAATAAACGTATAGCCATTAATCTTCTTTAGTTCAAGACGATGTTCGACTTGTTTCATGTCTTTTACGCCTTTACTAATCGCATTCCAACTCACACCATAATATCTTGCACAAGCAATCGCAGATAAAATATTTAAGATATTTAATTCACCTAATAATTTTGTCGTAAGTTGAATCTTTTCATCTAGATGTATCACAGTAAAAGTAGAACCCGTTGGATGATACTCAATATCTATAGCACGATAATCTACATGTTCTTCTTGAATACCATAAGTAATAATCTTTACAGGATTTTTTACAACATAATTACGAATAAATTCATTGTCATAATTAAGTATTCCGACACCATCCTGTGGTAATTTCTCAATCATTTCCATCTTTTCACGAATGATATTTTCTTGGGTATGGAATGTTTGTAAGTGTTGTGGGCCAATAGAAGTAACGATACCTACTTGAGGATGAACAAAATCCATTAGTTCCGTAATATCCCCTACTTTATCCGCACCCATTTCACATACAAATACTTCATGAATTGGTTTTAACATTTCACGTATTGTACGTGTAATTCCCATAGGTGTATTAAATGAAGCAGGTGTCATTAACGTATTATATTTTTCAGATAAAATTGCTCGTACAACATTCTTGGTAGAAGTTTTACCATAACTACCTGTAATCCCGATAATCTTTAAATCTGTTTGACTTTGTAAGATCTTTTTGGCGTCTAAAATATAATGTTTTTGTACTGCTTTTTCTATTGGTGTCGTTAACACAGCCATTAGATAAATTAAAAGATATACACCATAATAACTCACTAGCATTAATATTGCTGGATATAGTCTACCTGTTATTTTCGCTAATACAAAAAATAAAACTAAAACTAAAACACAAGTAACAGCGATTTGTCTTTTTACTCTACCTGTATAAACTAGTGGTTTAATATAACTTTTTTTCTTTTCTTCTTTAATCAAATAAAAAGCTAGCACAAAGAAACAAACAATACTAATCCCATAAGATATTGATAATACAGGTAAAAAAGATAAGCCAAGTAATAGAACAAACGCTATATTTACAACTATGCCTTCTTTAAATATAGTTTTAAAATTTTCCTTTAACCAAGTTGTGAATCTTGTTAATTCATAACGGTTTTGTTGAAACATATGCAATGCGTGTTTTTCCGGCACGAGAATAAATAATAATGCACTAACGCATATCATTAATTGCCACATATTAGTAATCCCCCTTAAAGAACGCATCTAATACACGATTAAATCGTTCATATTCATTCCAATAGGCAAAATGATCTTGTCCTTCAAAAATGGCTAGACCTGCATCAGGCATCATTTGTTCCATCATTTTCCCCATATAAAGTGGAGCAGCTGTATCCTTATCTCCCCATACCAAAAGAACTGGACAACGTACATCTTTTAATAATGGTGTCACATCATCATTCACCACTTTTACAAATGTTGCACGCATAACTCCTTTGGCATTTTTATAATCTGTAGAACCATGTTTATCTTGGTATCGTTCTAAAGCTTCTTTATTTCCTGTTTTTAATAAAAACCATTTTCCTAATTTATATAATTTCACTTTAAAATTCATTTTCTTGGATGGTTTAGGTTTAATTCCTGCTGCACCTGTTAAAACCATCTTATAAACAGGATAATGTGCTGCATAATGTATCGCAAAACGACAGCCAAAAGAATGACCAATTAATATTGGATTTTCAATATGATGTTGATCAATAAAATCTTTTAAAAATTGTTCGTAATCTTCTACTCCCCAAGCTACAGGAGGATTATCACTTTCTCCATGTCCTGGTAAATCGATATTATAGACAGAAAAATGTTCTTTAAGATGTTCTTCGATTTGACTCATCATAATCATCTTTTGTCCCCAACCATGAAGAAGAATCACATCTCTACCTTCACCACTATGTCGATATGCAGTTTTTACCCCATTGAATATTCCTGTCTCTGTCATATATTCTTTTTTTCCTGTTTCTTTTCTTGCGCCTTTTTCCGTTCTTCTTTACGTTTTTCTTTTTCTATTTCTCTCTTTTCATTTTTAGAGAAATCTTTCCATATTCTAAAACATACACCATGTTGTAAATTTTCCGCTTCAATATGATATCCATATGTATTGACTACTTTATAAACGATAGATAATCCTAAACCAAATTGACCATCCGTACCTTTTTCATATGGTTTAAACAAAGTCTTAATTCGTTCTTCTTCGATTTGTTTACCATCATTACTAACGCATAATTCACCTTTATGTAAAGAAATCGTAATCGTACTTTCAGCATAACGCAATGCATTATCTACTAGATTTTCTACAACAATACGCCAAGGATCTTCATCTCCATGGAAGTAAACATTTTCTTCTACATCGCGTTCAAATGTAATTTCAGGACGAATGACTTTTAATGATAATAGTACTTTATCAATCACTTCATTCATATATAACGTATCGCCTTTAGGACAATCATCTAGCAAATAGCCCATTTTATTTAATGCGATTAAACTTCTAACTTTCTTTTCTAAGCGATCAGCATGTTCAATGATAACATCAATAGATTTTTCTAATGTTCCATATGGATAAATACCATCTTTAATACTTTCGCCATAAGATTTAATTGTCGCAATTGGTGTTTTTAAGTCATGCGAAATATTTTGAATCATCTCTTGTTTTTCACGATTTTGTTTCGATAATTCAAATTCCATTTCTCTTAAGGCATCCGCAACTTCACCGATTTCATCTCGTCTAGTTACAGATAAATAAGCTGGTTCATCATTTTTAATTTTAGTAATATATACCTTAATTTGATTTAATGGATGAATTAAAGAAGCTACCCACATCATTAAGCATATAAATAACAACATCACGACAAAAATATTTACGTCCACAATATTACTAACTAGAGATGACTTAAAGTTATCTTCATAAGATGCTGGTAACTTACTAATTAAATACACCTCATCATCAACAGGTGTAATTGAATATAAGACCTTAGAACGATCTTTTCTTCCTTCACCAATATATGCAGAATAATCTTCTGTCTTTGTAATCGTATGATTTAATTTAGAATAAATTTCTTCTCTCTCTTCTTCAGAAAATTGACCATTACCAATAACTTTAAATGTTTTCGTATCCACATCATATAAAGCATGTACAATTTCATCCGCATCAATATCTAAATCAATATCATTATCTGTAGAAACAGCTAAATAATATTCCATAGAATTTTGCGAATTATGAAGCATACGAAACATTTCTGTTTCCGAAAATAAATTAATCTGTGGTGTTAAGAACGCTAACAAAAACACAGCGAAAACAGTTACTAGCAAAAAAGCAATTGTTAATAACTGTTGTGATAATGTTAGTTCTCTAAGCCACAGATATAATCTTTTCATCTAATTAACCTAATCTATATCCAAATCCATATATTGTATGAATTGTTAAATTAGGCATTTTACGACGCAATCTACGCATTGTGTCATCCACAACACGATCACTTCCAAAGTAATTTTCTTCCCATACTTTTCTTAAAATATCATCACGTGTAAATGCAGTACTACGATTTTTAACAAATAACATTAACAATTCATATTCTTTTGTTGTTAAATCTACAACTTCATTTCGATAATAAACAATTCTTTGATTTTCATCAATTTCATATCCATCTACAGATACTCTCTGATTTTCATCTTTATATGTACGACGAATAATATTGTTTACTCTTAACACTAATTCTTTTGGTGAGAATGGCTTTGTAATGTAATCATCACTACCTTTTTCTAGTCCAATAATCCGATCAAATTCTTTATCTCTAGCAGACATAAAGATTACTGGTACATTAGGATCATTCATTCTAATTTGTTCAATCAAATCAAAACCACTCTTATCCCCAAGCATAATGTCTAATATCCATAAATGAACATCTTCATCACTTGTATGTAAAGAAGCCTCATCAAAAGTAAGATATGCTCTAACTTCATACCCTTCTTTTTCTAGATATCTTTTTACAAGTTCGTTAAGGTCTTTTTCATCCTCAACAATTGATATGACTTTTTTCATACTAAGCCCCAAACTTTTGTCTTACAATTTCAACAATTGAATTTACTTCTCTTTCACAAATTTCATCTGTTTCAGCTTCAGCCATAACACGAACTAGAGGTTCTGTACCACTAGGTCTAACAAGAATTCTACCATTACCATTTAATCTTGTATTAACCGCATCAATGGCTTTCTTTACATCTTCATCTTCCATAGCAGCGTTTTTATCTGTTACTGGAACATTAATTAATAGTTGTGGATAAATCTTTAGACCTTCACATAACTCTAAAGCTGTTTTTCCTGTATCTTTCATAACTTTTAAGAACATTAAAGCAGTAACTAGACCGTCACCTGTTCTTTCCATATTCTTAAAGATAATATGTCCAGATTGTTCACCACCAACAATATCATCTTCTTTACACATTTGTTCAAATACGTATTTATCCCCTACTTGTGTAGACGCAATATGAATATTGTATTTTTCCATAGCTTTAAATAAGCCAAGATTAGCCATGACTGTAGTAACAATGGTGTTATTGTTTAATACACCTTTATCTAAGAAATAGCGACCAAATGCATATAACATATGATCTCCTGTTAATAGTTCTCCATTAGGAGCGACGAGAATCATACGATCCGCATCACCATCAAATGCTAAACCTAAATCATATGTACCAATCTTTACAAGTTCTTGTAAAGATTCAGGATGAGTTGAACCACAATGTGTATTGATGTTAATTCCATCTGGTGTGTTATGTGTCATTGTTACATCTGCACCAAATGCCTTTAATGCTTTTTCAGCTGTTACAGAACTAGAACCATTAGCACAATCTACTGCTAATTTCACACCTGTTAAATCTAGATTAAATGTCTCATGAATATAATTTAGATATAACTCTAAGCCATGAGGATAAGCGATAACTTTACCTATATTTTCTTCTGTTTTATAAGTAAGTTCTACTTTCTCATCAATATAGTCTTCAATTAAATTTTCAATATCACTAGATAGTTTTAAACCATCCTTAGAAAAGACTTTAATACCATTATCATGGAATGGATTATGACTCGCACTAATCATAGCCCCACAAGCAAAATCTTCTTTTTGTACTAAATAAGAAATCATTGGTGTTGGGCAATATCCAGCTAAATATGCATTACAACCTTCAGAGGCAATACCTGCTGCTAAAGCATTTTCTAGCATATCACTAGATAATCTTGTGTCTTTACCAATAAGAATATTCTGTTTGCCATTTTGGCTATAGTAATATCCTAAATATCTTCCTACTTTAAATGCTCTATCTGCAGTTAAAGTTTCATTTGCACGTCCTCTAATTCCATCCGTTCCAAAATATTTACCCATTATTCGCTTCTCCTCCACTTTCTGTTTCTGTTGATTCTGTCTCACCTAAGATATTTAAAGTATAGGTAGATTCAGATAGAGAATATTTCACTAAGCCACCTTGAGGTTGATCAATTTGTAATGGGAATTCAACTACTCCAGGTTTTGCGTCAGACATATCAATATAAACATTAATATCATCTGCAGTAATATTCGCTATATTTTCTTCTGTACCAAATACAGTTACCGATGTTGTTGTCTTGTTATCAGCTTGAGAAGCTTTATAGTTATTCACATTGTTAATATAACTAATCTTTACATCATTAATTGTCTTTGTGACACCTTCTCCTAATGTAACATTTAATGTAATTTGGTTAACACTACTTGAATTTACTCCTGTAGGTAAAGCAAGAGGTCTTAATAATGTAGAATCTTTTGTAATCGTAGACGCATTTAATGTAACGACAACTTTATCTACTTCACTTAATACATTTTCAGAACCATAGATTGTTACAGTTTGTTGATCCATTTCAATACTACTAATTGCTTGTCCATCAGGAACTTCACCTGTAACTTCTACTTCAATAGGTACAACCTTATTTGGTGAAGTAACTGGTACTGTAACTGTTATTGTACTAGGTACAATATCCGCATTTACTGGTTGACCATTAACGTCATATGCAATTAACTTCGCTTCTTGTGTAAAGTCAGCAGTTTGGCCCTTTAAGTCGATTAATGTCTTAACAAAGGCAATAGAATCTAATGTATCTTTAGATGCACGTACGTTAACCTTTTGATATTCAAATTCTGGTGTACCAACACTATAGATAGAATCCATCTTATCTTGATTGATAAAGTCATAAGAAATATCAAATTGTTGTGTTGTCTTTTTCTTTAATGTGACATAGACAACAGATGGATCAATTTTCGCACTTACACTATCACCATATCCTTCTGTTGTTAATTTAACCGCATGTGTTCCTTCCGTTAATCCTTCAAGGTTTGCGACAATCGTACCTTTAGAATTCACCGCACTAGTCACGCTAGACGCGTCACCACTAATTGTTACATTCGCTGTTGTAGGTAAACCTGTAAGTTCAAATGTATCACTGTTGTATTTCGCTGTAACCGTAACATCATTTAAGTCCTTACTGTAGTTTAATGGTGTTGTATATAATGATGTACTAGAGTCAAAATTAACCATCGTATACATGAGTATTGCTAGAATTAATGATACAAGTTTTGAATATCTTGTATTAAATAATGTTTTATCAATAAATGTAGAGAACCAACGAATAATTCTAAGTAATAAGTCTTCAACATGTTGATAAGTATTCGCAACTTTCTTACTTTGATTTGCAATCTTGTTGGCAAGTTCTATTTTTTGAGAATCAAAATCTTGAGGATTTCTATTTTCACTCATTATTGCTCACCTCCAGACTTCTTAGAAGAATCATCATCTAGTTCATCAATCATATTTAATGTCTTATCTAATTCGTTATTTAATCCAACTAGCTTAGATAAATCAATCTTTGTTGTATCGTAGATTTTTTCTTCATCTTTTAATTCAACACTTTCGTTTTGATAAGAATCATCATGTACAAACTCAGTCTTTTCAACTGGTTTTGGTGTATCTACTTCTTCATGCTTTTCTTCAGGAGTAATTACTGTAGGATGAGCCTTTTCAGGATAACTTGGTGTAGGTCTCTTCTTTTTCTTAGGTAGTTTAATTTCAGAAGCTTCTTCTTCAATGACATCCATTGGTTCTACTTCCTTCTTATTCTTCCTTAAGAAACCACCCTTCTTTACTTTCTTAGGTGTTTCTTCTTCTACAGGTTTATGTTTATTTAAAGCCTCTGTATAGTCTTCTTCTACATCATTCTTTGGTAGACTAGTGACTACTTCTTCCACTTCAATCTTCTTATTTTCATTTTCACTAGGTGCTTGTTTCTTAAGCATTAATTTATTTAAGATACCTGTATCTTGAGATACTTTTGTCTCTTTCGTATCAGAAATAATGACTTCTCTAGCAGGTTCACTTTGATAATTGCTATGTTGAACTTCTGTTTCTTCACCACAAATTACACGTAATAAATAGTTACGTAATTGTTTCTTATTTACGTGGAATATCTTACCACCTTCAGTAATACTAATTGCCCCAGTTTCTTCTGAAACAACAATTGTTACGGCATCTGTAATTTCACTAATACCAATCGCAGCTCTGTGTCTAGCACCATAGCGGTTAGGAACTTCCAAATTTGTTGGAGGGAAATAAGCACTTGCACAAGCAATTTTATTTCCTTGAATAATGACAGCACCATCATGTAATGGTGTACTTGTAACAAAGATAGATGTTAATAGTTCTGCAGTAACATCTGAATTTAATCTTGTTCCAGTCGCAACATAGTCATTTAAAGAATGAGATTGTTCAATAGAAATTAATGCCCCAGTCTCATCTTTAGATAGTAGCATCGTTGCAGTAACGATTTGATCGACTAGATTTTCTTTTTCACTACCAGTTAATGTAGTAATACGAGAAAACATATTGGATTTACCAATTTTCTCTAGTAAAGCACGTATTTCTGGTTGGAAAATGATAATAAATGCTAAAAATCCCCAGTTAATAAAGATATCCATAAAATATTCTAGAGTCTTTAAACCAGCAATTTTTGCAATAGAATCTAAGATTACAACAAGCATTACGCCTTTAAAAATTTGTATAGTTCGTGAGTTTCCACGTACGACTTTAATGGCGTAAAAGAGAATAAACCACATGATTAAGATATCCAAAATCATTGTTGTAATTGAACGTATATTTCCAAGTGTTAGATTTAAATTAGTAATAGACAAAATAAAACACTTCCTTCCTTTTTAGTATTCTAATTATATCACACGAATAATATGACTTATGTATTAGTCTAAAATATCTAATAATTGTTCACGCGTAAAAGTTGTACTACCCATTTCTTCACCAGATAACATTTCTTTCGCTAAATCCGCTTTTGATGTTTGTAATGCGATAATTCTTTCTTCTAATGTATCTTTCATAATTAATTTATATACCGTTACAACTTTATCTTGCCCAATACGATGTGTTCTATCTGTTGCTTGATTTTCTACTGCTGTATTCCACCATGGATCATAATGGATAACAATATCTGCAGCAGTTAGATTTAAGCCTGTTCCTCCAGCTTTTAAAGAGATACAGAATACCGAAACATCATTGTTTTGGAATGCATTTACAAGTCGCGCACGTTCTTTCTTATCGGTACCACCATGTAAGTAGTAATAAGATATTCCTTCTTCCTCTAAACGTTTATTTAGACTTTCTAACATACTTGTAAATTGTGAGAACAATAATACTTTATGACCACTTTCTACTGCCGCATGGATTAAATCAATACATAAATCTTCTTTAGAAGAGTTTCCTGCATAATTGTCATAAACTAGCGCTGGTGAACAACAGATTTGTCTTAAACGTGTTAATTCAGCTAATACCGCAATCTTATTCTTATTAAATTCTTCTTTCGTTTCTTTTGCTAAAGTAATCTTTAGTCGTTGTACACGAGCATCATAGAGTTCTTTTTGTTCCCCTTCAAGTGGTGCATAATATACTTCTTCCAATTTATCAGGTAGATCTTTTAATACATCTTTCTTGTATCTTCTTAAGATAAATGGTGCAATCATACTTCTTAGTTTTTCTTCTTGTGCTTCATCTCTATCTTTTACAATAGGTGATTCAAAATTAGACTTAAAGTAACGATAACGATATAAGAATCCAGGTAATAAGTAATCAAAGATACTCCATAGTTCTGATAGTCTATTTTCAATTGGTGTACCTGTTAAAGCAATTCTAAATTCACTATTAATTTCTTTTACGCATTGTGATGCTTGGGTATTTGCGTTCTTAATAAATTGTGCTTCATCAATGACTTCTACCGAGAAACGCATTTTTTCATAGTAATCAAAGTCACGTTTTAATGAGTCATAAGACGTAATTAAAATATCTGTTTCTCTAGAACCTAAAATTGCATTTTTTCTTATTTCAGGCGTACCAGAAACAATCGAATAAGTTAAAGATGGTGCAAATTTATCTAATTCTGCTGCCCAGTTATAAACTAATGAAGCAGGACAAACAACTAGCTTTCTCTTATTACTTTGGATAGAAGCCATAAAAGTAATCACTTGTAATGTTTTACCTAAACCCATTTCATCCGCAAGTAATGCCGCAAAGCCATTTTCATGAAGACGACATAACCATTCATAACCATCTTTTTGATATTCTCTTAATGTCGCATGAATATTTTCAGGTATCACAAATTCCTTTTTATTCACATTAGATATGTTTTGAATGAGATCTCTAAAATGTTCATCTCTACTCATTTCCATGCCCATATCTTCATTCATCTTTTCTAGATATAAGGCTCTATATTTAGGAATGTTCACATTACCTTTTTTGATATCTTTACTAGATAGTTGTAAATCTTCCGCTAACTTATTTAATGTCTCTAACTCACTATCATCATCAATCGTAATGAAACTACCATTTTTCAAACGATAATATTTCTTCTTTGGTGTATATCTAGATAAGATATCTGCTAAATCTTCTAATGTACGTTTATCTGTATTTAAATCTAGTTGTAATAAATCACTTTGTACGGAAACACCAATAGAGAATTTTTCCATCTTACGAATCGTCAATTTCTTTAAGGCATCAGAAATAAATACTTTCCCTTTTTCCTTTAAATGTTCTACACCATCCGTTAATAACGCATAAATCTTGTCATCATCATTGATAATTGCCCAAGCAGTATTCATTGGATCAAAAGAATTAAAGAATTGTGATAAGAAACGATCAATATTCTTTTCTTCTAAATCATTTCTTAAATTCGCATCTTTTTTCTTAAACTCTAAGGCATTATATTTTTTCTCACCATAGATTGCCTCTACAGTACATGTAATCATTCCATCTTGAGGCATATCTAAATAGAATTCAAATTCAGGTTTAGGTGTAACGTAGTTTTCTGGTAAATAATCCGCTTTTGTAAGATATGTACTCTTGTTTAAATCCTCATAGAACACATTCGTAAAAGCCTTCATATCATTTTCGGCGATAAATGCATCACCTTGGTTATAGCTACGAATATTCCTAATCAATCGATATACTTTATCATTTCGTTTTGTACGAATAATGGATTTTGTTTGTTCATCAACTGTATATAGATATTTTCTACCCGCATAAATAATTGCGTCATCAGCTGATAACTTATACCCATCTTTTTCTTTTTCAATATGCATATTGATATTTAGTTTTCCATCAAAAATTTGATATGTTTCTGCCATTTTTCTACTAGAATTCTTATGGAAAACAGATATTCCTGTCGCTTCACATGCTTTAATGAAGTTATCTAGATATTTACCTGTTAGTGTCAATTCTCTACTTGCTTCAAGTGTCGCATTTGAATAATAAGAAGCATAATATCGATCTTGTCCTACAAAGTGATCACCTTGAACGGGTAATGAAGCTAAAAACTTTGCGATTGGTAAACTTACATAATCAAAAGAATCCATGCATAAACAAACTTCAAAATCTTTTCCTAAAGTATATTTAGTTTCATTTAAAAGATTTTTTTGGAACTCTGTAATATTTTTAATGATATAGGATTTCTTCCCCTCTTTAGAAATAGAGAAACTGACTTGCATATAGTTTACATCACCAAAAACATCTTTATCGATTAATTGCACTTCACTTTTAATATGAACTGTACCACTACAATCTGGCACTTCAAAATTACTTCTTACACTATATGGGCTAGAATAAAGTTCTAAATTTTGCGTAATAATATAATCCGATTGTTTTACATGTTTATCTATATGAATCTTATGGTGTTCAACATCATCTAAAAATTTATAGGTTAAAATTAAAAGATGTTCGCATAGACTACGTGTTTTTTTCATGTATGCACAATCACAACCACCACGAACAATGGTTTTTTCTTCAAAATTGATTTGTACTGTTGCGTAACTCAAATCACGAACCCTTGGGCCTTTTATTTCACCACTTATTGCAATAATTGGATAATCCGTATCATCATAATCAATCCAATCAACAGCACGATCATTTACTCTGGATTTAATATATTCATATGTTGTTGTATCACAATATCGTAACAAGTCAGCTTTTTTAAACATAGATTCTTCCCCTTTTGTATCTTATAATCATAACAGAAAAGAAGATTGAATTCTTAAAGATTAGGAGAAAACTATGCCATTTGTCACTTATACTACGATGCTTATCGCAGTACTAAACTATATTTATATAAACCATCTAAAAAAGAAAGAACCTACAGAATCTGCTTTAATTGATGCTGGTGCTTTAACTACACCTTACTTTGGTGGATACAAACAATGTTATCGCTTCTTAACAGCAGGATTTGTACATATGTCCTTATACCATCTCATCATGAATCTATATTGCTTATATTCATTAGGTTCATTTGTAGAATATATCTTCGGTCATCTAGCATTAATCATCGTATTACTTGGTTCAATTATTTTAGGAAATGTATTTACTGTATTACTAGAAAAAGAAAATACCTTAAGTGGTGGTTTATCTTCTGGTATATATGGACTATTAGCAGTAGAAATTACCTTAATCTATTTAATCTATGGGATTGAAGGAATAACACAAAATACATCATTATTAATTACAATTCTACTCAACGTATCCTTAAACTTTATGCCAGGCGTTGGTTGGAAAGCCCATCTTGGTGGTGCTACATTTGGTATCCTGTTTATTACGTTCTACTATTATTTCCTTTAGAAAAGAAGTGGTTTATGCCACTTCTTTATTTAATTTATAGATTTGCCACATTCCTTTATAAGCTAAATCTGGATCATAATCTTGAATATAGTCTGTTTCTTTCGCAATGATTTTCCCTAGACCTCCTGTCGCAATAACAGGACAATCTAAATCATTTAATTCTTTCTTCATTGTTTTAATAATATATTCAACAGCTCCAATATAGCCATATACAACACCTGCTTGCATACCTGATACAGTATTTGTACCTAAGATAGAATTAGGCTTTTGAATTTCAATATTTGGTAGTTTTGCAGCTTGGCTAGTTAATGCATTTGCACTAATTCTTATACCTGGAGAAATGATGCAATACTTAAATTCAGCATCTTTAGATATATAGTCAAATGTTGTAGCAGTACCAAAATCAATCACGATACAAGAAGAATGATATTTTTGATATCCAGCGACTACATCTACAATTCTATCCGCACCGACTTCTTTTGGATTTTCGGTATGAATCTTTACACCTGTTTTAATACCAGGACCAATAATAATTGGTTCTTTCTTTAAAAACTTAATAATTGCCGAATTAAATGAATACATAATCTGAGGAACAACACTAGAAATAACGACATCATCTACTTGTTGTTTCATAATTTCTGCTGTCATAAAGAAAGAATTTAAGGCGATAACAAATTCATCACTTGTTCTAGGTGTTTTCGTCGTTAAACGAAATGTACCAAGTACCTTTCCTTCCTCTACTAAACCCATCGCTATATTTGTATTTCCTATATCTACTGTTAAAATCATTTTCATTTTCCTTTCACACAATAAGATAGTATTTCTCTTGAAGCTTCTTCCTTCGATAATAATGGATATTCTTTTACTTCTTCTCTAGAAATAATCGCTATCTTATTTGTATCATAAGCAAAACCAGCACCCATTTCTTTTAAGTTATTCGCAATAATATAATCACAATTTTTCTTTACTAATTTCTTTCTTGCGGATTCAATTAGCTTTTCTGTTTCCATCGCAAAGCCAATCAAGATTTGATTTTCTTTTTTCTCTTTACCAATTGTTTCTAAGATATCTGTTGTACGAACGAGTTCTAAATTCATTCCTTCACCAGATTTATGAATCTTATTTTCAGCAATTTCTTTTGGAGTAAAGTCCGCAACCGCAGCTGCTAAAATCATCACATCACTATCTTTGTTATAAGTAAATACTGCTTTAGCCATGTCACTAGCACTAGTAACTTCTACCATATTTACATCTCTTAAAGGTTCTAAGTTTGTTTTTCCACTAACTAGTGTTACTTCAGCCCCTAAATTTCGAGCAACTTTCGCTAAAGCATAACCCATCTTACCAGAACTATGATTTGTTAAAT
>CAVIQY010000028.1:0-23760 GCA_963645035.1 bacterium | reverse complement strand
GGTACAATGGGTATTTTCACAACCATAGGACAACTTACAGGTAAAGGGAAGAAATAAGTTCTTCCTTTTTTAGCTACTTTTTCTAATTTAAAGAGGAATCTTACGATTCCTCTTTATACTGATATTTTACTATTAACAATTCTCTTATTTACTTAAAATAGTTTTCTTTTCTTGCTCAAATTCTTCTTGCGTTAAGATTCCTTCATCAAGTAAAGCTTTTAATTCTCTTAATTGCTCTGCTTTACTCTTACCAGTTGAATTATTATTCATTCCAAACCCTGAAGCCAATTTATTTCCAACTGCCATTCCTGCTCCTAATCCAGCAAGTCCTCCTTCTTGTTTAGAAGCATCTCTCATTGCTCTAGCTGTTTGATATTGCATGAAAGTATCCATATCTCGACTAGCCATACCAATACCAGTTTGCTCATCTATCATTTTTTCAACTTCATCTGGTAAAGAAATATTTTCAATCAATACATCTGTCATTTCAATACCAAGAGCATTTGTTTTTTCATTAGCTCTATCTTTCACTTCATTCGAAAAACTGCTATATTGCGTAGCTAAATCTAATGCTGATACACCAGATTCCGCAATTGCTATAGTAAATGCCTCAGTTACGATTGAAGAAAGATAAGAAACAATATCATAAGTAAGAACAATTCCTTTAGATCCAAATACTTCTCTCATAAATGTTGAAACATTTGTAATTCTAAATGAAAACTTTCCAAATGCCCTGATTCGAATCATATTAAATTCTTTATCTCGCATCATTATCTGATTCTTTGTCGCCCATTTATTATCAACAAATTGCCTTGTACTAACAAAATATAAATCTGATAATACAGGCGATACAAATAGATATGGAAAAGCTTTCAATGAAGAAAGAATAGGAAAATTATCTGTAGTCAACGAGTATGTACCAGGTCCCATAATATCTGCAAGCTGGCCACCTTTTAAAAATACTGCACATTGTCCTTCACGCACAATAACTTTTGAACCTTGTTTTAATTCGTTATTTCCAGATTCTCTTTGATATTTTGCGACTATCAATTTATTACTGGCATCTACAAAATCTATAACATCAATAAACTGATCTTTTACAGCATCTAAGAAACCCATATAAAACTCCTTTTCTACCTTTTTAATGGGAGCCCATATTTATCTGTAAATGATCCCGAAATAATCTTAACTAAATCAACTATCCATCCTACTCCAAACAAACCATATGAGAATAAATATAGTACACCTGTACCAACCTTTCCTACATAAAAACGGTGAGCTCCAAATATGCCTAAGAAAATGCATAAAAGAAGTGCTACTGTTTTATTTTTTTGACTAATTGCAAAATTGACATTTTGATTTACAAATGTTTGATTATTGTTATTAATAATAATTTGAGGCTGCTGAACTTGTTGTTGAGTATTATATGGTTGTTGGACTTGCATTTGATACCCACAATAACCACAAGTATTTCCCTCCATTGGTGCTCCACAAACTGGACATTTTTTACTCATATATATTCCCCTTTCAAGATAAATATCAATATTCTTCAACAACAAAAAAGTGTACATTCAAAAATAACGATAAAATATCTGTTTATAACTATTAGTATGCTACACAATTCTCTTTTTATCAATTATATTCAAGCTTTAACTTCAATAAGAAACTATGCAAAAATTGTACGCTTTTTTGTAAAGTAAGATGACAATGAAAACGATAATTTTCATATATGTTTAAATTTTACTGACGCAAAAGAATATGCAAAATATAGCCAGCTAAAAAACTGGCTATATCATAATCATTTAATTTTTTCGCTAATTTTCTGTACGATTACTTCATTTGATGTTAATGGTACACAAATACTTAAGGGATTTTTATTTTCTTTTACATAAACTTTAAGTGTAAATAAGCTTGCTTCTAATCTAGTTATGTTCTTAATTTGATATTGTTTTCCTTTAAGTATTACCCTTTTATCCCCAGCAATAATCAATCTATTTTTTCCTAATAAAACTAATACAATTCCAAGAATACATAATCCACAGGTAAATACATAAGTATCATGATTTATAACTGAAACTACTCCAATTAAGTTTAGTCCAATAACAGCAAACACTTCTAATCTAGATAATAAATCTAGTTGTACTTTCACTGAATCATCTTTCTTCTTCAAGTTATATATCATGAAAATTATTGAACTATAACTTAAAAGTATTCCGATTTTTAACAAGATTAATATCACAAGCATATTTTCTTCTTTTCCTAATTATTTCGTCATTGAAGCTTGTTCTTGAGCCAATAGTTTTCTATCGTATTTAATGATTGCAGGAATCATAATAGCAATACTTGCGACCATATTAATTAAATATACAATTACTGCTCTCCAATCCATAGACATTAAGAATACCTTAACAATAGCTGGAACTGTAAATGGAACAGAAATGTATGGGATATTCATAAAGCCTAATTTACAAGCTAAATATGGAATTGCACCATTTAAAGCAAATACAATTAAATATGGAACAAAAATATCAAAGTTTAATACAAGTGGTAATCCAAATGTTAATGGTTCACCAATATTGAATAAAGCAGGAACAATTGAAATTCTTGAAATAGATTTTAATTGTTGTGATTTTGCCACAAGCATAATAGCGATAACAATGGCTAAAATACCTGTTGTAGTCCAGTTTTGAAATGCATAATTAAAAATATAAATTGGTTTACCACCTGCCATTACTGCTTCAGCATTCGCAACTAAATTATTTGTTAGTACAACATTTACAACAGATCCAGCAATATTATTACCATGTAAACCAAAGAACCATAAAAGTCTTACGAATACACAATAAATTAATACAGCCCCAAGAGTATCAGATGCAGAGAATAATGGAGCAAAAATACCATTAATTAGACTACCTAATGTATACCCAAAATGAGCTAAGCCTAATTTCACTGCAAATACAATTGCGACCAAAACAATACTAGATAAAATTTGATTGATTGGTTCAGCAGCAAATGGTGGCACTGAATCTGGAAGAGAAATCTTCAAACCATGATCTAATAACCACTTATTAATTTCAGGAACAAAGTAACCAACTACTAAAGCACACATCATTCCTTTTGCTCCCCAGAATCCAATATCTAATCCTCCACCTTCAAGAAAACTACATTGTAATACGATAAAAGAGAAAATACTCATTACCATATTATTTGTTAGTTTCATATTTTCTTTTTTACATACAGCAACAACCATACCAATCAAAATATAAAAACCAGCTGCGTTTAATCCTAATTGGTAACCCAAATTTAACCAAGCAGTATTTGCTGCAGAGAAATTTCTCCAAGCAACTGCTAAAGCAAATGTTGAATCTTGAGGGAATGGTGCATTCATCAACAGCATAAAAATGGAGCCAATCATAGTCGCATTCATACACGCTGTAATACCTGCTTGCATACATTCAACGAACTTAAAACTTGTAAATTTTGATACTTTAGGTACTACTTTTTCTTGTACCCAATCAGACATAGAAGTCTTATTTTCCATATTATTTCTCCTTTTGTTGCGATGAAAAGCCCATACGCTCCATTTGCCACTCTGGTGCATCTGCTTTCATCATTGCTTCTTTTAATTTCAAATCATATTTTTTCTTTAAATCATCATTAATGATATTTACTTCTTGTTTTGCATCTTTCTTTAAATCATAGATTGCATCAAGATAAGTTAGTTTGACCGGAATAAAAGGTTTTGAAGGTATTTGTAATACCTTATGACCATGACTATATTTCCCACCATCAACTAATTCTGCTTGATCAATAGCTTCACTCGAAATAAATCCTCGCATCAATGTAGGCATTAATGTCATGTTATACAAAGGTTTATTTTCTACAGCACTCTTCATATAAACATAATTACCATCAAAGAGATTTACTTGTCCTCCATGAACACCGAATAGAATCGTGTCATGAATATCCTCATCTTCTTCTACTATTTTGAATAAACTGTGTCCATCAATCTCTTTTAAAGCATCAACCTTAAAATATTCTAGTAATGTTGGTGCGATATCTATTGTTTGTGCTAATTGATTCTTTCTCTTTCCATTACTATTTGAATGAGGAAGATGAATAAAGAATGGAATATGAATCATTTCTTCATACATAGGTGGAATATTTTTACCGATGAAATTATGTTCTCCTAAGAAGAATCCATGATCTGTATTTACAATTAGCATAGTATTATCCCACATATTATATTTATCCATTGTGTCTAAAACTTTACCTAATTGTTCATCACACATCGATAACAAAGCACAATATTCTTTTCTTAAACTTTGTATCTGTTCTTCTGTATATTTTCCATCCACAAAGGTATAGGCGGGAAAATTAAATGCATCATGTGAATCACAACACGCATATAATTTCCGATACTTATCAGGAACATAGAAAGGTTCATGTGGATCAAAACATTCTATCTGCAAAAACCAAGAATCTTTATCTTGATAATGTTCAATGAAATCTATACCTGCATGAATTGTTTTAATACTAGGCATATCTTCTTCATTCACCATATATCTTCTATTTGCTAAATGTTGAATAGCGGATTCATTTGTTTTATTTAATGAACAAGTATTTAAAGACTTATCGGCTTCTCCTTGTGGAATCCATCTATCCCCTTCTTGACCTCTAAAAAATTCATATGAATTGTATCTTCCATGATATGTTGCACCACCATCTTCCCAATAATGGCTATGATCAGTAATCAAATGCGTATAAACGCCATTATTTTTTAGTTGTTGAATGCAAGATACATCATATGGTTCTAAAGGTCCCCATCCTCTATGAAGAAAATTATATTTTCCTGTATGTAGCTCTCTTCTTGCTGGCATACATGGCATACTTCCTCCATAAAATTCATCGAATGTTGCACATTTATCTTCTAACCTTTTGAAATTAGGCATAACCGTGAAATCACATCCATAATTTGGTAAAAAGTTTTTTGTTAATGTATCAAACATCAACATAATTGCTCTCATTCGTATCCCTCCTTTTCTGCTGTTTTTGTTTCGAAACGTTTTAGCACTTTCAATATATCAAACGTTTCGACAATATGCAACAATTTTATCGAATCGTTTCGACATTTTTCTAAAATGTCCATATTTTCTATTCGTTATGCTAAAATAATTTCAAAAGGAAAATATTATGCCAGCATCAATTAAAGACATTGCCAAAAGTCTAGGTATCAGTGTTTCTACTGTTTCTCTAGCATTAAATGATAAGCCTCGTGTTTCTGAAGAAATGCGTCAAATGGTTAAAGAAAAAGCAAAAGAACTTAACTATATAAAAAATGGATCTGCTTTAGATCTTCAAAGAAAAAGAACAAATATTATCTTGTTTATCGTGAACGACGCTTCACGTTCATTTTTCTCTGCAATCATCAACCAACTACAAACCGCAACCGTTAATTTTGGATATGATTTTATTATCTGTACAACATATGGAGATCATTTAAATACTGCCAAACGTTTTATGAAGGAACATCGTGCTGATGCGGCTATTGTCTATACAAGTACGATTCCAGATGATTTAATTCAAGAATGTGCTAGTGAAGATTTCCCTATTTTCGTTTTAGGAAGAACAGTATCTGGAGAAAATGTGTATAGCTTAAGACCAAAAGTTCCTACTGAATCAATGCTCACACAATATTTAATTGATTTAGGGCATAAAAAAATAGCCTTTGTAAAAGGCTCTTCTGCTTCACTAAATACTTCACGTTCTTTTAAACAATATAAAGCAACTTTAAAAAAGAACGATATTCCTTTTGATGAGTCATTAGTTTTCGATGCCCAAGGATCTTCCTATAAATTAGGTTATGATATTACTGAAAAAGTATTAGATCACATTGATGAAATTGATGCGATTCAATACTCAACGGATGATATTGCGATTGGTGGCATTCTCTGTCTAAAAGAACATAATATAAAAATCCCAGAACAAGTTTCTGTGACTGGTAATAACAATATTATTGAATCGAGTTTTATCTCCCCTAGTTTAACTACATATGGTGATACTACTGATAAATATTTATATTATGAAGGTATCATTCATTATTTAATTACTCTAATTGAGAAAAAAGAAGGCTACGAAGAAATTGCAAATCAATTAGCTACACGCTTAAAAAATTTCAATTCTCATTCTGAATTAATCATTAGAGAATCAACAGGAAAATGTACTAAATATAAAAAATAAATTATTAGAGAATTAATGCACAAAAAAGAGGATTTTATCTATCCTCTCTAAAGTATGATTGTCCAAGATGACTAGGTGCTTGATTCTCTTTTTTCTTTTTAGCAGAGACAACACATAGTACAACAATTGTTACAATATACGGTAACATCTTATATAAGTTTTGTAGGTAAGTAACACGTTCTACATTTAAGGCACTAGCTAAGACTTTAGAAATACTAGCTGGTATATAAACATATGCCCAATAACATAAGCCAAATAGATATGCGCCCCAAGTAGCGTTCTTTGGTTTCCAACTTGTGAAAATAACTAGAGCTACAGCTAACCAACCAAGTGATTCGATTGTATTGTCATTTGCCCATGTACCTTGTATGTAATCCATGACATAGAATAAACCACCTAAGCCACAAATTGCGCCACCTATAATTGAAGCTAAATATTGATATTTTGTGACATTGATACCCGCCGCATCAGCAGTAGAAGGATTTTCACCAATCGCTCTTAGATTTAAACCAGTACGTGTTTTTGTTAAGAATGCATTAACTACAAAGGCTAAGATTAAACAAAAATATACCATCCAACCATAGTTTAAAAATAATGATCCAAATAATCCAAATTTACCAGATATAAATGGCAATCTAGTTTTAAATGCATTCGATGTAGTCGCCACAGAAATTGATCCAACGCCACCTGATAATTTCATCATTGATCCACCAAAGAAATTAGCGATACCACTGCCAAATATTGTTAGTGTTAAACCAGTAACATTTTGATTTGCCTTTAATGTGATTGTTAAAAAGCTATAAAGTAAACTAGCTAATGCACTAGCAAGTAAGGCACATATTAAGGCAATCATCATACCTACTAGACCATTAGGGTTAGCAGTACTATTTTCATAGAAGAAAGCACCTGCTAAAGCACCAATACCACCTAATTGCATTACACCAGGAACACCTAAATTTAAGTTTCCTGCCTTTTGGTTAATTGTTTCTCCAATACAACCAAACATAATTACTGTACCAAATGTAATAGAAGATACAATCCAAGAAATAAGTTGTGCACTAGTCATTAGTTTGCCTCCTTTGAAGAATGAAACTTCACTTTATAGTTAATAAAGAATTCTGATCCTAAGATAAAGAATAAAATAATACCTGTGATAATACTTGAAGCATATTCATTTAGACCAAAATCAGATGCGATTTGACTAGCACCTTTATCTAAAAAGACAATGAGTAAAGAAATAAATGCCATTGCAAAAATATTAAATTTAGCAAGCCAACAAATAATAATAGCTGTAAATCCTTTACCACCTGCTGTTTGTTTAGAAATCGTATGAGACATACCTGCTACTTCTAAAAATCCTGCTACACCAGCTAGACCACCAGATAATAAAACCGTACGAATAATTGTTTTCTTTACATTAATACCAGCATATTTTGCTGTAGCTTCTGATTCACCAACTACGGCTAATTCAAATCCATGCTTAGAATATTTTAGATAGACATAAACAAGTATGGAAATCACTAAGACAATAATGACATTTAATAAATATTGAAGTCCTACAATAGAAGGAAACCAACCACCCATTGTATTCATATTAATAATACCTACTGAGTGAGCTTGTTTCTTATCCCAAAAGTCGACAAAGAATTCAACTAATTGAATCGCTACATAGTTCATCATTAAGGTAAATAGTGTTTCATTTGTATTGTATTTTGCTTTAAAGAATGCGGGTAAAAATGCCCATAAACTACTAGCTATAAATGAAACGACAAACATGATGATAAGTAATAATGGTGTTGGTAAGATATTACCATAATAAATCATTAAGGCAGCTGTTACTAAACCACCAATTAATACTTGTCCTTCGGCACCACAATTCCAGAATTGCATCTTAAATGCTGGTGTCAAAGATACTGCAATTAATAGTAATAAAACTGTATCTCTAATCGTAATCCAAGATCTTCGTGTTGTACCAAAAGCACCTTTAAACATTGATGCATATACAGAGATAGGATCTAGTTTTGTCACAAAATGTAAGAATAAAGCTGAAACAACTAAAGAAAGTAATATAGCAATAACACGAATGCATGTTTGTTTGGTAAAAGAGAGATTATCTTTTTTACTTACTGTAAACAAAGGTTTTTTATTTGTATTAAGCATAAGCCTCCTGTAGATTTGTCATCAAATATCCAAGTTCTTCTTTAGAACATGTTCTTGCGTCTAATATTCCATTAATATGACCATCACACATCACTAAGATTCTGTCACTTAAAGCCATTAATACATCTAAATCTTCACCGACATAAATGACAGCTACACCCTTTTTCTTTTCTTCATTTAATAAGTTATAAATTGTATAAGAGGTATGAATATCTAGTCCTCTAACCGCATATGCAGTCATTAGAACTGTAGGTTTTGCAGCTACTTCTCTACCAACTAATACTTTTTGGATATTACCACCAGATAATTTTCTTAATGGATAATCAAGAGATGGTGTTTTAACATCTAATTCTTCTTTGATTTTTTCAGCCATTTCTTGTGGTTTTTGCGTATGTAAGAATGGACCAGAACCTTTCTTATATCGTTTTAATAAGACATTTTCTGTCATACCCATATTTCCTACAAGACCCATACCTAATCTATCTTCTGGTACGAAAGCTAAATGTAATCCAAAGCTTCTAATTTTTTCTGTAGATAAACCAACAAGTTCGTGTGTACCATGAGCTGTAGAATAATAGGTAACTGAAGATCCTTCATCACTTTTTTCTAGTCCCATAATCGCTTCTAATAGTTCTTTTTGACCACATCCTGAAATACCTGCAATACCTAAGATTTCACCAGAATATAAATCAAATGTCGCATCATTAACAACTTTCTTTCCATCAAAGCTTGTTACAGTTAAATTCTTTACTTCTAGTCTCTTTTCCTTTTGTTCCACTAGATCACGATGGATATTTAGTTCAACTTTTTGACCAACCATCATTTCTGTAAGAATTTGTTCATTTGCGTCTTTCGTATCGATAGTACCGATATATTCCCCTTTTCTAAGGATTGTTACGCGATCTGATACTTCTAATACTTCATTTAATTTATGGGTAATGATGACAATTGCTTTACCATCATTTCTCATATTCTTAATGACTGTAAATAACTTATCCGTTTCTTGAGGAGTTAATACTGCTGTAGGTTCATCTAAGATTAAAACTTCAGCACCACGATATAATGTTTTAACGATTTCTAATGTTTGTTTCTTAGAAACAGACATGTTATATACTTTTTCATCTAAATCTAAGTCAAATCCATATTTATCGCAGATTTCTTTTACTTTAAGACGAACATCTTTTGTTTTTTCTTTCGCATCTAAACCAAGTAAGATATTTTCTAATGCAGTAAATACATCAATTAATTTAAAGTGTTGATGCACCATACCAATCCCTAAGTGATATGCTTCACTAGGTGAAGATATACTTACTTCTTTACCATCACATAATATCTTTCCACTATCTGGATAATAGATTCCCGATAACATATTCATGAGTGTTGTTTTACCAGAACCATTTTCTCCAAGTAGAGAAAGAATTTCATTATGTCTAATGTTCATGGTCACGTTTTTATTCGCAATTACTTTATCACCAAAAGCTTTTGTGATATTGATCATTTCTATAGCGTTTTCCATATACCCTCCTCACATTTTTAAAAGTTACAGGTCTAAAGTAGACCTGTAACTCGAATAAAACTTAGTAGTAATTACTCACCAATTGCTGTAATACCATCAATTAGTTCACTGCTTGGGAAGTATGGAGAACTTCTGTATTCTGATTCATGGAAGTATCCATCACTTAAGCATTCTTTTTCAGGAGTGTAGTCAGCATCAACGTCACCTAACATACTTGTAGGAGTTTCACCACCATAAGTAAATGTAGTTACATCGAATACTTGTAAGCTACCATCAGCTAATTGTTTTTCAACTTCAGCTACAGTTGTATCTGTTCCTTCAGCTACGCTTTCACCAAGTGTTGTAATACCTACAGCATCAGCTTCATATCCTTTAGCCCAATCTGTATCCATTGCAGTACCATTTAATGCACAAGAGAATGCATATTCATAGAATACATGCCAATTTGCACTAGCACTTGTTAAAGCAGCAGTTGGAGCTACATCTAACATAGAAATGTTATAACCTACAGAATAAGCTTTGAATCCATATTTATTAGAATCATCATTGCTTTGTACAGTACTTGGAGCACCTGTTGTATCAGCATGTTGAGAAATGATTACACAACCTTGAGCCATTAATTCATCAGCTACAGTTCCTTCAGCAGTGATATCAGACCAAGAGTTTGTATATTTAACATACATATGTACATTTTCATAAACTGACTTAACACCTAAATAGAAAGCTGTAAAACCAGATACAACTTCAGAATATGGATAAGCACCAACATAACCAATCTTTACTTCACCATCTTCATTGTAGTTTGCATCAACTAGTTCACCATTTTCTTCTAGTTCTTTAAGTTTTAATCCAGCAACAACACCAGATACATATCTTGATTCATATACTTTGTTGAATGCATTATGGAAATTACTTAGTCCAGAAATAGCAGCAGTATCACCAGTAACAGCAATAACAGTCACATCAGGATATTCAGAGGCAACTTGTTGCATATATGTTTGATGTCCATAAGAATTAGATAAAACTAAAGTTGCACCATTTTCAATACAGTCAACAGCTGCGTCATAAACGTCTTGTGATTCGGACACATTGTATTTCCAAATTACATCACTTTCGCTAATTCCTAGATTTTCACATGCTTCTTTAATTCCTGCGATATGGGCATAACTATAACCTTCGTTTTCATCGCCTAGAATAATTGCACCAATTTTTAGTGTTGATGTTTCACTAGTTTCACTTGAATCACTTGATTCTGTAGCACTACTAGTTTCTTCATTAGAAGAACAACCAACAAAAGATACAGCCATAACAACAGTAAGTAAAGCATTAAGTAATTTTTTCATCTCTTTCTCCTTCTCGATTACTTATGTTAAACAAGCAAGCTTGTATTAACCAAACTAATCGCAGAATTCAATAAGTCCATCGTGCATGGATTTAATGCGAGCAAGTGATTCAACTTTAATGCCCATCTCTTTGATGCGCTCTTCTCCTGGTTGATACGCTTTTGTTACAGCTACACCACATCCCACAATTTCTGCACCTGCTTCTTTACAAATAGATACTAAAGCATTAAGTGCTTCACCATTTGCTAAAAAATCATCTAAAATAAGAACTTTGTCGTTTTTGTTTAGATACTTCTTAGAAACTTGGACATGATAATAAGCATTACGTGTATATGATTTTTCAACACATTCATACACTTCGCCACCGATATTTGCAGAAATACCCTTTTTTGCAAAAACAACTGGGCAATTCCCAAAATATCTAGCTGCCATAACCGCAATACCAATACCACTTGACTCGATTGTCAAAATCTTATTGACCTCTGCGTCTTGAAAGAGTCTTTTAAATTCCTTACCCATCTCATCAAGTAAAGTAACGTCAATTTGGTGATTTAAAAAACCATCAATTTTTAAAACATCGCCAGCTAAAATCACACCATCTTTTACAATTCTTTCTTCAAATAATTTCAAGGTATTAAAGCTCCTTTCAAGTAACTAACATCGTGTAAAGACAGGATAGTTCCTCGAAAAGAGTACCTGTCATAGTATCATCATTTACGGTGATGATGTAGAGACTCCCTTACCACATCTAAGGGATTATACGACGTCATGCGTGTATAATATCACAACAAAATAAAAGGTAAAGCATTATTTTTAATTTTTACAAATTCGAACATAAAAACAGCAAGATTTCTCAAGCTGTTTTTTTGTGTTATAAAGTCTTAATTATTGCGGATAATTTAGGAATTAATTGTTGTTTACGAGAGATGATAGAAGAATCAAATCCATAGTGTTCATCGATACTTGTTTCAATTGTATCGGTAATAATTTGAGACAAAGGACCATAGTATACAAATATACTTCCTTCTCCCATTACATCCGTAAATAACATTAGAGATAAATCATAATGTTTATCTTGTTGTTCCTTTTCAAGATATTCTTTAAATGTAGGTAAGATTAATTGTACTTCTTCCATATGACTGTAGTTTGTTTGCCCAATCGCTACTTTATAATTACCAATTTCATAATTCTTTAAGTCACGATAGAAGATATCTTCTGGTTTAGAATTCTTTAAGGCAACAGAAGCACCTAACATTTCTCTAGCATATTCATCTACATTTTCTATTCTTGCAAGTTTTGCTAGCCATTGAACTGTTAAACAATCATTCTTTGTGGTTGTCGCAGATTTTAAATTTAATGTATCAGATAAGATAGCAGATAGTAATAAGCCACTCATATCTGGACTAGGTAATAAGCCATTTTCTTGGTAGATTTGTGCAATAATTGTACAAGTACAACCACACTTTACATTACGATACATAATTGGGTGGTCTGTTGTAATATCTCCAATATGATGGTGATCAATAATTGCTTCAATATCTGCTTCTTCGATATGATTAATCGTTTGATTTTTCGCGCTATGATCCACAAGTATAAATTTACGATGATTGTAATTTAATGTATGGTAACGGGAAATCGCTCCTACTACATTTCCTTCTTCATCGAGTACAGGGTAAGAACGCACTCTTGATTTTGTCATTTTTGACGCAACATCATTTACATATTCATCATTCTTAAAGAAGATGACATTCTTTGACATGACATGTTCTATGGAATAAGACTCAATAATCGCTGTAGCTGTATGCATTGTATCTTCATCTGTTTCTACAATAGCACAATCATACTCTTCGGCGAGTTTAATGACTTCTTCACTTGTCTTTACACCACAAGTAATCACTAAACATTTAACGCCTTCTTCAATTAGTATTTTTTGTTTTTCACTATTAGCCGAAAGAATGGATATACCATTTTTTAAATCATATTCTAAGGCTTCTTGTCCTTCTAAAGTAATGATATGTACACTACCATTTGTTTCAAAATGTTTAGGTTCAAAAACAATCTTTCCACCAATTGTATGAGCTATATCCTCTAATAAAGCATAAGACATTAATCGATCAATATCTTTCACTGCTTTTAAACGATATGCCGATAAGTTACTTGTTGTACATACACCTGTTAATTGTCCTTCATCATTGACCACAAATAAGGATCTATTTTGTGTTCTTAACATGACGTGCCAAGCATGATGTACCGTTGATTTTTCTGATATTAATGTCGGTTCATCAAGTGTAATATCAGATAGTTTTGCACGTGCATCAGTTAGTAATAATGGATTTTCTTGATGAAATCTCTTTAATACAAACTTAGTTTCTTCATTTAATGGACCTTGTCTACAAGCTACAGCATCTTGACCTAGGTGATGTAATATGTCTGCGTAAGTAATTGCAGAACAAATAGAATCCGTATCAGGATGCTTATGCCCTGTGATGTATATTGTTTCATTCATAACTCTTTTTTCCCCTAAAAAAATGCGATATCTATATTTAGTATATCGCATAAATTGAAATTCTAGTAAGTTAATACTTCATTTCCTGTTTCTGTAATTAAAATTGTATGTTCCCATTGAGCACTATCTCTACCATCTTCAGTATAAATCGTCCATTCGTTATATGGATCAATGACAACGCTTGCTTTACCAGCATTAATCATTGGTTCAATGGTAATAATCATTCCTGGTACAAGTAGCATACCTTTATGTCTTTGACCAACGTGGGCAACAAATGGATCTTCATGGAATTCAATCCCTACACCATGTCCACCAATGCCACGAACTACTGTATATCCCTTTTTCTTAGCATATGTACTAATTGCATAACCTATATCACCTACTGTAGACCAAGGTTGTGCAGCTTCAATACCGATTTCTAAAGCCTTCTTTGTTTCTTCTACAAGTCTTTTTCTTTCACTAGAAACATTACCAATCATAAACATTCTAGACGCATCAGAATAATAATCTTTATATATTGTAGAAACATCGACATTGACAATATCGCCATCTTTTAGCTTACGATGTCTACTAGGTATACCATGACACACTTCATCATTAATTGATGTACATACACTTTTTGGATAGCCTTCATAATGATATGGAGCACAAATCGCATCATGACTATGTGTATATTCTGTAACAATATCATCAATTTCTTGCGTACTCATACCAACATGGATTTTTTCCGCAACCGCATCTAATACTCCTGTATTAATCTTAGATGATTCAATAATGCCTTGAATATGACTTGGTCTTTTAATTAGTTTTTCATCTGGTATTTCATATCCTTTTTTCTTATATTCAAGCATCTTATTTAAGATATGTTCAGGAATTTTTTCTTTTTCAAATATTTCTTCAATTAATTCACTCATTCTTTATCCTTACTCTCTTTCTTTGTTGTACTGCCAATACCACCAATTCTCTCTTCACTCACTTCGTCATCTATTGTAACGCCAAAACGTAAAAATATCCCTTGAACCATACCTTGTCCCTTTTCTATTTTTACGGTTTTATTCTCTATGGTATCATTTGTAAGCTTGCAGAAGATATGTCCTTCATTACTAGCATAGTAATAATCACTATCGATAATGCCTACTGTATTATTTAGTTGCAAACGATATTTAAACCCTAAAGAACTTCTAGGAAATAGCATTAATACATAATCTTCTTGCATAGATGCACGAATTCCTGTTGGAATTAATACTTGTTCATTTGGCTTAATTTCAATATCAAATGGAGCATAGAAATCATGTCCTGCACTACCTTTTGTGGCTCTTTTTGGAAGTTGTATACCTTCATAGATTTCTTTCGCATCATTTACTAGACTAGGAAAGTTCTTTTGTAATCCTTCTAAAAATTGTTCATAAGATACTTTTTCAAATTTCGCTATTTTTTCCATATTTCCCCTTTTTCTTGTTTTATCATTTCCATCACTAACATTGCTAAACACTTTTCATATGGAAATACTGTTAAATAAATTCCATCTTTAAATGGTGAATGTTCCTCATATGCCATAAAATGGATTAATTTTGAGACAATCCCTTCTTCATCTAATGAAGAAATATAATTCATTATATCGGTTGGTAATAATTTTGGAAGATATGCATAATCTTCTTTGATACTAGGCATAAAATGCTCAACAATTATAGATTGTGCTTCTTTATATTCCCATACTTTATGATCATCTAATTTGCACATCTTCATAAGTTCATCTACTAGTGCATAAAATATTTGTGAATCGTTCACATAAGGAATATGCAACTGTTCTGCAATATGATTTCTTAGATATGTTTCACTTCTTAAATTAATCTTTTTATAAATTTGGGCAGCTACTTTAATATCATTTTCTAGCATCATAAATTTCAATTCAAAATCATGATAATAACTTGGTAATTTCATTTTCTTAAATGTATATAAGATACCATCATATTTACCATAGGCTTTCATTGTATCGTAATAACCACAAATTTCTAAATCATCCATTACATCACGATCAAAATTTAAGAATGAACCTGTTTCTTTCTTTGGATAAATATAATGTACATAATCACTATTTAAGTAACATGGATGTTGTGGAACATTGTTCAAATCGATAATCACTAATTCTTTAGCACCAAGTCTTAATGCATAATCTACTGGCAAATTATCATAATATCCACCATCAATAAATGAGCCTTCAGAAAAGGTATGTACAGGAAATGCTGGAAAAGCACTAGCTGAAGAAAGTAACCAATCCACACCATGCTCCTTCATCATTTCTTTGGTCACAAATTCTGGTTTTAAAGAACCATGTCTTACCGTAACACAACCAAAATCTATCTTTGATTCAAAGAATTTCTTTTCGTTGTAATAATATTCTATCTGTTCAACTAAAGGCGAAATATCTGCCCCTTTTTCTTTTACATAGTTTTTAAAGAACGATGCGATTAAATTTCTTTCGTTAATCATCGTATCTAAATTAAACTCAAGTGTCATTGAACCTTTTACAATTTTATCTTGAGTAAGTGTATGCCATAAAGTATCCATTGCTTTATAGTCTTTTTGTACAACTAGTGCTGCATTTAAAGCACCAATAGAAGTACCAGTTACTAAATCAAAATCTGCTTGACGTAGTTTTCTTAGAGCTTTAAGAGCACCATTTTGATATGCTCCTCTAGTTCCACCACCTGCTAATACTAATGCCTTCTTCATAAACACCTCACGACTAATTATTCTATCACGCTTTATCTCGATGCGGCTTTATTTGTATTTTCGTATATAATAGAGAAGGAGGATTTTATGAAATTAAATGTCGCAGTTTTTTTCGGTGGAGAATCTGTTGAACATGAAGTAAGTATCATTTCTGCTCATCAAGCTATCTCTGCTTTAAATAAAGATAAATACAACGTAATTCCAATTTATGTATCAAAAGAAAGAAAACTATATTATTCAGAAAAACTATTTGAGATGAGTTTCTTTAAAAACTTAAATCAAGTGATTCAGGAAAGTACACAAATCACACTAGTTTCTCTAGAAAATAAAGTTACAATGATTCCTGTTAAACATTCATTGTTTCAAAAGAAAGAATTAGGTACAATAGATGTAGCTATTCCTGTAATGCATGGGACAAATGGTGAAGATGGTACAATTCAAGGTTTCTTAGAAATGCTAAAAATTCCTTATGCAGGATGTGATTTAATCGCTGCTGCTGTAGGACAAGATAAAGTATTACAAAAAAATATTTTACATGACCATGGTTTACCAATTACAAATTGGTTCTATGCTTATGAAAATGAGTTAGATGAGCACCCTGAAGAATTATTAAAGAAAGCGCATAAACTCATTTATCCAGTTATCTTAAAACCTGCATGTACTGGTTCTAGTATTGGTATTTCTATTGCGCATAACGATGAAGAATTCTTACAATGCTTTGCAGAAGCGAGAGAATTCGACAATAAAGTTATTGTTGAAAAAGTAGTAAAACCAATGCGTGAAATCAATTGTTCCGTCATCGGAGACTACAGTGATGTGAAAGCGAGTGTCTTAGAAGAAGTTGGCAAAGACAACAACGAAGAAATTCTAAGCTTTAGCAAGAAATATCAAGGTGGTTCAAAGAGTTCAAAAGGATCAGGAAGTTCTAAAGGTATGGCTAGTACTGCAAGAATTGTCCCAGCCCCATTATCAGATGACCAAACTAAATTTATACAAGAATTAGCTGTTTCTACATTCAAAGCATTAGGAAGTAGTGGTGTATGCCGTATCGACTTCATGATGGATGCTGAAACAAAGAAAGTTTATGTTAACGAAATCAACACAATCCCTGGCTCTCTTGCTTTCTATTTGTGGGAAGCAACTGGTGTATCCTTCGAAAAATTAATGGATAAACTAGTTCAACTTGCATTAGAAAGAGAAAGAAGAAGATCACGTATGACATTCTCATATAGTACAAACTTACTTGAGACATATAGTGAATCTGGAGCTAAAGGTGCCAAAGGTGCTAAACAATAGTTTTGTAAAGAAAGGTAGGTAAAAAACATATGTCAACACCTCATAACAGTGCAGAAAAAGGCGCATTCGCTAAAACTGTGCTTATGCCTGGAGATCCTCTCCGTGCACAATTTATTGCTGAAACATTCTTAGAGAACGCTGAGCTAGTTACTAGCGTAAGAAATGTTTATGGCTATACAGGAACATATAACGGAAAGAAAGTATCCGTTATGGCTTCTGGTATGGGAATGCCTAGTATTGGCATTTACTCATACGAATTATTTAAATTCTACGATGTAGAAAGCATTATCCGTATTGGTTCAGCTGGAGCTTATTCTCCTGATTTAAAACTATACGATGTAGTTCTAGCAACTAGCGTATATTCTGAATCAACATATGCTAAAACACAAAATGGAGACACAAGAAATATTCTTTATCCAAATGCTGAATTAGTAGAAAGAATTCGTAATAGTGGAAAGAAATTAGACATCAAACTTCATGAAGGAATGATTCATAGTTCTGATGTATTCTACAGAGAAAGTAGTGATTACTTAACACAAGATGAAAACGTTAAGAATTCATTAGCTTGTGAAATGGAAAGTTTTGCATTATTCCACAATGCTGAAGTATTAGGAAAGAAAGCAGCTTGCTTATTAACTATTTCTGATAGCTTTGTATATCCAGAAGTAACAACTCCTGAAGAACGTCAAAAGTCTTTCACAAACATGATGAAAGTCGCATTAGACGCAGCTGAATAGTTAAAACCAAAAGCACCGAATGGTGCTTTTCTTTATGATTTAGTAAAGAAAAAGGTAATGTCACATGTATTTCTACAATTTAACATCACCTTTTTTCTCCATTATCATTTGATTGCTTAAGCCAAATAATAAAAGAGGAACTGCATAATTATTGATATCACAGAATTATTTAATTTGATTGATGTCTTTTTGGTCTATACTGTCATAAAACAAAAAACTACATTTTTGAAGCGATAATTCATACTAGTTTATGCTCTTTTTTTCAACGAATATCATCATACTCGATCATTGAAACGATTTCATTAGGATATTTCTCATTAATCATTTCTAAATCAGTAGGATCATTAATTTGTTCAACTTGAATATCTCTTTGAGCATTTATCCATTCTCCTAGTGCATCACTAGCCATAAACAATGCGTCATCAAAGGATTCGCCTTCCGTTAAGCAACCTTTTAAATCTGGAAATTCAACCCAATACCCTTCATCTTCTTTATGAAATACTGCTGGATAAGATAATTTAGAAATTTCATTCACATTTATACTCATCGACATTTTTTGCCCCTTTCTATATACATTTCTACTACTCTTATTTTTGATGTAACTTTGCTTGTTCAATTGTTTCTTCCATCATCTTTCTAATGAGTGATGATTGACTAACACCAAGCACCTTACAAGCTTCTTTAAATTCTTGTACAAACTCATTTGGATAACTCGCACCAATTTTTGTGTATTTTTCTTTTAACCAATTATTTTGTTGTGTCTGTTGTTGTTTGTTCATCTTCTATTTCCTCTTCAGCTGTTTCTTCTTTACTATCTCTTATAGCTCTATAAATAATACTTGCAATCTTACTTGCAACTAATGAAATAATTAAAATTGTAGATGTACTCATATATTTTCTCCTTTATGTGATTAGAGTAATCCTAACTGCTAGCTATACTATACCCTAGATTCTTAGAACATTCACGATAACCTTTAATCCTCAAATTTATATTTGAGATATAAAAGCAACCATTACGGTTGCTTTGTTTAAATAAATAATGTCCAAATAGGTTTTGTCTCAATCACTTTACTTTTTTGTTTTTTATGGTATTATCATCTTAGAAAGAGCAACCCCCTTCTGGGTAGATGAGGGAGGCTCTTTTTTTAGTCGTTATAATCATTATGTAAAATAGTAATCAATGCCTGCAGGTGTGATTTTTAAACTAGCATAATCAATCATGATTACATCACCGCCCCAAGCTTTTATACACGTACCTTTCACTAAGCCTTGTTCAATCATCATAGATATTGTCTCTAATAGCTGTTCTTCCTTGATGGGAAAATCTTTAGTCATTGGAGAGATATAATTCTTTTCTATGTCTTTTTGTTTGTATTTTTTATACAAATAAACAAGAATTTTAGCTACTATAGTGTAATAGTCATCTTTTGCCATTGATTATTGTCCTAATTCAAGGCAGAATTTTTTAGCCTTTTCATATGCTTCTTTAGCCTCTCTAGGAGCATCTTCTCGTAAATGACTTTTTTCAATGTATGGTTTATAAATTTTCATTAAATCCTTTAATTCTTTAGGATATTCTATAAATCTCATTCAACTATCTCCTTTCAATGCTTCATATTCAGCTTCGACTTCATCAAACCTACCTAAGTCAAACATGTCTTTAGCATATTGACTGAGTTCTGATACATTTTCTTCATTAATTCCTAAACTATTTAGATGTTGTTTTGACTTATTGCAAATTTCATCTATATATTTATTATAACTTGATTCACTAATTGTTCCACCATTCTTTTTATATGAATCAGCTTGCTGGCAATGCTTCATCTCATGCCGCTGAGTTTCCTTTGTAACATCAGGAGAATAAATAGCCATATTTTTTATAGGTGAATAAAGACCAGCAACACTATAATTCAGTTCTTCATTGCTCACAATTAAAATATTAGGTTTTTCTTGTATACCATATTTTTTAACTAGTGTATTGTTATATTTATTCAATTCATGCAATGCTTTAGGTTTGATTATTGCATTATCAGAAATATATACACCACTATAGCCTTCAACCTTTCTTGAATTTATAGTTGCTCTAATGCTCCTAGAAGAAATAGATATATTTTCTTTTTCGGTTCTTACTAGCTTTTTATAAGGCTGAGAAAGTTCCTCATTCAATTTCCAACTATCTCTTCCACCCTTAGAGGATTGATAGCTTTTCTCACCATTGTTGTTATATTCAATAACACAATGGCAACCCTCATGTCTTTGAAACATTCCTCTACTAACTGCTTGTTTATATGGAACATTATGACCAACTCGTTCTAAGCACCATTTACAACTTCTTTTACCAGATAACCCTCTACCATCATATGTTCTTGATACAGTAACTTCATATCCTGCTTTACTTTGAAACTTAGCATTAGCTTGTTGGATCGTGTCTATATGCTTATTTGCAGATAGTTCTGCTTGGGAAGATAAATCATCAATAGCTTTATCATAATCATTAGATAAATTAAACGCATCATTAATAATTTGTTTTGGTTTAACTACTTTCACAGCATTTAGACCGATATTATTAGAGGTATTTAAAGAGTTTTGCATTGAATATGTATAATCATCTATTTGATTAAAGAATTTCTTACATATCGTTGTGTTCTCCAATATTTCTAATACTTGTGATGAATCAGTTGGAATTTCCTTAGAGATAAAATTAACCAAGCAACATATAGCGAGGCACAGAAGAATACTCCTGTGCCTCGCTATATGTTGCTTTACCATTTTCTAATTTCTTACTAAGTTCTTTAATCCTCTTATGACTAGCTATTTGTTGAATGAATGATTCCCAAATATCTGTAATATCATTCATCACTATCTATTCCTGTTAAATCTCTAAGATTTTCAGCTGTAAAATATCCCGGTACGGCTTGATTTACTTTAATAGCCGCATCACCAATTAATCCAATAGCACTTGCATCAGGTTCAAATACTGGTTCCCAAAGAGGTTTTGTTTGATATATAACTTGTCTGTTATATGGAAAGTTGTCTCTTAAACAAGCAGCTAAATATCCTACATTCAAAAATCCAGTTCCAAATGTTCTCTGTGCTTTCTTAGCTGTCAGCCTTAAATTTTCATGTGTTGCTTTGATTGATTCGACGCTAGATGGATTAGCTTTCATAAATCCTAAATCGTCTAATGTTAAACCCATTTCTCCTGCAAACAATGAAGCTTGTGTTTCTATCTCATTCAAGTAAGGAGTTAAACTTGCTTGTGCAAATTGTCCCACATCAGGCTTTGTCCCATCTTCACTAGCACTAACATTTAAGAACGAACTCATCCATGCTTTTTGCGAATCAAAATCCATATCTGGATCACTTCCTACAATGTATTTTTGTACAAATGCACTACTTTCCGAAGCAATAGCCATATTTAATAATGTATCTTCTGCATTATCTTGATATTTCATACATGCTCTGCTGATTCTAGAATGTCCAAATGGTCTTTTTGCATCTGGTCTATATACGATTGGAACTAACAATGGATATTCAGCAATATTTTCTATTCTGTATGGTTCTTGACCACGAATATAGAAGTCTGTAAAGCCTTTTCCAAAATATGCTTCTGCTATTACATTATCATTCTCATCTCTATCAAGAATTGCATAGCCTTCTTCTAGCATTCCTGTCACTTCATCCATAATTCCTGTAGCATTATATCCATCAATTACTTGAAGTCTTGGATATCCTGTTTCATCTGTTGAAATATAAATGAAATCGCATGATGTAATTAAAGCACCAAGAATTGCACTATCCGCAAGAATATCAAAATTGTTCATTTGGTAGATTTCTGTCATACCAAGGTTGTCATTTTTGAAACCTCTAAACTGTAATCTATCTGCTAATGCATCAACACCTTTAGTACACCAACCCATCTTGATTTGAAATTTGTTTTTTAATTTGTTAGGTACCATTAAGTTTCGTGGTTGATGCAAATCTTTCATTTCATAATAACGATATCTTGTTCTAACTCTTGCTTGTTTAGTGGCTAGTTTTCGTTTTAAATATGTAATTCCTTCTGCCATTTCAAACTCCTTTCGTATAAAAAAAGTCACTAACGTGACTAAAACTAATCATTGAGCAGAGACAAAAGTTTCTGCTCTTTTTATAATTTACTTATGATAGATACTGGTTTACATAGAGAATATCCTTATTATGGTGCTTTTGATTGTGATCATAAGCCATATGATCCATCAAAACCTAGAATTAAAGATATTCTTTGGAATCATTACGATATTATTGTTGAATGGGATAAAACAGGTAAAGCACGTCCTTGTGTTCTAGATAATGTTCAAAAGACTTCATTATGTAATACTGCTTATCTTGGATACGATTATTTTGAATGCCCGGACTGTGATAACTTTAATTTAGTTTACCATCATTGTCATTCTCGCTTTTGTACTTCCTGTGGCACTAAGAATCAAAAGATTCTAGCTTCTATAGCAGAACATATGTGTCTTGATGTTCCTCATCGTCACATAGTTTTTACTATTCCTGAATCGTATAGGATATTCTTCCGTAAGAATCGTTATGCACTTAATTTTCTTTTTATAGCTGCTAGAAATACTATACTCAAAATCTTTAATCAAAGCTTATATCGTAAAATTAAGAGAAAACTCTTAAAAAAAGGAATATTCAATAATGAGAAAGATAATATTTACTTCATGCGAAATTATAAGCAGATTAACGACTTTGGTATGATTGCCACTATTCATACTTTTGGACGTGCACTTAATTGGAATCCTCATATTCATTGTTTAGTTCCCGAATTATCTTATAATGCTTCAAAGAATACTTATAAGAAAGTTAAACATTTTAATTTTCAAAGCTTACGCAAAACTTGGCAATACGAAATCAATCGTTTATTAACAGGATTATTTAAAGAAGAATTTAGAAAAATTGCGAACACTTCTTATAACGATTACAACAACGGATTTTATGTTTATGCTAAATCTAATCCTGAAGACAAATCTTCTAAATATTCTAAAAATGTATCTGGATGTGTTAACTATATGATGCGTTATGCTTCACGTCCTCCTATGGCTGAATCTAGACTTATTTCATATGACGAAAAGACAGACGATATTTCTTGGTTTTATGATGATCATAAAACTGAAGAACGTATTACTGTTCATGAAAAAGGAATAGATTTACTAAAGAAAATGATTATTCATATTCCAGATA
>CAVIQY010000027.1:0-24111 GCA_963645035.1 bacterium | reverse complement strand
CAAAATACCGAATTTCCGCACTAGACTGTATAAATTTAATGTGTCTGTCAATCAAAACGGTAATGTTACTGTAAAGCCCATCAATACTAGGCTTTACATTGACTTAAGCATATATATAGGGGTAAAATACAGATATTAAGAGAGTGAGAAACGATTATGAATATAAATAAATTAGGATTAGTAGCAATTACAGCAGCAACAATAATGACACCATTTACAACATGTGTATTAGCAGATGTTGGTGACACAACGGTTACTTATACTGTTGAAACTTCATATAACTGGATTATTCCTTCAACTACACAAGGGGAAAGTACCATGGCATTAGATGATACAACAAAAACAGGAACAGTTGGGGTAACGGGTGTAAGTATTCCTGCTGACAAAAAACTTGTGGTTACTGCTAAAGGTGATGGTACAGATGATGCGTTTACAATGAAATTGAATACTGTGGAAATGCCATATACTGTTAAAGTTGGAACAAGTGAAACAGCCCTTGCAGTTAATGGTGAAGTACTATCTTATGTTAGTGGAGAAGATACAGGAACAGAAAAGAGTGTTGAATTGAAATTTGATGTTGCTAAAGCAGCTGATGTTACATATTCAGCTGGTACATATACAGGACATATGATTTTTACTGCAACACTTACTGATAAATAAGATTAAGTTTAATTGAATGAATACACGTGTAAAGCTATAGTATCTTGCTATAGCTTTCAAAGGGTATAAGGGATGAATAAATATATGAAAATAAATAGGTTGTTTGTGACAATATTTACCATTGTTACAATGATGGTTACAAGCTTTAGTACAATACTTGCAACAGATTCTGATCCTGATTCTGAATCTAAATCAGCAACGATTACTTATGATGTGCCTTCTAGTTACGAATGGACAATACATGAAGCAATTACATTAACAAAAGATAATCCTAGTGTAGATGCTTATGTAACCGTAACGAAAGCAAATCTAGCTGATGGTAAAGCAGTAGAAATAAAAATGAAAGGTTCTGGAACTGAAGGAGCATTTGTAATGACTTCAGGGAAAAATACCTTAAATTATACAGTTACATATAGTAATAAGAGTGTAACTCCTAATGAATCACTGTTTGTGGTAACTTCATCAGAAAAAGCACCTGTAAAAAGTAATGCGATTAATTTTGCACTAAAGAGTACAGAGGATATTCCTGGTGGTAAGTATACAGGTACAGTGACTTATACTGCTACATTAATCGATGTAGATAAAAACTAAATTTAATCAAAAATTAGGCTATAGTTTTGCACTATAGCTTTTCGCTTAATAAGAGAAGGGGTGATTTTGTGAAGAAATATATGTGTTTCATGATGGGAATACTACTAGTATTTCCTTTAACAATGCAAATAACTTTCGCAGAAGATAAAAATACCGATATTACATATGACGCTCCTGTAACAATTTACTTAGAAGATGATGGAAAAACTTATGTTTATTCCATTAGCTATGGAGAAACAATACAAGAACCAAGTCATGCTAGCAAGAAAGGTTATCACTTTCTTGGTTGGTATGTAAAAGATACAGATACAAAATGGAATTTTCAAACTGCAATTACTGAAGAGATTCATTTAGAAGCTAGATACGAAAAAACGAAGGGAGATTCAAAATCTAGTGATTCTAAGTCAAGTTCATCTTCTACAAGTACGACTAGTTCAAGTGGATATCAATTAATTTCTACAGATGTAACAGGTGGTACGACTAGAGAATATGGATTTGGCATAGGTACAACGATTATCACAAGTGGATTATGCATATATGTAATGACTAGAAAGAAGAGGGATGAAGATGAATAAATTAAAGAAAGCATTGTTATTAACTTTGATACCAGCTTCTTTTGCTAGTGGCTTCTTTATGCAAAGTGTTCATGGCGAAGGCGAAAGTAATGGTACATATAAAGTCGATGGTTCGTATGAAGTATCTATACCTACAGATGCTACTTTTGATGAATATAACAAAGGCACTCTTACGATAAGCGGTAACGTAAAAGCGATGCATCAACTAGAGATAGGCATTCATTCTGAAAATGATTTTAATATGATGCTAGATGAACATGCGATTGCTTATACCATTAAAGATGGTGATGAAGTGGTTGCTCAAGATTCATCTTGGTCTTTTCCAACGGTTAAGATTGGTGATGGTTCTATCGAAAAAGATAATACTTTTACAAAAGAACTATCTTTAAGTACGAATGGTGGACATGAAGCTAGTGGTGATTATAAAGATAAGTTAGTTTTTACACTTACTGATAAACAATACTATGAGCTAAATGTAACTGGTGTTGTAGAAAATCGTGTGGGAGTAGATCCTATAACTACAACTGATTTAACGTTTGATGTATTAGTTGATAATACGACTTTATTTGGGGAACAAGTGGCATTTACGCATTATGTAGCTGAAGGTACAACATACAAAGTAAACAATATTATTGTTCCTTCTAACTATATTTATGATGGTGAAACATCTTATACGGGTACAGTAACTGGAAATACAAATGTAGATATTAAGGTTAAGCAAAAGAATTTAGATGTTTATTTCAATGCAAATGGTGGAACATTTGCGGATGGAGATAAGAGTAAAACAATTTCAGTTGAAGTTGGAAAAGAATATCGTAACTATTTCGAGACCGTCACAAGTACAGATAAGGTATTTGTAGGATGGTATACAGATAGAACTGATGGTACACAAGTAAAAGGTACAGACTTAATTGAAAATGATCAATCTTTATATGCACATTGGTCTACACCAGTAACATTACAAGAAGGTAAAACATTTAGAGATAATATTCCTAGTGGTGCAACAAAAGTAGTCTTTACAACAGAAAAAGCACCTAGTGGTACGACTACTAAAAATCTTGCGGCTGATGGAAGTAATGCAATTGTTGGTTGGACTGATGGAACAACATACTATGTAAGTACTCAAGATGCAACTAAAGCAATCTCGTTTAATGAAGATAGTAGCTATATGTTCAATGGGAAAAAGGCATTAACAGAAATTGACTTTGGTGATGTTGTTAGTACAGAAAATGTTACAAATATGAAATATATGTTTGAATACTGTACAGGATTAGAAAAGTTAGATTTATCATCATTTGATACAAGTAAAGTAACAAATATGGATGCTATGTTTAGCTCGTGCAGTAGCTTAGAATCTCTTGATTTATCTTCATTTAATACAAGTAGTGTTACAAACATGCGTATGATGACACAAGCATGTAAAAAATTACAAGCTATCTTTGTTGGGAATGGATTTAGCACAGAAAATGTTACAGATGGTGGTACTGTTGATACAAACATGAGTTATTTGATGTTTAATGATAGTTCAAAATTACCAAACTATGTAGAAAAAACAGACGAAGATAAAACTTATGCAAAAACAGTTAGGGATAATGGTTATCTCTATGTAAATGGTAAGACAGTAACATTTGACGCGAATGGTGGAACAATTAGTGATAAAAATGGAGAAAATGCTTCTAGCATAGTTAAGTTCTATGTGGAAAGTGGACAACCATATAGTACTTATGTTGGTTATAGTTCATATTGTAAGGATGGTAATTTACCTGAAGCTTCTCTAACAGATAAAACATTTATTGGTTGGTATACTGAAGCAACTGGTGGTACAAAGATTACAACAGATACTTCAACTACAACAAATACTACATATTATGCTCACTATAAGTCTTATACATTAAATGCGGGTACAACATTTAATAGTACAATCCCTGATTCAGCAACAAAGATTGTATTTACAACTTATGATCAAATTCCTAGTGATAAGAGTCTTGTGACTGACTTATCTACAATAAAAGACGAGTCCGTTGTTGGTTGGCAAGTCGACGACACATATTACGTTAGTACCGTAGATGAAAATCAACCAGTAATCTTTAACAAAGATTCAGCAAGAATGTTTGCGTCTGGTAGTTTAGCAACTGCATCTCGTTTTACATCAATTACATTTGGTAATAATGTTGATACAAGCAATGTTGAAGATTTTTCATCCATGTTTGAAACGTGTTCTAATCTAACAGAATTAGATGTTTCAGGATTTGATACATCTAGTGCTGTAGATATGTCACTAATGTTCTATAAATGTGAGAATTTAAAGACATTAACACTTTCTTCTAATTTTGATACAAGTAATGTTACAAACATGTATTGTATGTTTGCGTTATGTTCAGAATTAGAGACAGTAGACTTATCTAGCTTTAATACAGGCAAAGTTACAAATATGAGTGGTATGTTCTCTCTAGATACGAATTTGTCTAGAATCTATGCAAGTTCTACTTTTGATGTAACGAATGTTACTAAGTCTGATGGCATGTTTAGATCATGTTCAAAATTAGATAATTATGATGCTAGAGCAATTGATAAGACAAAAGCGATATCTATTCCTCGTGGTGGATATCTATACTTAGATATCGTAACTGTTAACTTCCATGTCAATATGGATGGAGCTACATGCGAAACAACGACTAAGCTTGTTGAAAAAGGTCAAACATATGGAGAAATCCCTACACCAGTTCACGCTGAATATGGATTTAATGGTTGGTATACAAAAGCTAGTGGTGGTAGTGAAATAAAAGCTAGTACGGTTGTTACAGCAAATGTTGGTGATACAGTCGATTTATATGCACATTGGAAAACATATACGCTAAATCCTGGTGATGAATTCTTAGGGAATTGTGGTATTACGCTTAGTAAACGTATTATTAATAAAATTGTATTCACTACAGCTGATCAAATACCTGAAGGCTATACGATACAAAATGGCAAACTATCTGATATGACAGGAAAAAGAGATTATTCTGTAGTTGGATGGATGGATGGAACCACATATTACATTAGTCCTGTTGATGAAGGTGCAGCAACTATATTTAACCAAAATTGTAAGGGAATGTTCAATTGGGAAAGTTGGGCTTCAAGTATTAAATCAGGTTCTGTTTTAACGGAAATTGAATTTAATAATGTAAATACAAGTCATGTTACGAATATGTTGGAAATGTTTAAAGGTTTAAACGGTTTGACATCATTAGACTTGAGTAATTTCGATTTTTCTAATGTAACAAATACGACTCAAATGTTCTGTAATAATACAAACTTAGAAAAGATTATTGTATCTTCAGCGTTTGATCTTTCTAAGATTACGCAATATTCAAATATGTTCTTAGGCTCTAAAAAACTTCCTGGTTATGATTCTAAGGAATTAGGTAAGTCTAAAGCAGTAAGTACAAGAGATGGTGGTTACTTATATGTAAATCCACATACACTAACATTAGATGCGAATGGTGGTACATGTGAGAAAACTTCTATGATTGTAGAAGAAGGTTACTCTTATGGTTCTCCAGTACAATCATTACCTTTAGCAACTCGTGAAGGATATGTATTTGCTGGTTGGTATACAGATAAGACTAGTGGTACAAGAGTTACAAATGAAACAATATTTGAAGGTAAAGATGATGCAACAGTATATGCTCATTGGGCTTCTTATCTACTTTCTGGTACAGATTTAAATGAAATCCTAAAAGAAAATACATCAATTACTTCTGTTGCATTTACGAGTGAAGAAGCACTAAGTACAGCTACAGTTACAGATTTATCGACAGATAAAAATGGAACAATTGTTGGTTGGGTAGACGATACAACTTATAAGATAAGTACACAAAATAGTGATGTTAAAGTTATATTCAATTCTGAATCTGCTAATATGTTTGCAGGATTAACGAATATAACATCAATTAGCTTTGACAATGTAGATACAAGTCTTGCGACAGATATGTCAGGTATGTTTGCAGGATGTAGTAATTTAGCTTCATTAGACATTTCTAAATTTGATACAAGTATAGTTCATGACACGAAAGACATGTTTAAGGATTGTGAGAAGTTAACTAGTCTTGATGTATCCACATTGAATACAAGTAAAGTAACAGATATGAGTTCAATGTTTGCTGGTTGTAAGTCATTAACATCATTAGATGTTTCTAAGCTAGACACAAGCAAAGTAGTAAATATGAACGCTATGTTTAGTGGTGATAGCAAACTAACAACTATTACGATTAACGGTATAGATACAAGTTCTGTTACAAATATGAGTTATATGTTTAATGGTTGTACAAGTTTACAAACATTAGATATTTCAGGATTAAATACAGCTTCTGTAACAGATATGAGCTATATGTTTAATTCTGATTCAGCATTAACAAGCTTAAATGTAAGTAATATTAAGACTAGTGCTGTTACAGACTTTACAAGTATGTTTGCGGATTGTAGTAGTTTAACTAGCTTGAATCTATCTAGCTTTGATACAAGTAATGTAGAAAAGTTTGGAGAAACATTTAAGAATTGTTCAAGCTTAACAAGTCTAGATTTATCTAAGTTCAATACAAGTAATGCAACAACAATGAAAAAGATGTTTAGCGATTGTACAAGTTTAACAACATTAGACTTAACAAATTTCAATACATCTAAAGTTACAGATATGACTGAGATGTTCTATACAGAACAAGATGATGCTAGTCTTAAGACAATATATGTAACAAGTAAATTTGTTATAGGTGATAACACTACAATTACAAATATTCTAAAAGGTAGAACAGGATTACCTAACTACAAATCTACTAAGTCTGATCAAGAACTTGCACAAGCAGTTGGATCTGATGGTTCATTATATGTAGATGCAAGAAACGTATCATTTAATACAAATGGTGTTGATTGCGATAAGCCAAGTGATTGGACAGTAGAAAAGAATCATAAATATAGTGAATATGGAACATTACCTACATTACCTCTACAAAGTGATAAATCATTTGGCGGTTGGTATACAGCTGCTAGTGGTGGTAATGAAGTAACAGGTGATACAGTATATACAAGTGATAGTAATACTACTTTATATGCACATTGGATTGATTTAACTTATACATTATTAAGTGGTGAAGAATTCAATAAGAAGATTCCTTCAGAAGCAACAAGTATTGTATTTACTAGTACTACAGAAATACCAAGTGATGCGATTGATCTATCTAAGACAAGCGATAAATCTGTATTAGGTTGGTTAGATGGAGCAACTTACTATATCAGTGCATCAAATTCAGATAAAGAGATTATCTTTAATGAAGATGCTTCAAAGATGTTCTTTAATAAAACAAATATTTCATCGATTGAGTTTAACAATATAGATACATCTAAAGTGACAACGATGGCAGAAATGTTTAAAGGATGCTCATCACTAACAAGTATTGATGTTTCTAACGTTCAAACATCTTCTGTTACAAGTATGGAAAGTATGTTTGAAGGCTGTACATCATTAACTGATGTTAATTTTGGAGAAGAGAAAAGTTTAAAATTCCATACAGATGATGTCACGACAATGAAAGCGATGTTCAAAGGTTGTAGTTCATTAGAACATATTGATGTGTCATTATTATCTCCTTATGAAGTTACGACAACAGAAGAAATGTTTGCGGAATGTACAAATTTAACAAAAGTTGAATTTGTGAATGAAAAATCTCATATTACATATTTCCATTTATATAAGGTTGAAAATATGAGTGGTATGTTTAAGAACTGCACATCGCTAGTAACATTAGATTTAGAAAACTTTACTACGCATACTGCAACAAATATGTCTTATATGTTTAGTGGTGATACAGCCTTAAATTGTATTGCTGTTGGTGGTGACTTTAGTGTTGAAAAAGTAACTGAATCAATGAGTATGTTTGCTAATTGTAGAAATCTACCTAATTATACGAGCGGCAGTGTAAATAAAGATAAGGCTAAATCAGCTAGTGAAGGTGGATATTTGTACGTATATCCTTATACAGTTAATTTTGATGCAAGTGGTGGAACGTTAAATGGTTCTAATACGAAGATTGTAGAAATAGATAAAGTATATGGAACTCTTCCTACAGCAACAAAAGAAAATAGTGAATTTATTGGTTGGTTTACTGCAAAAGATGGTGGTAAAAAAGTTACATCAGAAGATACATTTAGCAAAGATGATTTCTATTGGGGTGATAATTATACACTTTACGCACATTGGGGTATAAATTATCAACTAGTAGATGGTGAGGAATTCAATGGATTAATTCCAACAACAAGTGAAACTGCTGGAACAACTGAGCCAACAAGTATTGTATTTACGACTAGTGATCAAATCCCTACTGATTATTCATTAGAAAATGGTTTAACAGATTTCTCTGTATTAGGAAATGGTTCAGTAGTAGGTTGGCAAGATGGTACGACATATTACATCAGTACAACTGCTTCAGAACAACCAGTTATCTTTAATTCAAATTCATCAGGAATGTTTTCTGAGTTAGATGTTGAATCAATTACATTTGGTAATAATGTTGATACAAGTCATGTTGAAAATATGACTATGTTGTTTGACGATTGTGTAAATTTAAAGAGTATAACTTTCCCAGATAATTTTGTGACATCTAACGTAACAAACTTGACGGGTATGTTCTATAAATGTACTAGCTTGGAATCATTGGATTTATCAAAATTTGATACAAGCAATGTAAAACAATTATCGATGATGTTCTTTGGATGTACTTCATTAAAAGAATTGAATGTATCTTCATTTGACACATCAAGCGTTGTAGATGATGATACTGAAACAATGTATTATCTACAAGGAATGTCAGGAATGTTCTATTACTGTACATCTTTGAAAAGCTTGGATTTAAGTAGTTTTGACACAAGCAACGTTAAGTCAATGATGTACATGTTTGGTAATTGCAATAGTCTAGAAACATTAACTTTATCTAGTACATTTGATACATCAAATGTTACAAATATGGTTGGTATGTTTGGCCATTGTGAGAAATTAAGCACGATTGATGTAAGTAGCTTTAATACAACAAATGTTACGAATATGAGTGAAATGTTTGCAGATTGTACATCATTAACAAGTATTGTATTTGGTGACAACTTTAATACTGGAAAAGTAACTGACATGAGTGCAATGTTTGGAAATTGCTCATCATTAACAAGCTTAGATCTTTCAAAAGTTGTAGATACTTCAAAGGTAACAAACTTCAGTAGTATGTTTGAAGGTTGTACAAAATTAAGTGAACTTACATTTGGAAATGGATTTGCGACAAGTAGTGCTGAAAATATGAGTGCAATGTTTAAGAATTGTTCTTCATTAACTTCACTTGAATTAGAAAGCTTTATTACGATAAGTGTTACAGACATGAGTAATATGTTTAATGGGGATAGTTCTTTAGTTGATATTTATGTAAGTAGTAATAATTTCAGAACAACTTCTGTAACAAGTTCAACAGATATGTTTAAAGAATGTGAAAATTTACCTAATTTTGATAGCACTAAAGTGGATGTTTTAATGGCTAAATCTATAGTAGATAGTGGTTACTTAAGAGTTGATGCAAAAACAATTACATTTGATCCTAATGGTGGAACAATCAAAGAAGGTAGCTTTAGTACTAAGAAACTAGATTTAGGTCAAAAAATAGGGACACTACCAGAAGTAGATGATCGTGATGGATATACATTTAATGGTTGGTATACATCTTATGGTTATCCAATAACAGAAGATACAGAAATAAAAGATTGGATTTATAAAGAAGGTACGACAATGTATGCCGAGTGGGGTTCTTCCTATAAGCTAAAGACAGGTTATGATTTTAGTACATTGATTCCTAAAACGGATACTGAAAAAGGTACAATAGGTGTAACAAGTATTGTATTTACAAGCGAGAAAGCACCTGATGGAGCGACATTAACGGATGTATCTTCAGCAGGAGATAAATCTGTAGTTGCTTGGCAAGACGATACAACTTGGTATGTAAGTACGCAAAATGAAAGCCAAAGTATTATCTTTAATGAATATTCTGCATATATGTTTGCGGAAGATGAAGTGACAGAGTTAGAGTCTATTACATTTAATAACGTTGATACAAGTAATGTTACAAATATGAGTGGTATGTTTACAGGCTGTAATAAGTTAGCAAGATTAAACTTACCTGATAACTTCGTTACTTCAAATGTGACAATCTTATCTCAGATGTTTGCACAATGTAGTTCATTAACATCCTTAGATGTATCTAAGTTTAATACATCAAATGTAACGGATATGCATGAAATGTTTGCGGAATGTAGCTCATTAACATCTTTAGATTTATCTTCGTTCAATACATCAAATGTAACAAATATGTATGCGATGTTTAGTGATTGCGAAAAATTAGAAAGTATAAATGTATCAGGATTTAACACACTTAAAGTAGAAGATATGGACGATATGTTCAGCAACTGTAAGAGTTTAATAACATTAGATTTATCAAGCTTTGATATGAGTAATATGTCTACTGAATATTATGCTGCTGCTTATTCTTTCTTTAATTCTTGTAATGCTTTAACAAAAGTATATGTTCGTAGCGATACAGAAAAAGATATATTATCTAATTCGAAGATAACAGGTGTAGCAGATACGGTAGAGTTTGTTATCGGTTCGCCAACGACTGTAAATTCTAATGATGCATCCAGTGATGAAGTATTAACGCAAGCAGAAACAGATGTTGAAGATACAGATAGTGCTATTGAAGAAGCACTTGATACTACTGATACTGTACCAAGTGATGAAGCTATAGATGATAGTACAACTGAAGAAAAATCAGATACAGTAGAGCCAGATACTTCTAGTAGTGAAGAAAGTACTGAAGAAACTGTAGAAGGCGAAACATCTGAAGGTGTAGAACCAACTGAATAGTTGAACTAATTTGAAATTATGAGTATATTGAGGTGGTGAAGAATCACCTCAATTGTTTTGAAAGGAAAAGGAATATGCAAAAGAAAGATAAAATTGGAATAGGAATTATTGTTGTAGCACTTGCGATTATCGCATTTCTAGTAGGATATATTTTGAATATGAATAAAAATAGTGATGATGGTGGTATTCAAATTGATCCTAATCAAGGAGCTTATGTAAAGCCAGAAACACCAATTGATCGTAGCCAAAATGTAACATTACCTGGTTGGGGTAGTTTTACAATTAGTGCAAATACAAAGACAATTACTTCGGGATTTGAATTTCATAACCCTGATTCAAACTATTGGTATGAAGATACAATTCGTATCAATGATACAGATTTAGAAGTTCTTGTAGTAGATAGTGGTACAAAAGTTGAATTAAATCATTATTTAAGTCTTGCTGGTATTGATGCTTCAGTTACTTCAGTTACTTCTTATGATAATTCTGTATTCTCTATTGAAAAAGATAGTAATGGAGAATATACATTAGAAGCGATTGGTGGCTTTGATGGTACAAAACAAATTGAAGTAGAAACAGAGGATGGTAGTCAAACAATTAGTGTATCTTGTGCCGATAATTGTTACTACATGACATTTGCTTTATATCTAACTGATGGTAATGAATTGCTATATCAATCCGATTTAGTGTCACATGGTAATTACATTACAAAGATGGAAATGACTAGAGCATTAAGTGCTGGTACATATGATGCATATGTTGTGATTCAACCATACAAATCAGACCGTAAAACAGAAACTAACTCAGGTGTAGTGAATATTACATTAAACGTTCAATAGGATAGTTATGCCTTTTCAAATTATTCGAAATGATATTACAAAAGTAAAATCTGATGCGATTGTCAATACGGTTAATCCTAATGCTGTTATAGGTAGTGGTGTAGAACAAGCTATCTATGAAGCTGCTGGTAAAGAAGAACTACTAGAAGCACGTAAAAAGATAGGCTTATTACAAGTTGGTGAAGTAGCGATAACGGATGCGTTTCAATTAAACGCGAACTATATTATTCATGTTAGTAGTCCTGTATGGTTTGATGGATTAAGGAATGAAAGAGAATTACTCTATCGTTGTTATACGAACGCATTAAATATTGCAAAAGACTATAAGTGTAAATCTATAGCGTTTCCACTACTTGCAACAGGAAATTATGGTTTTCCTAAGAAAGTAGGTATACAAGTCGCAATAAATGCTTTTACTGATTTCTTAAAAGAAAACGAGATGGAAATCACACTTGTTGTATTTGGTGCAAAAGATGTGTCCATTTCTGGTGAACTAGTCGAAGAAGTACATAGTTATATCGATGATGATTATGTTACTAACGCAATAAAACTTGAATATGAATCACTAAGAATTGAGAGAGGTGAATCGCAAGCTTTTCTAGCTCCTACAAGTAGTAAACCAAAAAAGTATTCACTAGACGATATTATCAAACAAATCTATAAAGAATCTTTTGGTAAATACTTGCAACGATTAATCAATAAAAAGGGATTAAAGAATTCAGATGTATATTCTGCTGCGAATATTTCCAAACAATATTTCTCTAAGTTATTAAAAGATCAAGTAAAGCCATCTAAAGAAAAGATGCTAGCTCTTGCGGTAGGATTACGACTAAATTTAGATGAAACGAAAGATTTCTTACAATTTGCAGGATATGCTTTATCTCCTATATCGCAAACAGATCAGATAGTAGAGTATTTCATTGAGAAAAAAGAATATAATGTCATGGAGATTGATGTTGTTCTATTTGATTATGGATTAGATCCTTTAACAAAATTCTAAAAAATGATGAAGGTCGCTTTCGAGTTGACCTTTTCTTATTGCCTAAACGATAGGATATAAATGTAAATAATCTACTGCAGAAGATTAGAGATAAGGAGTAAGAGATATGGGATTAACAGAAATTGTTTATATTTTAGATCGTAGTGGTTCAATGAGTGGCTTAGAAGAAGATACAATTGGTGGCTTTAATGCAATGCTTGCTAAACAAAAGAAAACAGGTGAGAAGGCTTATGTTTCTACTGTTCTATTTGATGACAAATGTGAAGTATTACATGACCTTGTATCAATTGAAGAAGTAAAAGATATAACAGATAAAGAATATTATGTTCGTGGTTGTACCGCACTATTAGATGCGATAGGTGGTGCAATCCATCATATTGCGAATGTACATAAATATGCAAGAAGCGAAGACAGACCAACTAAAACAATCTTTGTGATTACTACTGATGGTCTAGAAAACGCAAGTAGATATTATTCATATGATAAAGTAAAACAAATGATTTCTTATGAACAAGAAAAATATGGTTGGGAATTTATCTTTGTTGGTGCAAATATTGATGCGACTAAAGAAGCAGGAAGAATAGGAATTAGACCAGAACGATCCGTAAATTATGTTCATGATTTTATTGGCACAAAAACAATCTTTACAGGCTTAGCTAAAGCGATATGTGTAACATTAAAAGCTAGTGACAAAGAAGAAGTAGAAGAAGAATTAAATCGTAATACTTGGAAAGAAACCATCGAAGATGATTATAAAGCGCGCTGTAATAAAGGAGGCAAATAACTATGGCAATTAAAGGAGCAATACTAGGAGATATCTTAGGATCACAATATGAATTTAATCGACCAAAGAATCTAGATTATGCGCATGTTCCATTATTAATCGAAGATAAAGCTTCTTTTACAGATGATACAGTAATGACATTAGCTGTAAAAAAAGCAATATTGGAACAAAGTGATTTCGCTACAACGTTAAGAGAAGTAGGGAGGAAATATCCATGGTGTGGATATGGACAAATGTTTTTTGATTGGATATTCAGTAAGAAAAATAGTCAACCATATAATAGTTTCGGTAATGGTTCAGCAATGCGTGTTAGTTTTGCTGGAGAATATTATGATGACTTTGAACAAATGCAACTAGTCGCAAAAGAAACGGCTAGTGTATCACATAATCATCCTGAAGGAGTTAAAGGAGCAGTAGTTACAGCTACTTGTATTTGGATGGCAAAACATGGGAAATCAAAAGAAGAAATCTATGATTATGTTTTAAAGGAATATCCTGCAAAAGATTACGAATATAGCATTTACTATAGCTTAGATGAAATTAGAGATAAGTATAAATGGAATGAAACTTGCCAAGGGTCAGTACCAGTCGCGATGCGCTGTTTCTATGAAAGTACAGATTACGAATCTTTTATGAGAAATATCTATAGTTTATCTTGTGATAGTGATACGTTAGGGGCAATTGCTGGTGGTGTAGTTGAAGAATATTATCATGATTTTGGGAATATAGACGCAGAGAAAATCATCAAAGAATATCTACCTGATTATCTTTATGAAATCTATAGTCGTTAATTAACTGAATCTTAAATTTGAAAATGTTGTGTATCTTAGTATAATTGTTAGTGGTAACTAACTAAAGGAGACACAATGTATAAATTAGGCTTAGATATAGGTTCATCTGCTATCAAGATTGTAGCTATGGATGAAGGAAAGATTGTACTAAAGTGGCAGAAAAAACATTTTGGTAATATTACAAGTAGTTTAAAAGAAGGATTAAATGAAGTATTAAATCACAATATAAAAGAATGCATGATAGGAATATTAGGGAATAGTGGTCTTATTGATAATATAACGGATTTAGAGTCTATTCCTTGTATTGTAGAAGGATGTCGTTATTTAGCACCAAATGCTTGTAGTGTAATTGAAATAGGAAGCCAAGGATCAAGATATATTACAAATTTAAATTCTGTTCCTTCTTTTTCTACAAATGAGCATTGTGCAGGAGGAACAGGTAGTTTCTTTGAAGACCAAATGTCTCGCTTAAATATGAAGATTGAAGACTATTCTTCCCTTGTAGAAAAAGCAACGACAATTCCTAGATTATCAGGAAGATGTGCAGTATTTGCTAAAACAGATATTATTCATCGCCAACAAGAAGGAATTTCTACACCAGATATTTTGCTAGGTCTATGCTATGCTTTAATGCGTAATTATAAAGCTACAATTATTGGAAAATTACCAATCCAAAAACCAATTGTCTTTTGTGGTGGGGTAACAAAGAATAGTGGTGTAAAAAAGGCAATAATCGATGTGTTAAAGCTAAAAGAAGAGGAGCTAATCATTCCAGAAGATGCACTATATGTTTCTAGTATTGGTGCCGCAATTTTAGCAAGTGAATCTTGTGATATAAGTACATTAATTCATTCTTTAAATCATACTAGTCAAACAGCTATTCATCATTTAGAACCACTAAGTATTAGTGAAAGAAATATAGTAAAAGATCCTACTACTGTAGAGATGAAACCAAATTCATTATGTACATTAGGCATTGATATAGGTTCTACAAGTACTGATTTAGTGCTAATTGACGAAGAAAATCATTTAGTTGATTATCAATATTTACGTACTGCTGGTAATCCAGAAGCAGTAGTAAGAAAAGGTTTACAAGCAATTAAAGATAAGTATGGAGAGATACCTTTTAAAGCAATAGGTGTTACAGGTAGTGGAAGAGAAAGAATTGGTAGATTAATAGGTGCTGATGCTGTAAAAGATGAAATTACAGCACAAGCAAGAGGAGCTTTATTTGGTGTAAAAGATGCGGATACGGTACTAGAAATAGGTGGTCAAGATAGTAAATTTATTCGTTTAGAAAATGGTAATGTTGTAGATTTCCAAATGAATAAAATCTGTGCTGCAGGAACAGGTAGCTTTGTAGAAGAACAAGCATCAAGAATGTCTATTCCTATTGATGAATTTGGCCCTCTAGCATTAGAAGCAAAAGAACCAGTAGATTTAGGAGAAAGATGTACAGTATTTATTGAAACAGCGATTCAAACAGCAATGGGTTCTGGTGCTAGTCAAAAAGATATCGCTGCAGGTTTATGTTACTCCATTGTAAAAAACTATTTACATAAAGTAGTAGGTAGTAAAAAGATTGGAAAGAAGATTGTTTTACAAGGTGGTGTAGATTATAACGTAGGAATTGTTGCGGCATTTGAAAAAATGTTTGGTACAAGTGTTACAGTAAATCCATATTTTTCAATTAGTGGGGCTTTAGGTGTTGCTTTAATTGCCCAAGAAGAAGCGACAGGAACGACAAAATTTAAGGGTTATGATTTTTCTAGTATTGATTCTAATGTAGAAACGATTAGTGATGAGGTACGAAGAAATATTGCTTTCTATAATAAATCCAACGAATTATTACTAGAAGGGTATACAGGAAAGATTGATCCAAAAAAGAAAACGGTTGGTATTCCTTATGTATTAATGATTCATAAGTTTTTCCCAATGGCAAATGCCTTCTTTACTTCTCTTGGTTATAACGTTTTATTAACAAAACCAACTGATAGTGAAACGATACGATTATCACAAGAATATGCTCGTGGTGAAACATGTTATCCAGTGAAATTAATTTATGGACATATGAAACAACTAATCGATCAAAGGGTAGATTATATCTTTTTACCTACAATACATACAATGAAACATGCTTGTAGTCATGTAGAACATAATTATGGTTGTGTATATATGCAAACAGCAGCGGTATCGATCGCAAATGCATTAAACATCAAACAATACGGTATCGAACTATTAAGCCCTGTATTTGATTTAGATTTTGGACAAGAAGCGATGGCTAGTGCTATGTTAGATTTAGGAAAGATATTAAATAAACCTAAACCAATTTGCTTAAAAGCCTTATTATCAGGAGCTATGGCTGTAAAAAAACATACAAAAGCAGTAGAAGCACAAGGAGAAGAATTGTTAAAGAGCTTAAAGCCTGATGATAAAGTACTTGTATTAATTACAAGAAATTATGGTATATCAGATCCAATACTCAATATGGGTATACCAGAACGATTGCTAGAAAGAGGATATAAGGTAATTACATTATCTCACTTGCCAGCACATGATTTAGATATTTCTAAAGAATATCCAAATATGTATTGGCCTTTTGGACAACATATTCTTTCTGGAGCAAAACTAGTCGCAAGTCATCCTAATTTATATGCTGTGTATTTAACAAATCATGGATGTGGTCCAGACACAATGTTAAGTCATTTGTTTAGACAAGAAATGAAAGATAAGCCATATTTGCAAATAGAAGTAGATGAACATTTTAGCCCAGTAGGTGTTATTACGCGTATTGAAGCTTTCTTAAATAGCCTGAAACAAAGACCGGTAATTCAAGATTCTTTTACAGAATGGAATATTGAACAAAAAGAATTGAATATGCTTTCTTCAGCGAGTATTCAGAAAAAATTAATGTTGCTAGATAGAGGTGTATACAGCGATTATTTGAAGCTCTATTACGAATCCTTTGGATATCAAGTAGAAATCATTCCTGGTATGAGTGAAGAGATTCTTGCATTAGGAAGAGAAAACACAAACAGTAAAGAATATTTAACATTTACGGTAATGCTAGGTAGTGTTTTAGCTAAGGCACAAAAAGAAAAAGATAGTGTTCAATTCTTATTACCACAAAATTTAGGATCTGAAGCTAGTGGGCAATATGCTAGAGTAATCTATGATTTTTTAAAACAGAAACAATTAGATCAACATTCAATCGTTGTATATAACGAAGAAAAACTGTATCAAGACGCAAAGGATTTAGACGCATTATTTAGAGTATTTGTGGCTGGAGACTTAGCATATCTATTTAAGAATAAAGCAATGAATCATATACCTAGTTGGGAAGAAATAATGAAATCGATTCATGAAATTCATTGTACAAAAAAGAAGATTGTGGCGATTAGCGAAATGGATATGTTAACAGTGTTAGATGAAGGAATACTTGATACATTAGAGCAAGAATATCAAGTAATTCGTACACCGCAAGCAGAGTTATTCTTATTTGCTTGGATTGATAATGGCATGAATAAAAAAGAAGCACAAAAATATATTTCTTATTTAGAACAAATTAGTGATGTCCTAAAAGAGAATAGCCCATATAGTCATCACTTTAATCAATTATTAGAAATTGCAGACAATTATTTACCGAAATTTAGTGGTGACAATGGTAGATATCGTTATGCAAAGGCAGTAGAAATAAGTGAAAGAGTAAATGCAATTTTGATGCTTTCAGCAAGATATGAAAATACCGCAATGATTTTAGAAATGAGGGATATACAAAATGCATGTAAAGCACCTGTATATGATATAAAACTTGATCATGATTTTGACGAAAACTCATGGTCTAAACTAAAATCATTCTTATATTATTGCAAGTAAGAAAATAATTTGTTTTTCACTAATAAAGATTAAGATAAAATGCGTACTTATCTTAATCTTTTTACTTTTTGTTATATAATAAATAGGCTTTGTGTGAGGTAGAAAATGGGAATTATTGATGTAAAAGATTTAGCGTTCTCATATGATGGGAAAATTGATGCGGTGAAGAATGTATCTTTTTCTGTTGAAAAGGGACAATATTGCACAATTGTTGGACATAATGGTAGTGGTAAATCTACAGTAGCTAAATTAATAACAGGATTATTAGAAAAAAAATCAGGCACAATCATGATTGATGGCCTAGAGTTAAATATTGAAAATTTAAGAAAGATTAGAAATAAGATTGGTATTGTATTCCAAAATCCAGACAATCAATTTATTGGATCGACAGTAAGAGATGATATTGCGTTTGGTCTAGAAAATCATTGTGTAGATCAAAAAGATATGGATGCGATTATTGATGAATTTAGCAAGAAAGTTGGTATGGAAGACTATTTAAATAGTGAACCAACTCGTTTATCTGGTGGTCAAAAACAACGTGTAGCGATAGCTGGTGTTTTAGCTATGCATCCAGATATTTTGATTTTTGATGAAGCCACCTCTATGTTAGATCCTCAAGGTAAGGCGGAAATCAAAAAAGTCATCATGGATTTACATAAAGAGAAAGATTTAACGATTTTATCCATTACCCATGATATTGATGAAGTATCTACAAGTGATTATGTCATTGTATTAGATGATGGAAATATTGTTTTAACTGGTACACCTGAAGAAGTATTTAAAAAAGAAGATAAATTGAAAGAAACACAATTTGATTTACCTTATTCAATGAAGTTAGCAAAAGAATTAGATAAATTAGGAATACATATTCAAAATAGAATGTCTATAGAAGGGATGGTGGATGAGCTGTGTCAATTACATTCGAAAAAGTAAGTTATGTTTACAGTGAAGGTACACCATTTCGTTATGCTGCATTAACAGATGTAGATTTATCTTTTACAGAAGGAAAAATGACAGCGATTATTGGTCAAACTGGTTCTGGTAAAAGTACATTAGTGCAACATTTAAATGGTTTATTAAAACCAGCTAGTGGAAAAGTGATTGTATTAGATCATGTAATAGAAGCAGGAAAAGATGTGAAAGGATTAAAGAGTTTACGTGGTAAAGTAGGCTTAGTATTCCAATTCCCTGAATATCAATTATTCGAAGAAACAGTAATCAAAGATGTTGCCTTTGGCCCTAAAAACTTTGGTATTAGTGAAGAAGAAGCTATCAAAAAAGCAAAAACTGCACTAAGACTAGTAGGACTAGACGAAAGTTTTGATGAAAAAAGTCCACTAGAATTATCTGGTGGTCAAAAAAGAAGAGTAGCGATTGCTGGTATTTTAGCGATGAATCCTGATGTGATTGTTTTAGATGAACCTACTGCTGGTCTAGATCCATTAGGAACAGTTAGTATGATGCAACTATTTAAGAAATTAAATACAGAAAATAAGAAAACAATCTTAATTGTTACACATGATATGGAACAAGTTTATGCATATTGTGATGAAGTCGTTGTTATGGAAAATGGTAAATTACAAATTCATACTACGGTAGATGAATTCTTTAAGGATCAAGATAGATGTGTGAAATTGCATATTCTACCACCAGCAATTATTCGTGTTCGTAGCTTATTAAATGAAAATGGATTTCATATTGATGAGAAAACAAAAGATACAAAATCTTTAGCGAAAGCTATTGCAAGTGAGGTGAAACATCATGGGTAATTTTACACTTGGTAGATACATGCCTCTAGATTCTGTTGTCCATAAAATAGACCCTAGAGCGAAAATTGTTGCGATGTTACTCATGTTAATTGCGATATTCTTTCCAGCAGGTTGGATTGGATATGCAATTATATTCTTAGTCGCAGCAGGCACAATATTACTTTCAAAGTTATCTTTTAACTTTATTTGGAAATCGATGAAACCAATGCTATTTATGATGGTATTTTTATTCGTTATGAATTGCTTGGTGATTCGTACAGGTTCCGTATTAATAAATCTTGCTGGCTTTAAGATTTATTCTGATGCGGTATTACAAACTTTATACATTATTGTTAGATTACTTCTAATGATTATGATAACAACATGTCTTACAGCGACAACTAAGCCATTAGATATGACTTTAGGTATAGAAGATTTACTAAAACCTTTTATCAAGATTGGTGTACCAGCACATGAAATTGCGATGTTAATCAGTATTGCTTTAAGATTTATTCCTGATTTAATTGATGAAACAACAAGAATTATGAAAGCACAAGAAAGTCGTGGTATCGATTTAAAAGAAGGAAAAATGAAAGAAAGAATTATGGCGATTTTATCTTTAGTTGTGCCACTATTTGTGTCTGCTTTCCAACGTGCTGAAGATTTAGCGAATGCGATGGAAGCTAGAGGATATGCACCAGGAGAAAAGAGAACACGTTATAAAGTGCTAAAAATGACAACGAATGATTATTTATTTGTATTAGGTGCGGCACTTGTTTTAGCCACAATGATTTGTTTATCTATAGTTTTATGATTCGTTATAAATGTATAGTTAGTTATTCTGGAGCAGCTTATGCTGGTTGGCAACGACAAAAGAATGTTGTGTCTATTCAAGAAACGATAGAACAGGCTATTCGTATCATTACCCAAAGTGATACATATATCGTTGGCTCTGGTAGAACTGATGCGAAAGTAAATGCCAAAGGACAAGTTTTCCATTTTGATACAGATGTTGATATGTCTTGTTACAAATGGAAAGGGGCATTAAATGGATATTTACCAAGAGATATTCATATTGTATCGATAGAAAAAGTAGATGAATTATTTCATGCTCGTTTTGGTGTGAAATCTAAAAGATATGATTATTGTATTAATTTAGGGGAATATGATGTTTTTACAAAAGATTATGTATATCAATATTGTAGACCTCTAGATATTAGTAGGATGAAGAAAGCTTCACAATACTTTATTGGTACACATGACTTTACTTCTTTTTGTAGTAATTCTAAAGAACAAATGGAAGATCAAGTTCGAACAATCTATGATATTCAATTTAAACAAGAAGGAGATATATTGCGTATTTCTTATTTTGGTAATGGGTTTATGCGTTACATGGTACGTATGATGAGTGGTGAACTTATTGAAGTTGGAAGAGGCAAGATAGAACCAGAACAAATACAAGAATTTCTAGATGCGAAATCAAAAACTGTTGTTAGAAAGAATGCACCAGGAGAAGGATTAACTTTAGTTCAAGTAGATTATTTTAATATTCTTGCGGTTAATGATGATTGCTATGTGAGAGATTTAAGAGATGAACAAGAAGACAATCTAATCTATGTTATTGCATGTAGAAAGACGGATGAAATCATTGGTAAAATCTATCTAGAAAATACAAAAATTAAAATACTTGTGAAATTTGAAGAAAATTGTGCTAAATTATCTTTAGAAGATTTAAAAGAAAAGTTAAATCAAAAATATTCTAATATACAAGATATTGTAGTAGGGAGTTTTTAGCATGAGTAAAAGTCTAATTAAGAAATATGTTGTTTATACATTAGGAGTATTAATTCTTGGGGCTGGTATTGCAATAAGTGATGCGAGTTTACTTGGAACAGATTCATTATCTGTTTTCATCAATGCGATAACAAAAATAACAGGAATTAGAATGGGTGTAATCAATGGATTTGTATGTGCTGGTCAAATTCTGGTTGGTTATCTATTTGACCGTAAAGATGTGACACTCGCAACATTTATTTCTTTGTTTGCGTCATCCATTGGTATTGATTTGATGGCACTTATATTACCGTCTAATCCATCAACTGTTCTTCGTGTTATCTTAATGATTCTAGGTATTCTAGTTTATACATTTGGTACAGCATTAAGTGAGTACCCACAATGTGGTTATAACACTTACGATTGTTTAATCTTCGCTTTAGCAAATGTATTCCATATCGATAACTATGCTCATATTCGTTGGTGCGTAGATGGATCATTCCTTGTGGTAGGATTCTTATTAGGTGGAACAGTAGGAATTTGTACAGTACTTGTATTTGTTACAGCAGGGAAACTAGTAGAATTTTACCTAGGAAAACTGAAACAATCTAAAATCACTTTTGAAGAAAAATAGATGAAATTTTGAATATTTAAAAAATGTGCTTGCATTCTATATCGTTTTTTGGTAGTATAAATAAGCACATTGTGACTCCTTAGCTCAGTTGGTAGAGCAACTGACTCTTAATCAGTGGGTCGAGGGTTCGAGTCCCTCAGGAGTCACCATTATTGATAGATAGACCGCTTAATTGAGCGGTTTTTTATTTTGTTTCAACAAATTTTGAGGATTTTCGATTTTTTTGCGAATTATATATATGAGGTGATAACTATGCTTTATAAAGATGCACAGAAAGAAGAAATTGAAAAAGGAAAAGAATTTGGATTATTAGATGAAGAAATAAAATTGTATGCGAAACCATATTTTTCTGCTAAACAGATGCGAGAAATACGTTTAGGTTTAGAAGAAGGCTTAGGAATAAGAATGGTAAGGACTTATGCTCATTTCTATTATTCTTATAACCAAATGGCTGTACTTAGGCAAAAGCTAAGAGAAAAAGAATTATATAGTGATGAAAGTACACGTAAAAGTAAAATGTTAAATATAGGACTATTACTTTTTACAATATGCTTCATGGTCTTTTCAGTAATCTTATTTTATGTTTCATTATTTACGCGTATTCCAGATTTAAATCTACATGAAGAACTTATCGAAGCGAAATGTGGAGAGATAGTGGATACATTATCTTTCGCTAGTTCTGATGATGAGATAATAGAATTAAATGAATTTAATTCTAAACTGCCAGGAACATATTTACTTTGCTATGAAGTGGGTGGTGGGCTAAAGAAAAATATTAAAACGATGCGAATTAAAATGACAGATAATCGTCCACCTGAAATTAAACTCAAGGAAGAAATTGTGGAAGTAAAACAATCGGATGAATTTCATTGCAAGGATTATATTGATAGTGTGAAAGATAATGTGAGTGAAGAAAATCTAAATGTCGGTTGTAGTGATGAATTAGATTTCTCTATTGAGGAACAAGATGTACTTTATTCTGCTAGTGATAAATACGGAAATGTAGGCTATGCAAAATTGACGGTAAAAGTAATTAATGAAGAAGAAACGATTTCTTAACAGACAATTAAAATAAGTAATGCAATAATCGGTTATAATAAAACCATGAAAAGAAAAATAGTAAAAACATGTATTTTCTTACTGAGTGTTCTAATCTTGATTGGTGTTTGTTACTTTGGGGATTGTTACAACAAGGCACAAGCATTAATGAAAGAAGAACCGATAAGTGAAAAGGTAGAAGTCTATACAAGTAAAGATAATTATGTAGCCTATGAAGATATTAATACTTATTTTGTAGATGCAGTTGTCGCGACAGAAGATAAACGATTTTTCACAAGAAAAGGTTTTGATTGGATTGCTTTATCTAGAGCAATTATTGTGAATGTAGTTAGTGGTGAACTAAGAGAAGGTGGCAGTACTATATCGCAACAAATTGCGAAAAACTTATATTTCCAAGGTAAGAAAAGGGGAATACAAGAAAAAATAGAAGAAGTATTCATTATGCTAAAACTTGAGGAAGAATATAGTAAAGAAGATTTATTCGCATTATATGCTTCTATGAATTACTATGGTGATGGCTATTATGGCTTAAGTGAAGCAGCACTTGGATATTACCAAGAAGATCAAAGTGACTTACCTTTATCTAAAGCAGCGATGTTAGCGGGTATTCCTAATGCACCATCATTATTGCAATTATCAACTGGTTATGATGCAGCAAAAGCTAGACAAGAAAAAGTTTTATATAGAATGTTAGAAGAAGGGTATATTACTCAAAAAGAATATCTAATTGCATTAATTGAAGATGTGAATAAAAAATAAAAAACAAGGAATAAATCCTTGTTTTAATTTTAATTGATGGTGGAGCTTAGGAGGATCGAACTCCTGACCCCCTGCTTGCAAAGCAGGTGC
>CAVIQY010000026.1:13990-25480 GCA_963645035.1 bacterium | reverse complement strand
AATTTTTTATAATCAAGTTTTTATCTATAGTGCTAATAGCGTTACACTAGGTGGTCTAAAATCTTATTTCTGTTTTACAAATTCTAATAAGCTTTCGGCAGCTTGATTGATGCCATGATCTCCTTTATTTTCTAGACCAAGACAAGTATAAATTTCTCCAACAGGAATATTTTCTTTAAATAGTTCTGCAAAGATTGTATCAATTAGTTTAGAACATTCTTCTTGTTTTTGCATTGGTCCAAATGGATTAGCAAAGAATGTTGTAGAAAGACCCTTTTCTTGTGTTGTACCTAAGGCAAAACGTTTACCTTCAACAAATACTTGTTTCGCTTCATCAGGATTTTCAAAGATATGCATTCCTCTCTTATCGGTATAGTTATTTGCATATAAGAAACAATCTACCTTTTGATCTGTTGTGACAACATCAATTGGTGAAGCCGGTAATACAACTCTTGCGTTAGATTTTTCTGGATTAAAGAAGATTGAACGATCCATATCTTTATATGCTGTACCTTTATCTAAGTCATCTAAGCGAACAAAGGCACCAATTTCTGTTCCTTGGGCACGAATATTTCCATTTTCATCAATATGTACAGAACCCATATCATCAAATACTGTTTCTTGATGATCAATCAAATCACTAGCTAATACACTTAATGCTTCAATTGTCTCTGATTTACCTGCACCAGAGTCACCCATGAATAGTAATCCTTTTTTCGTACCATCTTTTAAGTACATATTTACCATTGCTCCATGGATTGGTAACCAACCTTTTTGAATCATTGCTAGGTTATGTAGTGTTAGAATCATCTTCTTTGTATAACCAAAGTAATCAATTTCTTTACTTGCACTGACTTTACCTACCCAAATTTCATTCTTTGTATCGTGGTAGAATACGGTATCACTAGTTCCATCTGGATTACCAAATAACATGATTGCGTCTGGTTTCTTTACAGCATCTTCACTTGAAGCTAGTTCAAATAAGTTTGCCATAGATGCACAACTTGAGATGTAATCTCTATGGAAATAAGCATAAACAAGTAATGAACCTACTTTTGCAGGATAAACAATCCATTCTTCATCACCACATACAAAATCCTTAATTGGATTATATGGATGTTCTACGAATGTATTTGTACGTTTATTTGATTTTGGATGAAGAATTAAAGGTGTTCTTAGCATAATACTATTAACAAATGGAATACCTTCTAATTCTTTATATTCTTTACTTAGAGAAACATCATAGTATTGTAATAAGAAACTAGCATTTGTACCTGCTTGTAATTGACGATAAACTTTATTCTTTGATCCTCTAGCGATTTCTTCTTCTGTACGATAGAAATTTAAGATTACAGCATTTAATGCTGTATCTGCTTCAATAAAGTTTTGAAGTTGGAACCCTTCTTCATTGTGTGTATATAAGAAAGAATATCTTTGTAATTTACGCCACTCGTTATAGCCTTCTTCAATAAAAGCCAATAACTTTTGTCTATCTTTAACTAATGGACTACGAATCTCATCCATTCCCATAATTAGCATTAATTTAAATACTTTAATAATCTGTGTAAGCGGATCTTTGTCTTCACAACTAGCAATCACCCATTTATACAATTCATAGTGATGCTTTTCTAATGCCTTTAAATAAAGTGCTAAATAATCTTTAAACCCTTCTGAAGATAATAAATCTGTTGAATCTTTAAAATACCTTTTAGAATAATTCAGAATCACCGTGTCATCATGGAAATAATAAGCTTCTTTCATTTTAGTTTTCTCCTTTTCTTTGACGCATAACTTCAAATCCTAAAACAGCTGCAGCTCCTGCTGCATTTAATGCATTTCTAAAGTCATTTGCATAAGGAATATAAATATTCTCATCTGCCAGTTTTAATACTTTAGAAGATAATCCTCTCATTTCCCCACCTATCATTAATAATACAGGTTTTTTATAATTTCCATCAAAATATGCTTTCGCATCTTTTCTCATGGCCGCATAAACATGTAATTTGTTCTTTTTACACTCTTCGATATCTGCTTCAATATTGTCACTTAATATTGTTGGTAAATATTCTGATGCACCAGCACTAGACTTTAATATTGTGCTTTCACTTGTATCCCAATTTCTTTTTCTAAGAATTAGTCCATTACATCCAGCACTATATAAAGAACGCATAATATATCCTAAATTAAATGGATCTTCTACTCCTTCTAGTAGTACCAGGAAAGGATTTTCTACTTTTAATACATCTTTTAAATCATCATATTTTCTAGTGCTTACTTCAGCAATTACACCACCATGGGTGTGACCCGTTGCTAAGCTTTCAATATATTCTCTAGATGTTTTTTCAATATTTACATGTTTTTCTTCACACTTTTTTTCGATAAACCAAGCATCTTTATCATGTCTTTTCTCATCGATATAAACAACATGTACCTCTCGTTTATTACCAAGTAAACTTGCTTTTACACTAACATCGCCTTCAATAATCATGATTAATATCTCCTAAAGATGTCGCCTTTTTTTACATCAAAAGGAACTTCGATTTGAATCATTGACATTGGATTACGACATTCTTGTACAATTTCTTTCTTATCATTCCATAGCTTTGTCATCACAAATTCACGATTATTCATGCCTGGAGATAAAACTTCAATCTTATCCCCTACAGCAAATGGATTACGTGATTGGATTACAGCAATATGATTTACTTCATCATAAGATTGGATTCTACCTAAGAAACCATGATTTACATCCACATCACTTGTTTCATGATGAATAATTGAATTCACTCCAGCTCTACCTTCATAGAAACCCGTGCATGTTTGTCTATTTTCAGCTTTCATGATTTCATCTAAGTGATATTGCATACGCTCTTTTGATAAAGGTTTACCCTCTTCATATATCTCATCAATTAAATGTCTATAAGAAGATACAGTAGAGGCAACATAATATTCTGTCTTCATTCTTCCTTCGATTTTAAATGAAGATACCCCAGCATCCATCAAATCATAGATAACGGGTAATGCACATAAATCTTTAGAACCCATCGTAAATAGTTCATTTTCTGTGTATTCTTTATTTTCATCATATAGGTGATATGACCATCTACAGCTTTGCGCGCATCCTCCTCTATTGGCGTCTCTTAAGGTCATACGATTACTTAAAGTACAACGACCTGAATAATTAACACACATACCACCATGAATGAACGCTTCTGTTTCTACAGGGCATTTTTCAGTAATGGCACGAACATCTTCAATAGAACATTCTCTCGCTAATACTACGCGGTCAATATTTAATGCTTCTTTTAGAAACATTGCCGTTTCAGCATTGGTAATACTCATTTGTGTAGAACAATGTACTTCTAATTTACTCGTACATTCTTTTACTAGCTTCATGATTCCAACAGACGCAACAATTACTGCAGTTACCCCTATTTCTTCTAGCTTTTGTACATATTCTTTTAAACCTACATAATCTTCATCATGAGGAATAATATTTACTGTCACATGAATTCTAGCGTGATGTTCTTTTGCAAAATCACACGCTTCTTTGATTTCTTCGATTGTAAAGTTTGATGCACGCGATCTAAGAGAGAACGATTGTCCACCAAGATATACTGCATCGGCACCATACAATATCGCTGTTTTACATCTATTTAAATCACCAGCTGGTGCTAATAACTCCGGTTTCTTCATTTGATTGTTTTCTCCTTATAATATCCTGATGTTAGTTTTATTTCTGGATATTTCGCTACATATGCTTTCTTTTCTTCTTCAATATTTTTACCATCTAATGCATTACGATAAATACGAATTGCATCACATAACGCATCTATTGGCAAAAATAAGCCATCTACATAAAAACGATCCGTATGGAAAGAAGATATTTCATCAAAAGAATTTAATACAAAATCAGAATAAATTAATGTACCAAATTGGTCATCATAAGCTGGCATTAAATCTTCTCGTTTCATTTCTTTTAGATAATAGATTTTTGGCTCTATTTCTTGATTTGTATATTCAAAATAAGAAGTTATGAGTTGCCTTTTAGAAGCTGACATCAAAATATGACCATGAATTGTCACTTCGGCATTTTCTACTTCATCTAATATTTTTTGCGTTTCTTCTAAAGTAATTAGAGGAGAAATCGATGCTGAATATATTCCTACACTTTTCCAGAATAAAAGATCATTTGCACTTACTACTAATGCATCTGGCTTATAGATTAAATGACTTTCTAAACCAATCTTTTTGGCATAATAGTAAACAGCAGGATCACAGAAATAAATATGATTTACATTTCTTTCTTTTAAATCATTTAATTGTTTTTGTAATAAATCTACTTCATTTTGGAAATAGAATCGATTCATTAAAACAGAATGATTTTTTACTTCATCAACAGAATGTTTCTTAATTGCAGAAAACGTGTAATTTTCTACCCCAAGAACTGCTTCACTAGCTCCAGCATCAAGCACTTTTTGAACATCTTCCAGTTCGTTTATTAATACAACTATATTTTTCATACACAAGAATTTTACTCTTTCCAAGGCTTTTTGACCATAAAGAATTTATTTCCTACTTGTATGTAGAAATAGTTGTGATATTCTTATATACATTAAAATTATTTGTTGCGTTAAGTGCTGTAGGAATTGGAGCATCCTATGGACGAAAAGAATCTTCTTGCGGTAACAAATAAAACTCCCACAGTGAGAAATGTTTCCTTTCCACTACTGGGTGAGAAAGGAGCTTATATGTTTAACAAATCTTATTGGAAATCTTCAGCAGAAAAACTAAAATCCACAAAGTATTTAGCCGTTATGGCAATGATGATTGCTCTAAAAATTGTCTTATCTGGTTTTTATTTTCCTATTGGTGAAAATCTACATTTATCGATTACATTTATCTTCGTTGCGATTGAAGCGAGTATCTTAGGACCTGCTTGTGGCATGGTATCTGGTGCGATAACAGATTTAGTGTCCTTCATGATTCATCCTGATGGTCCATTCTTTATTGGTTATGTCCTTACGGCAATGCTTGGAGAACTAGTATATGGATTATTCTTCTATCAAAAAGAAGTCACACTTAAAAATATTATTCCTGCAAAGCTTGTGAATAATTATTTTGTCAATGTACTCATTGGATCGCTTTGGTCAAGTATCTTATATTCAAAAGGATATATTTATTACATGACTAAAAGCTTAATCAAAAATACGATTATGTTACCAATAGAAGTAATGGTCTTATTTGTTTGTTTTAAATTAGTAACACCAATTCTTAAAAACAGAAATCTAAAATAGTTATTGTATTCCACCGATTCGAATGGAATCATCCATCATATGTAAGACACCTATCAAATCTGCATATGTAGTCGCAAGACGCGTATTATTGTCATAGAAAGATACAGTTACATTTCCATCTGTATCTTTTTTTTCATAGACACAATCTACTTTAGGATTCGTTAATTCTATTTGTTTCTTGTCATATACTGTATGCTTTGTGATTGTGACTGAGCCAACTAATCCTAAAGCATAATCATCTTCATCTGTTAATACATTCCCCATTGAATAGAATACTAATGTATCATCAATCCATTCAATTGGTTGAATCGCATCATGGGCATTACCAAATATGATTGAAGCTCCACTATCCGCAAGACGTTGTGCTACTTCTTTTTGTCTTTCTGTTGGATAAGCTCCATTTACCCCTTCCCAATACATAGACACAATGACAACATCTGCATTCGCTCTAGCTTCTTCTACTATCTCTGGTGATTTTTCATCATCGTATACATTGACTAGATATTGTTCCTTTTCTCCCATTTCAGTATTTAAAATATCTGTAAAACTCAAATACACGATACTAATACCATTTTCTTCAAAAGGACGATGAATGTTTTGAATATCTGTACTTGTATTGATTCCTTGGGTTAGAACATCTTTTTGGCTCCAATAATTCATCGCATCAAATACACCATTTTTACCATGATCATTACTTTCATCATTTGCTAAACCAACTGCAGTAAAGCCAGCATTAACAAATAGATCAGCGATATTCTGTGCTTCTTTTAAATTTGTATTTTTTTGATGATATACAGACACATTGTAGTTTGTAATGGTTTCCGCAAGTTCTTGAGAAATGGATACAGTATCATTTGTGCTATCTACCATTCCTGTACCAAATATTTGGATTACACTTGATGAATCATAATCTAAGGCACTTTCTACTACTTTAGGTTCATTCTTCTCTTCTAAAGAACTAGAAAGTGAATGCATCGTTAAACTAACCGATACAATGACGATTGCGGCACCACATAACATTACAGCTAAGATTTGTACTAAACTATTTTTTTTCATACTTTTTTCTTTCTTATGAAGCTATTATAACACGCATAGTGCTATAATTTTTGCATGTCAATCGAAATTAAACATTACGAAAACTTAAAAAAAGATTTAGGTGATAAAACAAAATTATTAGTTGTTTCTAAAACTAGATCTAGAGAAGATATCGAAAGCTATTACAAGCTAGGAGAGAGAGCTTTTGGTGAAAATAGAAGTACAGAATTATTAACAAAAATAGATTTACATGAGGATATAGAATGGCATTTTATCGGTCATTTACAACGCAATAAAATTAAAGATGTTATTCCTCATATTCAAGTATTAGAATCACTAGATTCGATTGAATTAGCAAAAGAGATAGAAAAATATTGTGCGAAACATGACTATACAATACGTGCTTTAGTCGAAATACATCTAGCCGAAATTGATTTTAGAAAAACCGGATTCAAAAAAGAAGATGTCTACCCTTTCTTTGAAACACTTCAACTTTATCCTCATATCCATGTTGAAGGAATTATGGTTATGGGACCTCATGTAGAAGACGAAAATGCAATTCGTACTGTATTTAAAGAAGCGAAAGATATATTTGACACTTTACAAGAACGATATGGTAAAGAAATCAAAACACTATCTATGGGCATGACAAATGACTATAAGATTGCAATAGAAGAAGGAAGTACTCAAGTTAGAGTTGGAACATATTTATTTAAAAAGGAGAATATATGACATTTATTAAATCTAGTGCAAACAGTAAACCTATTGTGGACACTGTATTTGCGATTGTAAGACTTGCAAAAAAAGATATTGCTGAAAATGGTAGTGAAAATGTAGTAGACGCTACAATTGGTTCACTTTATGACGAAAATGGTAAAATCGTTGCCTACGATAGCGTATTTAACCACTATGATGCTTTACCTCATTCTACTAAAGCAAAATATGCGGATGCCTTTAAAGGTAACCCTGCTTATTGCAAAGAAGTATATGAGTGGGTAACACAACATAAAAATATTCAATTAGCACATGATGTAATCGCTACTCCTGGTGGAACAGGTGCTGTATCTCTTGGTATTACTACATTTTTAGAAAGAGGACAAACTGTACTTATTCCTGAAATTGCTTGGGGAAGTTATAAATTAATGGCTAGTGAAAATGGACTTAAAACGACTTTCTACAAGAATTTTGATGGTGACCATTTCAACTTAGAAAGTGTTAAGGAACAAGTTTTAGCTCTACAAGAACAACAAGATAAGATTGTCATGGTAATTAACGATCCTTGTCATAATCCTACAGGTTATTCTTTAACAATAGACGAATGGAATGCTTTAATTGCCTTCTTAAATGAAGCTAGCAAGAAAACACCAATTGTCTTAATTGATGATATTGCTTATATCGATTATTCTAATCACTTAGCAAACAGTAGAGATTATATGGAATGTTTCAATAACATTTCTGATAATGTCATGGTTACTGTAGCCTTCTCTTGTTCTAAGACACTTACTTCTTATGGTATGAGATGTGGTGCTTTAGTCCTATTTGCTAAAAATGAAAAAGACGTAGAAGACGCAAGTAATGTAATGGAAAAATATGCTCGTGCTACTTGGTCTAATATTAATAACTCTGTAATGGATAATTTTGCTTGGGTTGTAACAGATAATCACGATGTCTTCATGAAAGAAAAACAAAACTATATTGATATCATGAAACAAAGAAGTGATATCTTCTTAACTGAAGCGAAAGATTGTGGTCTAGAAGTATATCCATATAAAGAAGGATTCTTTGTCACATTAAAAATTGAAGATCAAAAATTTGCGGAAAAAGTTCACGCCGCATTCATGGAAAATCATATCTATACTGTTTTAGTTACTAAAGGAATCCGTGTAGCAGTATGTTCTGTTTCCATAGATAAAGTTAAAGGTTTAGCACCTAAGATGAAACAGATTATGGATTCATTAACAAAGTAAGGAAGATTTTATGCCAGCTGCAACGACACATTTTGAATTTGCTAAAGATGCATATAGATTATTGAGTGACGACACAAAGGAAAAAATATCGAATCTTCCCCTATTCTATTTAGGAAGTGAAGGACCAGATTTATTCTTCTTCAGTCACTATGTTGCTTTACCAAATTCCTTAAAGAAATATGGTGATTATATGCATACGCATAATGTAAAAGAAACTATTGCATTCATGAAGAAATATTGTACTTTTCATACAATGCTATATAGCTATTATGCAGGATTCATTTGTCACTATACATTAGATTCCAATACACATCCTTTAATCAATAAGAATGCCGAATTACATCATGAAAAATATGATTGTGAAGAAGGAATATTACATATTCATAGTGAAGCAGAAATTGATTGTTATGTACTAAAGAAACATAACTATGATATTACGGATTACAATGTCCATAAATTCTTAAAGATAAACAAATTAGATGCCGATGCATTAGCTTCTATGTATGTCGAATTATTTAGTGAAGTATATGGATGGAATGTAAATAAAAAAGATATCCTTGAAGCAATTCATGGAATATCTCATTTAACAAAGTTATTAAGTCCTAATAGTGTTAGAAAATATCAATTTGTTAGAACAATAGAATCTAAGTTTCATTTACCTAAATTCTTAAGTGGAATGATGCTTAATGAAAAGAAAGAAGATCCTTCTGTATTAAATGAAGATCATTCTATTACTTATGCATTAAATGATAACGAACAAGAAAATAAATCATTTGATGAACTCTATCAAATTGCATTAGATGAAACAAAGTTAATTCTAGAAGATAAGTTAGACATCGAAAGAAACTTTACCGGTCAATCTTTAGCTTCTTCTGTTTCTCTAAAATAACAGTCTAAATACATTTTATGAGCGATTGTTACAACTACATAGTGTAACATTCGCTTTTCTTCTACCTTTTCTGTTGTTAACTCATTTCTTTTATTTGAGCAAAATAAACTAATCGCATTTAATAATTCAGTTCTAAAATAAGAATACGCATCACGAGTAGAATATTTATCTTCTTGTAAATGAAGAAGATATTGTATGTGATTCATTGATAATACTGTTTTCGCAAATACAATAAAGATAAATCCTGCAATTTGATCTCTAGAGTAAGTTTTCTTATTTGCTTTAGAGATTAATTTTAGTTTTACATAGTTACTAATCATAGATGGTGTTACACGCATCTCACTAAATTCTTCCAGGTAACTATTAATGTATTTTGTGACTTGATCAAGATAAAGACCAACATCTGGTATTTCTTCATATGTTGGTAATTTAAAGCTATTTAATGCTTGTGTGACTGTTTTGTTCTTTTCCATAGCTTCATTGTATTAGCGATATGACACTTCGTCAAATAAATTTACTTTTACCCCTTGATAAGTTATTCAATAACGGATAATATAATAAGTGTAATCGGTTATTAAATAACCGATTAGGAGGTATATCTATGACAACATTAGATTTAAACTATACTGAATTCAATCCAAAATATACTTTTAAAGCAAAAGATCCACTTAGTGCATTATCTCATTTCATTGGTTTCTTATGTGCGATTATCCTTACACCAGTATTACTGATTCATGCAAGTGATAAAAATGCTTCATTAATTGAAATGATTAGCTTAGGTGTATTTATGTTAAGTATGATTTTATTATATGGAGCGAGTGCTTCTTATCACTCATTTAATATTTCTTATAAAGTAAATAAAATATTAAAGAAAATTGATCACATGAGTATCTTCATCTTAATTGCTGGTAGTTATACACCACTATGTGTTACTGCTATTCCTAATCCATTAGGTATTAGACTTCTAGTATTTATTTGGGCTATTGCGCTACTTGGAATGATATTTAAATTCTGTTGGGTAACTTGTCCTAAATGGGTATCTTCAGTAATGTACATTGCGATGGGTTGGGCTTGTATTATTGCACTACCTCAATTAATTGTAGGTCTAGGAACAAATGGTTTCTTATGGTTATTAGCTGGTGGTTTATTCTATACTGTTGGTGGTGTCATTTATTCCATGAAGTTAAATCTAATTCCTAAAAATGATGTAGGATTTGGTAATCATGAACTATTCCATCTATTTGTATTAGCTGGTAGTTTATGTCACTTCATCGTCATGTTTCAATTCTTATAAAATCTAGCAGGTGCAAAACCTGCTTTTATTATGTTCTTCATAGTGCCATAATAATTTCATGACAAACTTAACACTCAAAAAAGAAACAAGTAACACATATTCCATCAATTTAGATAGTAAATCTATCGGTACAATTCAATTAACAGAAACAGATGAAGGCGTATATCAACTCTATTTTGAGATTCAACCAGAATATCAAAACGAGCATTACGCTATGCAAGCTATTTATTCTTTATGTGAAGCTTTTCCTTACAAAAAGCTATACGCATCTATTAGTAATACTGACAAAAAATCTAGACATATTCTTTCTCATAATGGTTTTGAAATCACTCATGAAGAAGATAATCGTATAGATTATGAGAAAACAAAACAATATTGTTCCCCTACTACATTTCAATCAATAAATAGTAAGAAATGGATTGTATTAGCTGGTGGATGTTTTTGGGGCGTAGAACATGTATATCAAGAATTATATGGTGTAGTAGATACAATCTGTGGCTACGCAAATGGAAATGGCACAGTAGTGAATTACGCTAGTGTTTGTACAGGTGAAGGAAACTATAAAGAAGCTGTAGCGATAGCATATGATCCTAGTTTAGTATCTTTAAATACAATACTAGATGTCTATTTCTTATGTATTGATCCAACTGAATATCAAAGACAAAAAGAAGATATTGGCAAACAATATCAAACAGGTATTTATTATTTACAAGATGAAAAAGAAATTCACAATTATCTCGAGACAAAGAAAAAAGAATATACCGCTTTTTATGTAGAATTTGAAAAGCTAAATATATTCTATAAAGCAGAAGAATATCATCAATCTTATCTAGATAAACATCCTAACGGATATTGTCATATCCCACTAAATGTTATGCAATATGTAAAAACACTAAATAAGAAATAGATAAGAATTACTCAAATAAATCTTATATAAGCTACATTGTTAATACTTTTTTTGATACTTTAAAAATTGCTATCATTAGCTTAATCGCTTTTTGTTTGCAG
>CAVIQY010000026.1:9824-13630 GCA_963645035.1 bacterium | reverse complement strand
TTGTATTCTACTCCTTTATAGTTTGGATATTCCATTTTTGTATGTCTCCGCTAGTTTCCTTTTTATTTTCTGCTGTTGTAAAAGTTACCATCTATAATGAAACAAATAGAATTATTATAAAAGCAGTAGTTGTAGAGATAGAATTAATTGCTTCAATCGATACTCCTATTGATACATTCTTTTATAAATTTCCACTTTCAATACATTTATACCATTTACCATCAAATCCTTGAATTTGTAATGGTTTATCTTGGAATGGACTTAAATAATCTTTAAAGCAACTTAACCACCATTCTTTCATAGAAAAGTATAAATGTCTATCTACATAGTCTTCTACTTTTGCATACCATCGCATTGTTACTTGATCTATTGATTCTTGATCTACAAATCCTTGGAATGTATTTTGTATTACGACTTTATCTTTATCAAATAGAATATACAGGAATGTACTATTTTTGATTGTTTCTGGATTACGTTTTAATTCCATCTCCCAATACTCATCATTTGGCACATATTTCTTTCTTGTGTAGGAATGATTCATTTGTATATGTAACTTATTAAAAATAACTGTGTCTAAAAATACACTGATGGTATAACCTAACTTAAATATAAATTCTTTAAACTTACTCATCCCCACTCTCCTTAACTTTTATCTTTATTTTATCCAAAATAAAAGCATGTTCTACTAACCATGCTTTATCTTCTTACTTCTCTAGTTATCAGAGAATGCCCAATTAGGCATTTCATTTCCTCTACGAATTAAGACAGTTTTTTGGAAATCTGTTTGATTCAAGAAATGTAATACATCAGATACTTCATCTTCTGTACAACCAACTAAGATTTTAATATCAATTGTCTTTTGAAGAATATCTGCCGCAACAATTACTCCTGTAATTTCACTATGGTTTTTTGTACCAACATATACAGAAATTGGATCACCATTTCCTGTTTCTTCTAAATGACCATACTCTGTAGGATATACTAGATTCTTAAAATGTGGATGTACTTCTCCTTTATGTCTAATGATATTTACATGACTAGATAAAAATATTGTATCTACCTTCTGCCAAAAATAGGCATTATTTTCATAAGTACTCATTCATAAACCTCACTTATACAGGGAAAATTATACGCTAGTTTCATATTTGTGTAAACAATAACAAATTTTTTTGGAAATTTTTTCATTGAATCAGTCTAAATATACATCTTCTCTAGATATTTCATCAATTGTATGCTTACCAGTCATTAACATTGCGTCTTTTAATTCATTTTGGAGTGTTGTGATTTTTTCACAAAGTCCTTCACTACCACCTTTAACGCAAGCTAAAGCTAATGGTCTACCAATTAAGACACCATCTGCACCTAATGCAAGACATTTATAAATATCTCTACCTGTACGAATACCACCATCAATTAAAATTGTCATTCTACCATTTACTGCTTCTACAATTTCTGGTAATACTTCAATTGTCGCCCTTGTTTCATCTAATACTCTACCACCATGATTTGATACAACAATTCCTGAAGCACCACTTTCTAAAGCGACTAAAGCCGCATGAACTGTCATTACACCTTTTACAATAAATGGTTTTCCTACTTTTTCTTTTACATATTTAAGGGCTTCAACATTTTTTGTTTCTACAGGTGTTTTTCCTGCTCTTAATAATGGTAAACCTGCAGAATCTACATCCATCGCTAACATATCGAATGTTAAATCTTTTAAAATATCTGCTCTTTCATCAATTCCTGCTTTTACCCATGGTTTCATTGTGACAATACCATGTCCATGGTTTTCTTCTATTGCTTTTGCACTTTCTTCAAATAAACCATGTACATCAATACCATCACCTGTAAAAGCTCTAATTCCTGCTTTTTCGCATCCTTCTAAAACCATTGCCGTATAATCATGATCACTTAGTTCAGCACCATAATTGTTCTTAATTCCTGCAATAGGTGCCACAAAGATAGGAACACTTAAATCCATACCTAAAATATTACATTCTGTAGATATTTCTTTTGCATCATTACAAACATCTAAATTTAATTTTATCTTTTTAAATGCTTCAACATTACGAATAAAACTAGATCCTGAACCTTTACCTCCAAGACCTGGTATTTCGCCACGACACGCTAAACCATTACATTCTTTACATTCCCTACACTTCAACATAAAACTCTCCTTCAATAAATACTATTATAGATAGAAAAAAACAGATGTAACTCTGTTTTCTTATTTTTTATGTGAAATTCTACGAGCAAGTAAACTAAATACAAATGTCATAATGACTAAGATCATGCTAGAAAAGTTAGAGATACTTGTTGCGTTAGGATTTAAGCTACCTTCTGTTCTCATTACCCAAATATGTAAAGCTAATGTTTCTCCTGGTCTAAATGGATTCCATGGGCATGTTGCCGAGAAGATATTCCAATTTGACCAATTAATATTTGTACTTTGTCCTGCTGTATAAAGTAAAGCTGCAGCTTCACCAAAGCCTCTACCTGCTGCCATAATGATACCTGTTGTAATTTGATGGAAAGCAGCGGGAATTAATACTTGTTTAATTGTTTGTGATTTAGTCGCACCTAATGCTAAACTACCTTCTCGATAACCTTGAGGTAGGTTTTTAATTGCGTTATGTGTTTCAGTAGTTACTAGTGGAATACTTAAGATAGAAACAGCTAAGGCACCAGCAAATAAGTTCCACTTCATTCCTGTTAATAGAATAAATACTAAGTATCCAAATAAACCTACAACAATAGAAGGTAATGAAGATAAAGATTCGATGCTAATTTCTAAGAAATTTCTAAATTTACCTGGTTTAGCATATTCTGATAAATAAATACCAGCCCCTATTCCAACTGGGACACTGATAAGTAATGACCAGAATACTAGATATACCGTATTAAATAGTTGATTTAATATACCATTAGAAGTCGCTGTTAATAGTCCTGGATAAAAACCACTAATTCCTTGATAAATAATATATCCTGTAAGAAGAACTAAGAATCCAACTGTAATCACACCAATTGCCCAAAAAACATAAGTCATGATTTTATCAATTCTTTGGCTTCTTTCCATTACCGCATTACTTGTCTTCATCTTTATAAACCTCGCTTAACTTTTGTTTTAAAAACTTACTACGCTTATGATTATGTTTACCTTCTTCTTTTTTCTCATTACCAATACGATGAATTAAGAAGATCAAGAACATAGAGATTAAAAATAGTAATAGTGCCATAGACCATAATGCTAGATTATGTTCACCACCATCAGCTGTATTACCCATATCTGCCGCAATCGCTGCAGTTAAATTTGATGTTGGATAGAGTAAACTCTTAGGGAAAGCTCTTGTTTTACCTATAACCATCGCTACCGCTAACGCTTCGCCAAAAGCACGTGCTAGTCCTAAAATTACACCTACAAAGATTCCTTTTTTTGCGGCAGGCAAAACAACTTTTGATATACTTTGGAATCTAGTTGATCCTAATCCTAAAGCTGCTTCACGATAATCTTGAGGTACAGATTGAATCGCATCTGTCGCTACCGTTGTAATTGTTGGGAAAATCATTACTGCAAGAACAATAGAAGCTGCTAATACGGAGAAACCACCCATTTTTGCATGAAATGTTGTTTTAATAAATGGAACTAAAACTGTTAATCCAATCCAACCATATACAACTGAAGGAATACCTACATATATTTCTACTGCAGGACGAATATATTTATTACTAATCTTAGGAACAATTTCACTCATGAATATTGCTAATCCAATTGAAAATGGTAATGCAAGTAATAATGCTAAAAA
>CAVIQY010000026.1:3864-9583 GCA_963645035.1 bacterium | reverse complement strand
GCTTTCTCCATATATACCTCTTAAATTAGAGCAAGCCCACATAAGCTTGCTCTAGATGATGATTTATTTGTTAAATTATTCGTGTGATTTGATTGCTGCATCACTCATCTTAGAAGATACACCATAACCCATAGATTCGATGTTTGTACCAAATTCATCACTCATCATATAGTTAATGAATGCTTGAGCAAGTTCACTACCTTCACCTTTTGTATACATATGTTCATAACCCCATACTTTATATGTTCCGTTATATGTATTTTCTAGTGTTGGTTCAACGCCATCGATTGATACAGATTGTACTGAATCATTATTGACTAAGTAAGATAAAGCTACATAACCAATTGCGCCTTTGTTATCGACAATTGTTTGTACTAATGTTCCAGAGTCATCTGTTTCTAGAGCTTCATTACTAGCTTCTTCTTGACCATTTAATGCCCATTCTTTAAATAATGCACGAGTACCACTTGAACTTGGTCTAGTTACAAGTAAGATTTCTTCATCTGGTCCACCTACTTCTGACCAATTCTTTGTTTCACCAGTAAAGATACTGATTAATTGTTCAGATGTTAAATTTGTTACACCTAATTCTTTGTTTACAACTGGTGCCATTGTAACTGTACATACTTTATGATCTACTAAGTCTGCTGCTGCACTAGCATCTAGTTTTTCTTCAGCAGTAACGTCAGAGTTACCAATATCTACGGAACCTTCAGCTACTTGTTTTAAACCTGTACCTGAGCCACCACCATTTACGGTAATAGAAGCGTCAGTATTTGTTTTCATAAATGCTTCAGCTGCTGCTTGAGCTAAAGGTAGTAATGCGCTTGATCCAGAAGCTGTTACAGAACCACTTAATTTCGTTGTTGTTTCTGTAGCTGCTGTTGCGTCTGTTGTTGTTTCTGTTGTAGCTGTTGTTGTAGAATTACTACTTCCACAAGCAACTAGGGATAAACTCATCATTCCTGATAATGCGATTTTTGTTAAATTTGTTGTCTTCATTTCTTTCTCTCCTTTTTAAAAGACAATTACAATTTAATGTGGTTATGTTAAGAGAAAAAGGTAACGAATGTTATGTTTTTGTAAAGTTTAAAAAAGTTTTAACAATATCTTGCTAAAACTTCTTTTGTCTTAATTCTTTATTTGGTAAAAACAAATTCATATATTTAATAATGCTTTTTTTAGAAAACATATCAACACTTTGACTTGATCCATCTACTAGATTTACTACTAATAAGTCACTAGAAGGATGCCACTCATATTGCCAATTTACGATTTCATCCCAATAAATAATTGAACATTGATCTCTATTTCTTGTATTAAACATAATAAGATAATCTGTGGTAAATCTTACAAGCTCGCGATCAGGCATAAAGCATAAAGCAAACATTGGTATCATGACCAAACAAACAAGTGTTGAAGAATAATAACTTGATCTAAAGCTAACTACTAATCCTAAAAACATCAAAAAAATTAATATACCTTTTGGTTTAACGCAAACGGTATAAATCGTTTTAGATGTTGTAGGAAGATTTCTTATTTTAATCGTTTGTGATTTCATTTCTTCTTCATTATACACGAATCATTTTATTTTGATATAATCTACCTATGAAAAAACCAATTACATTTGAAATTACACATGTATGTAAACAATCTGGTGCGAGAACTGGAGTATTACATACCCCACATGGTGATGTAGAAACACCTATGTTTATGCCTGTTGGAACACAAGCAACGGTGAAATTTGTATCTCCTGAAGAATTATATGCATTAGGAGCTGGCGTTGTTTTAGCAAATACATATCACTTATGGTTAAGACCTGGAGAAGATATTGTTAAACAAGCTGGTGGCGTACAAAAATTTATGAATTATAAAGGTCCTATGCTTACAGATAGTGGTGGATTCCAAGTATTCTCCTTATCTGACACAAGAAAGATTACTGAGGAAGGCGTTACATTTAAAAACACATTAAATGGCGATATGTTATTTTTATCTCCAGAAAAATCCATACAGATTCAAAACTGTATTGGAGCAGATATTATGATGTCATTTGATGAATGTATTCCATTCCCTGCAACGTATGAATATGCTAAAAAATCTACTGAAAGAACATTAAGATGGGCAGAAAGAGGTAAAAACGCAAATACACGCCCAGAAGAACAAGCATTATTCGGTATTGTACAAGGTGGAAATTATAGAGATTTACGAACATATTGTGCTGAGAAATTAGTTGAAATGGATTTTGATGGCTATGCGATTGGTGGCACGAGTGTTGGTGAAGATAAGAAAACGATGATGGAAATGGTAGATTATGCTGTAGAAAAACTACCATTTGATAAGCCAAGATATTTAATGGGTGTAGGTGCCGTTAATGATTTACTAGAAGCTGTATCAAGAAATATTGATATGTGTGATTGCGTTCTACCTACTAGAATTGCGCGTCACGGTACATTAACTACAAGTCATGGTCGTATCAATATTCGTAAAGCAATCTATCGTGATGACTTTACCCCATTAGATGAGAATTGTGATTGTTACTGTTGTAAGAACTATACAAGAGCCTATCTTAACCATTTATTTAGAACGGATGAAGGATTTGGTACGAGATTAATGTCTATCCATAACATTCGTTTCTTAGTAAAACTTATGGAAGATGCACGTACGGCAATTAAAAATGATTGTTATAACGACTTCAAAAATGAAGTACTAAGTAACATGAAATTTGATGAAAGAGGATTTTAAAAAGGAGCTCAAAGCTCCTTTTTCTTATAGGTTATAAAGTTTTGTGTATTTTTCTTCTAGATAATCTAAGTAATAATCTGGATTAAATGGCTCCCCTGTTGCTTTTAGCATAATTTCTTCTGCTGTATAACGACAACCATATTGATGAATATGTTCTTTTAACCAAGCAATAATCTCATCAAACTTATTATTTTCTAATAATTCATCTACATCAATATCTTTACGCATAGCTTTCATAAATTGTGCTGAGAAAGCACTACCTAATGCATAAGTTGGGAAGTATCCAAAGCTACCATCTGACCAATGTACATCTTGTAAGATACCATCACGATCATTTGGTACATCTACTCCAAGATATTCTTTATACATCTTATTCCATGTCTCATTTAGTTTTTCTACAGGAATTGTTCCATTGAATAAACCTTTTTCAATTTCATAACGAATTAAGATATGCATAGGATATGTTAATTCATCTGCTTCAGTACGAATTAAAGATGGTGTAGAGGCGTTAATCGCATCAACATATTGCTCTACCGTTATACCCTCTAATTGTTTAGGGAAATACTTTTGTAAAATAGGATAATTTGCTTTCCAGAACGATAAAGTTCTTCCTAAATAGTTTTCAAATAAACGAGATTGTGATTCATGCATACCACTAGATACACCATTACTTAGAATCATTCCATCATATTTAGGATCAATATCATGTTCATATGTTGCATGCCCTACTTCATGAACTGTAGATAAAATTGCGGATGGTAAGTTATTTGGTAAATACTTTGTTGTTGTACGGCAATCATTTTCACAAGTCCATGATGTAAATGGATGTTCTGTTTCGTTTTGATAACCCCAATCTTCATCAAAATGTAGATACTTTAATATTTCTTTTGAAGCTTTCTTTTGTTCTTCTACAGGATAGTTTTGATATAAGAACGCAGTATCAATTTGTTTTGCATTAACTACTTTTTGAATAAGTGGTACAAGTCTTTCTTTTACTTTCGCAAAGAATGCATCATATTTTTCTTCATTCATTCCTGGTTCAAAGTCATCTAGCATTTGATTGTATAGTGTTTCTGTACTATTTCTATAACCATAAATCTTTTTACTATCTTCAATCACTTTCGCTAAATATGGCGCAAAAATTGAATAATCATCTTTTGTTTTCGCTTCTAACCAAGCATTATAAGATTCATTAACTAAATTACTATGTTCTACGAAGAAGTCTTTAGGAATAGAAACAACATGCATCATTTCTTTGTAATATAGTTCTACAGCTCTTCTTGTATCGCCATCTAAATCTTCTTTTAATAACGCTTCTAATACTTCTTTCATTTCAGGATCTGTTTGAATAGAGAACGCTTCTCCTGCAAGAATAGATGTTCTTAAGTCTCTATATTCATTTCCTGCTTTAGGGGCTACTGTTTGTTTATCAACGCCAATAATCGCTAATGCCATTTGATAAGCAGACATTTTTAAAACCCACTCTTCATACTTTTTTAATAATTCTTCTTTTGTCATATTTGTCTCCTCTACACAAGATTTAAATCTTCTAACACTTTCGCTACACCATCATTTATACAAGTATCCGCAACGATATCTGCATAATCTTTCACATCATCTTTTGCATTGCCTAATGCTACACCAATACCTGCTTTTTGAATCATTGGGGTATCATTCCCAGCATCTCCAAAGGCAATAACATTATCCCAAGTAAATCCATATTCTTGTAATACTGGTTCAATCGAATCCGCTTTTGTAATCGTATTTAAGAATGCATCAAAGCCATTTTTTTGCGACCAAGCAAATACAATCTCAGGCATTTTTTCTCTTAATGGCTCTACTGTTCTCTCATCACAAATAATAAATGTACCTAAAGGATAACCATGTACTTCATGATGTTTACGCTCTGTCGCATCATCAATAACTAGCTTTCTTCGTTCTTCGTCATCGCCAACATAACCCTTTAAAAAGATGTCACTATTTGCATAACTTACTACCGCATCTTCAAATTTAAAACCTAAACCAATGTGATATAAATCAGAATAAGTAATAAAATCATTCATGACTTGTTCACTCATTGGATGCTTATATAGTGGTTTACCCTCTCGATCTACTAGACAAGCACCATTAATCGTACCAATTCTATCCATTGGTAAATCTTCAAATAAAGAGTGAGGAAGAAAAGTATAATGTCTTCCTGTATTAATCATGACTTTGATACCTTTGTCCATTGCACGATGTAAATCTACTCTTAAACGCTCAGATATTTCTTTTTTTCCATTTGGTAATATTGTTCCATCAATATCACATACTATTAATTTAATTTCTTTTTCCATGATTAAAATTATATCATGCGATAAAAAAGTAGGCACTTTTGTGACTACTATTTCATAAAATTATTTTGTAAAGAAGATAACTTTTTACTCATCCATTTAGGAAAAGCAATAAAAGGATGCGAGCATAGTTCTAAGCTAGCTGCATATTTATCTATTACTGTAACTATATATCCTTCTTTTGTATGTGGCTTTCCTTGTACACGTGGCCACATATGATGAATAATGCAATCTATTTCTACGGGATTTAACTGTAAATATTTTTGTGAATTTTGTAAGGCAATTCTAGGATGATTTTGTATATGTCTTTTCACTTCTTCTTTTGAATGAATATTTTCATATAGATAGAAATCATGTAACATCGCCCCTCTTGCACAACTTCTTGCATCTAGATGAAATTTATGACTCATCAAAAAGGAATACCAAGCTACATTTAAACAATGTTGGTACCTCGTTGTGTAGTAATGATGCGTATAATTTTTTAACTTTTGATATTCATCAATACATACGATATCTTTTACATCATCAATAAACTCTATACATAGATCATCACTGATATCATTAAAATATTTTGAGCCTAAAACCTTTGTCATATTTATAGTGTATATCTTTATTTAGTTTTTGATTACTTCTTTTCTAAACAT
>CAVIQY010000026.1:0-3521 GCA_963645035.1 bacterium | reverse complement strand
GAATAAAACTTATAACTAAATTCTTTATTTGTATCTTTTTCCATATTGTAATACCCCACCTTTTGTCCTCACTATAGCACACTAATGAAAAAATAGCTTCATTATGATAAAATTAAAGATGTTCTGTGCTCGTGGCGCAATTGGATAGCGCATTTGATTCCGAATCAAAAGGTTGTGGGTTCAAGTCCCATCGAGCGCACCAAATTAAGCAAAAAGCTGTAATCATTTGACTACAGCTTTTCTATATTTACTCGTATCTAATATTGTATTTGCTTGTTCAATACTATCTTTACTAGGTGGATTAATTCCTTCTAAGCGATAAGGAATCTTTAAGCTTTCCCATTTATGTATGCCTAATGTGTGATACGGTAGTACTTCTACTTTTTCTACATTATCTAATGTATCAATAAATGCTTTTAGCTTTTGTAATGACGCAACATCATCATTAATTGTTGGCACAAGAACGTGTCTAATCCAAACAGGTTTTTTGATTTTATTTAAATACTTTAACATTTCTAAAATGTTCGTATTTGGACAACCTGTTAAAGCAATATGTGATTCATTATCAATATGCTTAATATCTACTAGTAATAAATCTGTCACTTCCATTAACTGATTAAATTTATCCATAAAATTAGGATCATTTAAGTCAAATGGTTGCCCAGCTGTATCAATACATGTAGATATATTTTCTGCTTTCGCCTTTTGAAATAAATCTAATAAGAAATCTAATTGTAATAGTGGTTCACCACCAGAAACAGTAATCCCACCACCATTTTTCCAATAGCTCTTATATCTTTTCGCTTTTGTTAAAAGTTCTGTTGCACTAGTAGAAGAATTACCGATATTCCAAGTATCAGGATTATGGCAATAAGCACATCGCATCCTACAACCTTGAACAAAGATAATATATCGTACTCCAGGGCCATCCACAGAACCAAAGGTTTCTGTGGAATGAATACACCCTAAAGTGCTGTTATAAAGACTCATGACAAGTTCTGCTAATTACATCTAATTGTTGTTCACGAGTTAAATCAATGAACTTAACAGCGTAACCAGATACACGAATAGTAAAGTTAGCATATTCTGGTTTTTCTGGATGTTCCATAGCATCTTTTAATTTTTCAACACCAAATACATTTACATTTAAGTGATGTGCACCTTGATCAAAGTAACCATCTAATACATTAACTAGATTGTTTACTCGTTCAGCTTCACTATGACCTAAAGCATCAGGATTAATTGTTTGTGTATTAGAAATACCATCTAATGCATATTCATATGGAAGTTTAGCAACAGAATTTAATGAAGCAAGTAATCCATTCTTTTCGGCACCGTATGATGGGTTAGCACCAGGAGATAGTGGTTCGCCACCTTTTCTACCATCAGGTAATGAACCTGTAGCTTTACCATAAACAACATTACTTGTAATTGTAAGAATAGATGTTGTTGGTTCACTATTTCTATATGTACTATTTTCTTTAACTTTTTCGATAAATGTTTTTAATAACCATACAGCGATATCATCTGCTCTATCGTCATCATTACCATATCTTGGGAAATCCCCTTCAATTTCATAGTCAACAACTAATCCATTTTCATCACGGATTGTCTTAACTTTCGCATATTTAATTGCACTTAATGAGTCAACAACATGGCTGAATCCTGCAATACCTGTTGCGAATGTTCTTCTAACATCTGTATCAATTAAAGCCATTTGTGCTGCTTCATAATAATATTTATCATGCATGTAATGAATTAGATTTAGTGTATTTACATAAAGTTTAGCTAACCAACTCATCATTAAGTCATATTTAGCCATTACCTCATCATAATCTAGATATTCACTTGTAATAGGTTGATATACCGGTCCAACTTGCATATTACTCTTTTCATCTTTACCACCATTAATTGCATAAAGAAGACATTTTGCTAAGTTAGCACGAGCTCCAAAGAATTGCATTTCTTTACCAGTTTGTGTAGCACTAACACAACAACAAATTGCATAGTCATCGCCCCAAGATACACGCATCACATCATCATTTTCATACTGAATAGAACTAGTATTTACGCTAATCTTAGCTGCATATTTCTTAAATCCTTCAGGAAGTCTAGAAGTATATAAAACAGTTAAGTTAGGTTCTGGAGAAGGTCCCATATTTTCTAGTGTATGTAAGAAACGGAAGTCTGTCTTTGTGACCATACTTCTACCATCTACACCAGCACCAGCTAAATCTAAAGTAGCCCATACTGGATCACCAGAGAATAATTGGTTATAGCTTTCAATTCTAGCAAATTTAACCATTCTAAATTTCATTGTTAAATGGTCTACAATCTCTTGAATTTCTTTTTCTGTATATTTACCAGACTTTAAGTCTCTTTCAAAATAAATATCTAAGAAAGTAGACACTCTACCTACTGACATTGCGGCACCATTTTGTGTCTTAATCGCTGCTAAATAGCCAAAATATAACCATTGTGCAGCTTCATAAGAATCTTTAGCTGGGCCAGAAATATCAAATCCATAACTTAATGCCATTTCTTTAATTGCTTTTAATGCTTTAATTTGCTTTGCAACTTCTTCTCTTAAACGGCATACTTCTTCAGACATAAGTCCGCCACCGCATTCATCTAAATCCACTTGTTTGCAAGCAATTAAATAATCAATACCGTATAAAGCAATTCTTCTATAGTCACCAACAATTCTTCCTCTACCATATGTATCTGGTAAACCTGTAATAATCTTGTTGTGACGAGCAAGCTTCATTTCTTTTGTGTAGCAAGAAAATACTGCATCAGAATGAGTTGTATGATACTTAGTGAATACTTCATGTAGTTTTTCACTTGGTTTATAACCATACATTTCACAACTTTGTTCAGCCATACGGATACCACCATAAGGCATAAACGCTCTTTTTAGAGGTTTATCTGTTTGTAAACCAACTACTTTTTCTAAGTTTTGATCTAAGTAACCTGGACCATAAGCAGTAACATCACTTACTACTTCTGTTTCCATGTCTAATACGCCACCTTTAGCTCTTTCTTCATGTTGTAATTCTTGTAGTTTACTCCATAAAGAATTTGTCGCATCTGTAGGTTCTTCTAAGAAACTTTCATCACCATCATATGGTGTATAGTTTCTTTGAATGAAATCTCTTACGTCGATTTCTTTAGACCACTTACCATCAATAAAACCATTCCATTGTTCTTTCATGTCATCCTCTTTCTAGTTAGGGGGTGCTAACCTTTTAAACACGAAATCATTTTATCGGATAATTACTATATACGCAACAAAAGTGATTATAAATTGCTATAATAAAGAAAAGGAAAAATAGCCATGACAAAAGAAGAAAAAGATAACATATTAGCTAAAATAATTGTCGCAGTCATTATCATTGCCATATTTATTGCTGTACCTTTTGTTATATATTACGGTGGCTTAACCCTTATTATTATCGTCATCGCTGGTACAATGGGTATTTTCACAACCATAGGACAACTTACAGGTAAAGGGAAGAAAT
>CAVIQY010000025.1:0-28227 GCA_963645035.1 bacterium | reverse complement strand
TTGAATTAATAAAATCTTTCTCATTACTTAACAATAAAGATTTATGTGATCTTGATGATAATGTCAATCTAAAATTCACCAAAATGGATCATTTAATTTTCACCAATTTAGATTAGTTGTCCAAGGCATCTAAAACATCTTTAACTCTATAAGAAGGACCTATAATACTAACAATGTGTGAATGATGTAAAAGCCTATCTAGAATAGCGTTGGCTATTACAGGGTCTCCAAATATTTCATTCCATTTTGATAGACTTTTATTAGTCGTTATAATTGTTGATTTTTGTTCATATCTTCTTGAAACAAGTTGGAAAAATAGATTAGCTGATTCTTTATCCATGTTGATATATCCAATTTCATCAATAATCAATAACTTATGTCTAGTAAAGGATCTTAATCTTTGATCTAATCTGCCTTCGTTTTCTGCCTTTTTAAGTTGAATGATTAAATCCTGACATGATATAAAATAAACGCTTTTTCTATGCTTTGCTGCTTCTATTCCTATAGCTGTAGCTAAATGTGTTTTACCTGTTCCAGACGAACCTACAAACATAATATTTTCATTGTTCTCCATGAATCGTAGTGACATGTAGTCCTCGATTTCTTTTTTGTTTATACTTGGTTGAAAGCTGAAATCAAAGTCTTCAAATGTTTTTTCACAAGGGAATCCTGCGGTATGAACACAAGCTCTAATTGCACGTTGCTCCTTCAAATTCATTTCCTTTTCTGTTAACTCATATAAAGCATCTATGGTTGTTTTTGTGCCATCGTTAATCATATCTATATAAGCAGGTAGATTATCTTTGATTGTGTATAGTTTTAGTGATTCTAGATTATTTGTTAATTTTATATAGTTTGTTGTCATTTTTTTCTCCTTGTTTGAATCGTTGGAATAGCTATAAAACTACTCCAACGATATTTGTTTTTATTTCTTAACTAAAGTTTTTATTATGTGTCTAATGTCTTTATTTAGATATGGGCTATTTGGCTCAATCGTGCATTGATTATATAAGCGATTTAGTTGTGTAATGAAATAATCTGATACTTCATAATCTCCTTTTGCTTTTAAGGAAATAGAAAGTATTTCGCATGAATTAGCCTTTCTATTAATCATATAAATTAGATGTTCTAAATTCGTTTCAGGATCATACATAACTACTGATGTTTTATATGTAACCTTATTTCCTTTTAGATTTTTGATATATTCTACTACATTTGTAGTATTTGTAATTGAACTGTAATATTTAGAAATTCCTATAGCTATTGTTTTGGAAAAATAAGTATCATTTGTAGCTCTCATTAGAGCCTCCCAATTCCAAAATTCATCTGTTGGATAGGCAAGAGTCCGTATTATATTCATGTCTGGTATACCTACCCAATATTCGTCATTGAAATGCCATAAAAACAATTTTATTAGATGACCATTGTATACTATTTCTAGTATTGAATATTTTTCGGTATGCTCTAGAGCTTCTATATATTCATCCCAAGTTTCGTTTCCAATCCTACATGTGTATTGAATCATTGTTAATCTCCTCCTAATCGATTTAATCTTTCAAGATTTTTCTTGGCCAATTCTTCAATTTCATCAGTACCACTTTTTAAACGCTTGCTTAATCCTTCAATATAGTGTTCTTCTTTGTAATTAATATCTTTTTTTGATAGTGTATGTACTGTAATGAGGGAATGATTATGATAGATGTAAATTTCGCTTCCAACTGATAGTACATCTACATACTTCCCGATATATTTACACGGTACTGAATATTGTTTGCTTTGATAACTGATGAGTTGCGTATTTGGTACCTTTGTTCTTTTTTTCTTTTGAATATATGTATCAAGGTTCATTTCATTACCGATTGGCCTTAAGTAATCTTTTTCTTCCTTGAATAACAGTGATGGAGGAACTTTTGTTCTACTATTATTTTGTTTATTGGCTTCACTAGTAATGTAATTTTCAATCACACAAATTAATTCAGTTTCATCTTTAACTTGATAGTCAAAAGCTTTTATCCAATTGACAAAACGATTTGAACTTTCGTCTTTTCCCTTAGTGACTGGAGTTCGACATTCACACAACTCAAGCTTTACATCAATATCTTTAAAAAATGCCTGGATTTTCTTATGAATCGATTTCTTTCTACCATTAACTGATACAATAGCACTCATATTATCTGTTTTAAGGATTCTAGTCTTACCACCGAGTCTACGAAATGTTTCGATTGTACAACGTATGAAATCATCTTCAGTCTTATTAATTGAGTAAATATATACATGTTCTCTTGAGTAACCTAGTGTTGCAGAAAACACATTATATGTATACTCAATTCCATCTTTATTATGCGTGACGAGGTTTTCTTTCCAATCACATTGTATTTGTTCACCAGGTTCTGTTTCATAAAGAACATGTGGTGTAACATCAACTTTTTTACAAGCTATTCCTTTTCGAAGAGTATACGCTTTAAAGCCATTGTAATTGCCTATTTCTGATCCATGCGAATATTTTAAAGAATGATATACACTAGTTTTTGTAACTCCTGGAATATCCATTAATTGCAGTATTTCGTCATAATACTTATCCCATTTTGAACCACGTTCACTATTCTTTCGTTTTGGAATTCCACCATTCTCATGATATTTCTTAATTGTATGGCGATCTACATTAAACATTCTTCCAAGCTCACTATAATTAGGTTTTATTTTTAAGTCTTCCATTATTCTTAGTACTCCTACAATATTTTTATTGTTTTTCATTTTGCTCACCTCCTTTCAGAATTAGTGTAAGCAAAATGAAAAGATAACCATATAGCCGTTTGTTAATTCACCATAATTGGTGAATTTCTAACGATCCATTTTGGTTATCTTTAAAGTACCATTATCACTTGATAAAGTTCTTTATATTAATCACGAATAAAATTTTGCAAATCATTATATTCTTGAGGACCATCCCACGGAGTCTTCCTACGAGATTTGCTTACAAAATATTTATTATTTTCATTAATGGCGGTCTCCTAATTAAGGGAAACAATAATGCGGAGACCACCACGTCAAATGCACTATTGCTTCCCTTAATTAATTTGTTGTCCTATTGCTAGGACAGCATAATTTTATCATCTATCAACAACACTGTGAAAATCATGATTTTTTTGATATAGCTAATTAAAAAACATGACTATTAGAATGACTCTAGTAATCATGTTTCTAGTTTATTTTATATTATTTACTCATTACACGATGACATCTTGGACATAATCCATTTTCATCAGCTTCTTCACTATAGTTCCAACATCTAGGACACTTTGTACCAGTAGCTTTAACAATAGATACACGTGTTTCTTTTGCTTCTTTTAATGTAGCTTTAGAAACGATTAACCATTGTGCAATATCTTCTCCTAATGTTCCTTCTAGTAATGACTTATCTGCTTCTGTACATTCAATTACAGCGTGAGCTTCTTGTGCTGTACCAATTTCTTTTGCACTTCTAGCTTCTTCTAGAGCTTTCATTACCCCATCACGAACATCAAGAAGTGATTTGAATGTTTCTTTTAAAGTAGCTTCATTTGCATATTCCTTAACTTCTGGGAAATGGCAATAATGAACAGATTCTGCTTCATCATTATTGAAGTGTTGCCATACTTCTTCAGTTGTATAGCATAGGAATGGTGCCCATAACTTAACAAGTGTATCTATACAAGCCCAATATACTGTTTGAACTTGTCTTCTTCTAACATCTGTTAAATCATCGCAATATAAGATATCTTTTGTAAAATCACAATAATAAGAAGATAATTCAACAACCATGAAGTTTGTTAGTACTTTAGAAGCGTCTACATAATCATATTCTTCTACGTCTTTTCTTACTTCTCTAACAACATCATTTAATTTCACTAAGATATATTGATCTACAGAAGTTAATTCATCATACGCAAGCATATCTTTCTTAGGATCAAAATCTTCGGCATTTACATTACCTAATAAGAATCTAAACGTATTTCTAATCTTACGATATTGATCAGATACTTGTTTAATATTAGCGTCACCTAGTTTTAAGTCTTCCTTAAAGTCACTAGTCATTGCCCATAGTCTGAATACATCAGCACCATTCTTATTGATAATGTCTAATGGGTTAACAACATTACCAACAGACTTACTCATCTTTTCACCCTTAGAGTCTACAACATAACCGTGTGATAATACTTCTTTATATGGAGCTGTACCATTTACTGCTGTAGAAACGATTAATGATGAGTTGAACCAACCTCTATATTGGTCACTACCTTCAAAATAAACATCACATGGATAATCATATCCTCTAGCTTGTAATTCATTCCATGAAGAACCAGAGTCAAACCATACATCCATGATATCTTTTTCTTTTGTATAGTTACCATTAGGTGATTTTTCATTTGTATATCCTTCTGGTAATAATTCTTTTGCGTCATGTTCAAACCAATAGTTAGAACCATACTTTTCAAATAGATCAGCGATGTGGTTGAATACTTCTAATTCCATGATTGGTGAACCATCTTCATTGTAAATGATAGGAATTGGAACACCCCATAGTCTTTGTCTAGAAATACACCAGTCACCACGATCCGCAATCATGTTATGCATTCTTTTTTGACCAAATGAGTTATGCCATTTGATTTGGTTATCAATTTCATCAAGTAGTTGTGGTTTTAATTTATCAATAGAACAGAACCATTGTTTAACAGCTCTAAAGATAACCTTCTTCTTTAAACGATCATCATGAGGATAACTATGCACAATATTTTCTACTGCAAGTAAGCATCCTTTTTCATTCATATCATGAATAATTGCTTTAGAACAATCTTCAAAGAACATGCCTTTGTATTTTTCTCCAGCTTCTTCATTCATGTTACCTTGATAATCTACTGTATTAATAGGAGCTAAACCATATTTAGCACATACTAGATAGTCATCTAAACCGTGACCTCCAGCAGTATGAACGACACCAGTACCATCTTCATCTGTTACGTGATTACCTAATAATGTAGGACAATCTTTATCTAATACAACATGATGATATGTAATACCTTCTAGTTCTTTACCTTTAAATGTTCTTAAAACACCTTTGTTTTCTAAATTAAATTTAGCTAATAATTTATCAACAAACTTTTCTAGTACTACTAGTTTTCCTTTTTCTGTTTGTACTTCTGCATAAACTAAATCTGGATTTAAAGATACTGCTTCATTTGATGGAATAGTCCAAGGAGTAGTTGTCCAAATTACATAATAGTCATCACTATCTAATACACCTTTACCATCAGCGATTTGGAATGCTAGATAGATAGTCGCATCTTTTACATCTTTATAGACAATTTCAGAATCAGCTACAGCTGTTTCATTAAATGGTGACCAATAAACAGGTTTTAAGCCTTGGAAAATCATTCCCTTACTAGCCATTTGTCCAAATGTACGAATTTGTCTAGCTTCGAATTCTGGTAATAATGTGATATATGGATGTTCATAATCCGCAACCTCACCTAAACGCTTTTCTGTATCCATTTGTTGTGCAATTTGTTTTCTTGCGTATTCTTCACACTTCTTGCGGAATTCAGCGTTAGATAAAGATTTACGATCTACACCTAGCTTTTGAATTGCATTTTCAATTGGTAAACCATGTGTATCCCAACCAGGGAAGAATGGTGTATAGTAACCACTCATTGCATGACTTCTAACAATGAAGTCTTTGATTACACGGTTCATTGCTGTACCAGCATGTAAGTTGCCATTTGCGTATGGAGGACCATCATGTAAAATAAATGCTTTTTCTCCCTTATGGTGTTCTAGGATATTTTGATAATAGTTATTCTCTTGCCATTGTTTCAAAATACCTGGTTCTTTTTGTGCCAAATTACCACGCATTTCAAATGTAGTATTTGGCATGTGTAATGTCTCTTTGTAATCCATCTGTACTCTCTCCTTGTGCTAATAAAAAAAGCATCCTTAAAATCTAAGGACGCTATTAAACGCGGTACCACCTTAGTTCATAGTCCTATATTGACTATGCCCTCAACTTCATATCTTATAACGCAAGATTTGCGAATGCTCACACGGTGATATCTGTTCATGACTTCATGTCTATTTACACCACCCATAGACTCTCTAATAATCCCTCATGACAGCATGTCCTGATCAACGCATTTTGTTTTCTGCTTCTTTTAGCCAACCTAAATCTGGCATCTTTGGAAGTTCAAATTCCTCAAGTTCATGTACTAAACCTTCTAGTTTTGTTTTTGTTGAACTCTTTACCACATTAGCATCACTATATAATTTCGAAAGTTCTACAAGAATCTCACGAGCAGTATAAAGTGATTGACGAATAATCATATCTGCATTGTTTTGTGCAGTATCGATAATTTCGTTGGCTTCACGAAGCGATAATCTGGCAATATTTTCAGCAGCTTGTTTTTGTGCATCCATTGAATTCTCAAGCTCACGATATCTTTGATTTAAATCCTGAATATCCTTATATGCTTTTGTTAAGCGATCTTCATAAATCTTAATCTTCTTCTCAAGCTCTTCAACTTCTGCAGCATACTTATCAATAGAGTCATCAACCGCAAAACGGTCATAACCATTTTTCATCACACGAAATGTTGGTTTTGGTGAACTCATATTGACCCTCTCAAATACTTTCCAGAAATTCTACGACAATTCTATCCTTTTTGGTCTTATGTATACTTCCTGTATAGCGAAAACGACCTTTTCCTCGAATAGAAATCGTACAGTTATTATTGCACAATTCATCCCCATCGACAAGCGTTACGTGATTTACTTGTACTAATCCTTGGGTAATCATACGCTTAGCTTCAGAGCGACTAATATGTGCAAGGGATGCGACAATTGCGTCTAATCTTAAACTAGACACAATGGTTGTAATCTTTTTATATTGAAACTTTTGTTCAGGATGATTCTCTGTTTGATAAAATGACACATTCAAATTAGATATGCGAATCAAATTATCAATCAAAAACTCAGCCATCAAACTAGATGTATAAATATAGATATGGTCTTCTTCTATCCAAAAATCACCAAAACTATGTCGATCAATCTGTAAATGCATTAATGCACCTAAAATATCACGGTGACTAATCTTACGAAACCTTTGATCAATATCTGCTTGTATGCAAACAATATCAGAAAAGCCATCCTCCTCATCTACAAGAAAGATAGCTTTTTTCTTTAAGGCATTTGCATAACCACCATCATATCTTAATAATGGTCCTTCTTTAAACTCTGTTTGAGCTAAAGCTAGTTCTTCTTCATTCATAAAGAATGACTCAATATGACGATTTTGACGTTCACTTTGTCTTTGCAAATCTTTTAAGCGAGTTAGGATAGAAACTTCTTCCTGATTACTCTTCGCCATTATCTAATGAGATTTCTCCGTCTACACCAATTGATCTAGGTGAGCATAAAATCACATTATGACCAATCTTTTGTATCTTACCATCTAAAGCAAATACAGCACCTGCTAAGAAATCAATCGTACGTTGAGCATAATCTCTTTGTAAACGATGTAAATTTACAACACAAGCTCTTCTTTGTTTTAAATGTGAAGCGATTTCTTCTGCTTCTTCAAATGTACGAGGCTCAAACAATACCATCTTTGTATCTTGGTTAACAGATTGTTTTACTTTCGCATTACGCACTGTTTCGTAAGAACTAATTGGTTTTGTCTCAGGTTGAGTATATTCTTCTTCCTCTTCCTCTTCGTCTTCTTCATCAACAGGCGCAACAAAGCCCATAAGTTTATCTTTTAATCCCATGACGATACCTCCCAAAAACACTCACATTATAGCATTATCACTAGTCTTAAGCAAACTAGCTACAAATACCTAAAATGATTTCACTACTTCATCTGTTAAATTCAAAATAATTTTTTCTGCTAGATTCACTGCATTTTGGTAATCATCTAATGTGCAGAAACAATTTGAACTATGAATATAACGAACAGGAACACCGATCACAATGCAAGGTACGCCTTCCATATGGATTTTCCCTGCATCTGTTCCACCACCGCTTCTAACACTCTCTTGTACAGGAATGTTATATTTTTTGGCAATATCTAAAGCAAATTTTTGGAAACGAGGACTTGTAATCATAGAGACATCAAAATGTCTTAACATTGGTCCTTTATATAAAGCAGTTTGTACGAGATAGTCTTCTTGGAACGTATCATCGGCAGGACAACCTTCAAAACAAATCATTACATCTGGTTGTAATTCTTTGTAGTTAGCATAAACGCCACGCTCTCCTACTTCTTCTTGGCTTGAGAAAGCACCTTGTACTACACAAGGTAATTCTTCCTTAGAAACTCTTTTTAATGTTTCAATTTCAGCCGCAACACCAATACGACAATCAAAAGCTTTACCAGAGAATAAATGCTTTTTTTCGTTATATGTACAAGTAATATCTGGTACAGCTGGTGAAGCAATTCCTACTTTAAAATCATTAAGTGTTTCTTCTTTACTTGTGCTACCACAATCTAGAACCATATTTTCTACAAGCGGTGCCGCGTTCTTTTCAGCAGCACTTGCAAAATGAGGTGGTTTAGCTGTCACAATACTTTTTACAAGTTCACCATCTTTATTCTTAATTTTGAATGCAGAACTAGGAAAATTGCTAGGCATCCAACCACCAATTGGTAAGAATTTCATCGTGCCATTAGGTTTAACAGCTTGAACCATAATTCCTACTTCATCAAGATGTGCATCTAGCATAACTTTTGGTCCTGAACCATTAGGATTTACCACCATGCGTACATTACGCATATGGTCTTCTGTGCAATCAAATTCAGATAACTCTTCTTTTACTAGAGTAGCCACATCATCTTCAAATCCACTAACACCAAACGCATTACTTAAAGCTTTTATTCTTTCTATTTCTTCCATTATCCTTTTAGACCTTCTTCTTGACGTTGCATATTCTCTACAACAACATCATAAATATCACCAATAGATTGACCATATTCTAGAACTTTCCATGGTTCATTTGTATGAAAATGAATCTTAATCAAAGTATCGTCACCTACTACTAGTAAGCAATCCCCTTTAAAATGTTCAAGAATATAATCGTGAATTGTATCTTCAGAAAGATCATGTCCATCAATTAATAATTGTGTATCAAATTTAAATTCTAATTGTTCCATATTTTATTTCCTCCAGAACAAAGAAATTATATCACTAAAAATTTTATTTGTTGAAAATGGGGATTTTGCCTGTTTTTCGCTAATACATATATTGGAGGATATTTTTATGAACACATTAACTACAGTGAAAGACATTACCCAAGAATTAGAGAAAGGAATTCGAAATTTGTATAGCAATGATGGCTATCGTTCTTATTTAGAAACGATGTCTCGCTTTCATCATTACAGTTATCGAAATACTTTACTCATTTGGCTTCAAAATCCTGAGGCAAGCTATGTAGCAGGATATCGAGCTTGGATGACGCAATTTAATCGTTATGTAAAGAAAGGAGAAAAAGGAATACGCATATTCGCCCCAATCAAGGTAAAACAAAAGCCAGATGAGGAAGAAGAAATTATTTCTTACAAAGCAATTACCGTATTCGATGTCAGTCAAACTGAAGGAAGTGATTTACCTAAAGGCTTCACGAAACAATTACTTGGTGACATGGAAGATGATGAAAAATATATCGATGCCATTAAGAAAATTTGCCCTGTACCTATCACTTTTAAACCATTACAAGAAAACATGAGTGGCTATTATGCGATAAAAGAAAAGAAGATTGTCATTAATTCAACAATCTCCTCAATGCAAAAAGTAAAAACATTAATCCATGAATTAACCCATGTTTTATTGCATACGCCAAAAGAGAACGAACCATTAGTAGATATTCACACTAGAGAAGTAGAAGCAGAAAGTGTTGCCTATACTGTACTTAAACATTATGGATATGATACAAGTGATTATTCTTTTGGTTATATTGCGGATTGGAGTAAATCTAAAGAACTAAGTGAATTTAAAAATTCGTTAGATACGATTGTCTCGACATCTAACGAAATCATCACAAAAATAGATACGGTTTTAGCCAATTAGATTCTTTTCTTTTAGAATCTTTTCTAGGCGTTCTACACCTTCAAAAACGAGTTTATCGCAATGCGCTTTACGTTCAATTCCTAAAGAATGACTTTTACGTAGTAATTCGCCACATGTAGTTAAACCATCATGATTTCTTTTAAAATCCATGATGAGTGAATTAATTGTAGCTTGATCATCTATGCCAAATAGTCCTAAAACCATTAAGCTACCTACTATTACACCACATGTAGAACCCATTTTCATTCCTTGGGCAAAATTAGCTGTAACGCGTATTGCGGTTTCTCTTGATATATTCGCTTCAGGCACAAAAGATAAGACTACACTTTCAGCACAATTATGATGTTTATCTATATCTTTTCTTAATTCTATTGCTCTATCTAAATAAACGCTCATTCTTCTTCTCCTTCTTTAAATACCTCTTTTTTCACTAAGAATAGGATAAAAAGAAGTAAAGGAATCATAGAAATAACACCAGGTAATGATGGGCCTAAAATATGTCCTTTTGGATAATTTAATGTAAATTGTAAAGCAAATGGTTCAATTGCCGCAAATGTACCATGAGCTAAACCAGGAACATAAATCGTTTCTGTTTTCATATGTAACCAAGTAAAGAACATACTTAATAATGTGTAATATACACATAATGTAATGATTCCTGTAAATGGTGCTCCAAAGTAATCTGTACCAAAGTCATGACCATGAATGATTAATGGTGCATACCAAATACCCCATACTACACCACAGATAGCCATTGCCTTCATTACACCATGTTTCTTTTCTAATAATGGAATAAAGTAAGAATGCCATCCAATTTCACCACCAATACCTTCAATTGCTGAAATAATCGGTCCTGTAATAAAAGCAGATAAAAAAGCAGATGTTTTAATTGCTCCAGAAGCAGTATGTAGATAATGAAACTTAGGATCATAATTTCCCGGGAAAATAATAAAATATAATACTGCTCCAAGTATTGTTAATACTAGTGGTAGCACCCATGCTAAAACGACATATTTAATATCTTTTTTACCAGGCAATGCCCAACGAATACCACAAGATTTTGTTTCCATATGCATATGTTGTGCAACAACTACACCAAGTAATGGCATAAAAGTACTTAATATGATAATCATTTCTCCCAGTTCTTCTTGTTCATTACTTTCTAGATGTAAGCCTAAAAATTGTAAAGCCCATCCAGCAATAAAAGATACAACTAAAAATGTAATTAATTTTTTACGTATCGCAATTTGTTCAGTTTCCATTTTGAAATCCCCCATAAAAACATACGACTTGAATTATATTGAATTTACTTTTTTTGTTCAAGAATCTTTTTATCAATCACTAGGTAAAGATAAATATCCTGTATGAGAAATCATATAGCTAGCAGCGTGACTTGCCTTTTTCACGCTATCTAAAAGACTATTTCCCTTTAGATAACTAGCAATAAATACCCCATTAAAAGTATCTCCTGCTCCAATTGTATGAATAGGTTTTACTTTTTCACATTCTACAATCTGTTCTTTGTTTTGATAAACAACATGTATTGGTTCAGCACCATTTCTTTCAATAATGATTTTATCTTTACTAAAAGAATGTATCGCTTCATCCATCATTTCTTTTTTCGTTAAAGGTAAGAATTCATCTTCCCCTGATCCTACTAAAATATCTGCTAAATTAACATAGAGCTGATAATATTTTTCTCGTTCTTCACTATAGCCATATGTTTCTATTCGCATATTCAAATCAAACATGAAGATAGAATTTGTATTCTTTTTTAATTCTGTCACAAAGTCATAGATAGCTTGCATTGTTGTTTCGTCATTGTTTAATACCATACCACTTGTAAAAACAAAATAATCTTCTAATGGAATATGTTCGAAAATTTCTTTTGTAAAATGTGGTACATCCGCATGTGGTGGAAACCATGGAAAAATCACTCTATTACCATCTTCTTCTACTACCGCAACACATATTAATGTACCATTATCACTCGTGCGAGAATAAGACATATTTACATGGTAGTCTTCCATTTCTTGTTTCAAGAATTCACCAATATTATCCTTACATAAATCCGTCACAAAATAAGGATTCATTCCTAATTTCCCCAGTACTCTAGCCGTATTCGCAACAGATCCTCCACCTTGAAAAGTAACATCTAGAGGATCTTTTGAATTCATATTTTTATTTTCTATTTTTCTTTTCGCTTTTGCGTAAGGTAATAATAAATCAGCGTTCAAATCGCCTATACATAGTATCTTCATTTTGCAGCCCGAACAATCTTACAGAATGCTTCTACTTTCTCTTTATCTTTTGCGACTAATACACCATCTTTAACAATACAAGTTTTCGTTAAAGAATCTACACCCCAAGGATGCAATGTATCAATGACCTGTTGCACGTTTTCTGGTCCTAGTCCTCCCGCAACAATTACAGGTATTTTAACATGATCAATTATTTCTTTATCAATAGACCAATCATGCGTAATGCCTGCTGCACCTATTCCTTTTATAAAAGAACTAACACTATCTAGCAGTAAACAATCGGCATATTCTGCGATACGATACGCTTCTTTAATCGATTCTCTACCTGTAATTCCTACAGCTTCCATTAGTTCTACATTAGGAAATCTTTCTCTTAGATGTTCTCTAAAGCTAGGACTACCCACAAAATTAGCACAAAGATGTAATACATTAGGTCTAAGATATTCTACTTGATCAAATATTTCTTCTTCGTTTCTTCCAACACTAATTAAAATACTTGTACATTTACCATCTAAGTATCTAAAGATTTCATAGGCTTTCTTTTCTTCTACTTCACAAGGAAACTCACCATGACGATTAGATGCTAAAACGCCAATTCTATCCGCCCCTGCTTCTACACAGATTTTCGCATCTAGTAAGCTTTGCATTGAATATAGTTGTGATTTCATAAATGCTCCTAATTATCACTACGAGCATAAGCATTTTTCATATGCATGCTTGTTTCATATAAAACTTTATCCAATACTTTTTCTGTTTCTTCTTGTAACATATCTACAATTTCTTGGTTTGCTTTTGTGATTAGTTCTTCTTTATTATCTTCTTTTTCAATAAGCTCTTCATAGCGATAAATGATTTCCATTCCTCTAGCTTCTACAAGTTGTTGGTATCTTTCAATATGTACAATAGAGTATCCATATGAAGCATCTGCTAATGCACCAATCAAACGATTTGTCCAATAGAAACTATTTGTAGAAACTTTATCTGTTGTATACGCTAAGTATTCAGGTACGTTACTAGTATGAGCAAATAGTGGAACTAAAGCATTAAATACATTAGAACCTTCCGCAATCCATTCGATTGCTTGCAATTCTTTAGGTTTATCACCTCTTATTTGAATAAGTGCCACAAAGCTATTACGATTAATTCCTATCACTCTATATTTTCCTTTAAATTCACCATGATTACGGCCATCATAAGGATCAAATGGTGTACCTTGGAAATGTGAAGAAAGAATATATTTAATATCACTTGGTGTAATCTTTTTTTCTGGAACTAGACACCATGGTAAATCATCACTTTCTGGTGAATATCTACCGCGTCTTGGATCATCATCAAATGTATTAGGATTAAAGTATCTAGCCATATACCAAGCTCTAGGTGTGTTATAAACGTGGTCTGAATCTGTGTGAGAACCAAATGTAGCACGAGGATTAAATTGACCATCAAGAGATAAATCCAAATGATATTTTTCTACAAACTCTTTTAAATCACTGGAACACATATAATTTTCTTGTGAAGAATATGCATCTTCAAAATCAAATCCATCTATGCCTAATTGATTAGGCATCATGACATATGCATCATCTGGAACTCTTCTAGCCATCCAATGATGACCACCTATCGTTTCTAAATACCAAATATTGTCCTTATCTTGAAAGGCAATACCATTCATTTCATAAGTACCGTATTTTTCTAGTAATGACCCTAATCTTTTTACGCCATCTTTAGCACTATGGATATAAGGCAAAGTAATTACCACAATATCTTCTTCACCAAAACCATCTTTTACTAAAGGGTCCCCCGCAAGAACACGTGCATTAGACGTGATTGTTTCGGTAGCTGTCATGGCGACATTTTCTTCATTTACTCCAGCCGCAGCCCATATTCCTTCCCCATCAATTGCATTAGGCATACATGTATATTGAAGAGAAGTTTCTTCTAAATCCATCGCAAACTTTGATAAAACAGATTGATAATGCTTAGGATTATCATTTGCTTTTACGACTTGTAATTTTTTGGCCGTAAATTTTCCATTACTAGAATCATCATTTCTAGCAGTCATTGTTGACCCATCATAACTTGCTTTTTTACCTACTAATATTGTTGTACATCCCATACTAATTACCTCTATTCATATTTACAATTCCAACCTTGCATTAATACATTGTGATTTTGAATATATTTCTTTTCAAATCGATTCATTGAATCATCATCAACTTCAGTATGATTTTTATATTTTTCTTCTATTTCGTAATATTCTGACGAAGAAATCTCACATGTATAAATGTAAAGAGAATTACGGTCTGGTTTACCTAACCAAGCAAAAAATTGTTTTCCATATTTATTTTGTTTTGAGATATAACGATATCCAAAGCCAAAATTATCTGTAATTGAATGATTTACGACTTTCGTTTCGAAACTCATTTCCAATCATCTCGTATTCTTTGACGGATTATCTCTTTTGTTTTTTCATCACAAAATGCCGCATCTACTGCATTCATCGTGCATGTTTTCAATTCATCTACAGTTATTCCTATTTGTCTAAGCATTTCATGTTCATGATGAACGGATGTTTTTGCATATACCATATTATCTGAATTAATTGTTACTTTTGCTCCAGAGCGAATTAATTGCTTCACTGGGTGACGCACATAATTGAAATCATATTTTGTATTTGAAGAAGGACAAACTTCTAATGGAATTTGACTATCAACTACTGCTTTCAAATAAGCTTCATCTTGTACTGCATTTACACCATGACCAATACGATGTGCTTTCATTTCTAACGCATCTAATACATGCTTTCCTATTCCCATTTCCCCAGCATGCATTGTATAAGGAATGTTATAACTTCTTGCTTTTTCAAATAATGGTGCATATAACACATAATCTCCATTATTCTCATATCCTGCTAAATCTAATCCAACTACACCTTGATCACGTAACTCTTTTACTACCTCAATTGTTTCGTAGTTTGCGTCCATATTTGCATAAGCATTTTCACCTTTATGCATCATACAGTTAATAAAGCGTACGATTACATCTGGAAAATCTTTTTCCGCTCGTTTTTTTCCATCAATTGCGGCTAACATCGCTTCTTTTTGGGTTAAACCACATTGTGTGTGTTGTTGCGTCGCAAAACGGATTTCTGCATATACCATATTTTGTTCATGTAATGTACGAACTAGATAATATACCGCGTCACTGATATCTTCTTTTGTCTGCATAATTGATACAGGAAAATCAAATTTCTTAATACTTTCGGTACGATCTTTAAAATTCTTTTGATAATATCTTTCATAATATTCTTCAAAAGAATAATCACTTGGTACTACACCTCTTTTCAAAGCTGTTTCATAAGCCCAAGGCAAATATAATGATCCATCTAAATGCAAATGTAAGTCTATTTTAGCAGTTTCCATAGTTTCTCTCCTTGTCATAACAATATTCTAACACTGAACAAGAACTTGTTGCTTGTCATCATATCAAGTAGGAAAAACTATCTTATTTTGTGCTATTTGGAGTAAAATGAAATTAGCTTTTATAAATAAAAAAACCGCTAATAAGCGGTGATATGTATAACATGGTGCCCACGGTCGGACTCGAACCGACACGGTATCACTACCGGGGGATTTTGAGTCCCCTACGTCTACCAATTCCATCACGCGGGCATGTGTATTTATGATAACAGTTATGCGTTTGAAATGCAATTATTACAAGTTTGAGGAGTAAGCATATGGATTTAAAACAAATGGAATATTTTATCGCTATAGCTGATTCTGGAAGTATCTCATCTGCTGCCAAAAAGCTACATATGTCTCAACCTCCAATTAGTATTCAAATAAAAAATCTTGAAGAAGAATTAGGCACAACATTATTCATTCGAGATAGTAGACATATCGAATTAACTGAATCAGGTAAAATCTTTTATAAACGTGCTCAAGGTATTCTATCTTTAAGTAAAGCCACAATGGATGAAATAGCAGATATCAATAAGAAACGATCTTTCCATGTTGGTATTACTCCTACTACGATTGCGTTCTTCTTACCTTATTTAACGCAACTATTGAATAAATATCCTAATATTCATTTTGAATTATATGATGATGATACTTTTACTTTAGTAGATTTATTAAAAAATGGTGCTATCGAAGCTGCTTGTATTCGTACCCCAGTAAATTTAGGGACAATCAATGCCATTTCTTTAAAGAAAGAAAAAATGATTGTGGCTAGTTCTAGCGTATTGCCTGAAACGATAACCTTAAAAGAACTAGTCGATAAACCACTTATTTTGTACAGACGATATGATTCCTTTATCATGAATGCCTTTAATCAATTAGGTATTGAACCAAATGTCTTTAGTATATGTAATGATGGTAGAACAAGTATTGCGTTAGTAAAAGCTACAAATACTTTAGCCATCTTACCTGAATCGATGCTAGCATTATGTGAAGAATTAAATACATCAACGATATTAGCTGAATCTTTAGAAACAGAAATATTATTTGCATATAACAAAAATACACATTCACAATTTGTAAAAGAACTAATTCATATCATTAAAGAAAGCGAGGCAAATCATGATACTAACTAGTGAAGAAATGAAAATAGCCGAATCCAAATCCAATTTATCAGAATATGACTTAATCCATCTTGTCGGAAAAAAGTTATATCAAGAAATCAAGCGAAAAATAAGCAGAAAAGATAAGATACTGATTTTGTGTGGTAATGGGAATAATGGTGCTGATGGTATGGTATTATGCCAATATCTAGTGAAATATCATTATGATGTTAAACTTGCTTTTCCTTATAAAGAGCCTAGTCATACGCAATCTGAACTGATTTATCATAAGTTTGATTATCCAATTCTTTCTAATGAACATTTAAGTAGCGCCGTCAAATCATCAACAGTCATTATTGATGCGTTATTTGGTTTTAGTTTCCATGATGCATTACCTGATGATATTCGTTCATTATTTACATTTATTCATACATCTCATGCAAGAGTATTTAGTATTGATATTAATAGTGGCGCTGAAGCAAATACTGGAAAATATGATCCATATACAATTCGTTCTGAAATCACTTATGCTTTAGGTGCCTTTAAACCGATACATGCATTAAATAAAGAATTACATTTAGCTAATGAAATTAAGCTTGTTTCTTTACCAATCGAACCTGAATCTAGTACATATCTAGAAATGAATGAAGATATCTTCTTTAAAGAGTATCCTAAATCCTCTATAAATGACTATAAAGGCACTTATGGTAAAGCACTACTTATTGGTGGTAGTTATGGAATGGCTGGTGCGATTTGTTTTAACATCATTGGGGCTAAATGTATGGGAGCACCATTTATAGAAGTAGGATTACCTGATGATATTTATCCAATTGTGACTAGTAATTTTCATTATCCCGTATATTTACCATTTAACGATGATAATTATATGGATAAGTTAAGCTATGCGATAGAACATGCCAAAGTCATTGCATTTGGTAGTGGTGCTACAAATATGCCCCACAACGAGGCTTTACTCAATCTCATTATTGAAAAAGCAAATTGTCCAATTATATTTGATGCAGAAGCTTTACAAATATTAAAAGATAACTTATTTGTACTAAAATATGCTAAAAATGATGTGATTCTAACACCACATATTGGTGAATTTAGTGCTTTATCACATTTATCAATAGAAGAAATACAAAAAAGTCGTATAGAAATTGTTAAAAAGTTTGCTAGTGAGCATCATGTTCATTTAGCTCTAAAAGGTACGAATACCATTTTATGTTCTCCTAGTGGAAAACTATATATCAATGAATCTGGTAATCAATCATTAGCTACAGCAGGTAGTGGTGATTTATTAACAGGAATGATTGCAGGCATTTTATTAAAACAAAAAGATGTTTTTACAAGTACTGCTATGGGCATTTACATGCATGGTCATTTAGCAGATATTTATGCTAAAAATCATTCTAAACTACATTTAGACTTTGAAGAATACTTAACTTTAGCAGACGCATTATTTCAAAAACATGGTTTCTAGAATAAGTGAAGTCTAGTATAATAATCACTATGTCAAAAAACGAAGTTAAAACGATAACCGTTCAAGAGGCAAAACAACAAATTAATTATTTTGGGTATCCTTTAGCCTTTCTATTTTTAATCACAATAGGAATAAACCACGTCTTTAAATATATTCCTCTTGAACTTGTTACAGAAAATATTGAATTCTATTCATTATGTACTATTACGATAGTCACATTATTATTCACGATATTTATTGTTCTATTTGCTAGTAATAAATTAGAGTTACGATTTAAAGACTATTGGACTAATCCTAATCTTTCTTTTAAAAAAATATTTAACTATATTATCTTAGGTCTAGGACTATTGTTACTAACAAATGCTATTACCTCAATGTTTTCGTTCCTTACGAACATGAATACGTCACAATATACATTTATTGGTGAATTTAGAACCAAGGAAAATATCATTAAAAATGTCATTTATTTCTTCTACTTTGTTTTATTAAAACCAATATCAGACGAAATGATATTCCGTGGTATTGTTCAAAGACAACTAGGTCATTATGGTAGATATTTTGGTGTATTAGGATCTGCTTTCCTATATGCTTTACTACAAGGAAATATTGTTAGCGCAATTCCTGCATTCTTTATTGGATGGTATCTTTCATTAATTAGTTTAAAATATCACTCGATTAAGATTACGATTGTTACATCATCATTTATTCATTTATTTGATTGGATTATCGCAATATTACCTTCTAATTTATTAATCATTACGACATTACTTGTATTATTTATATACATTATGTGTGTAGTGATACTCATTAATAAAAGTGTTAATACAAATAGTATTCGTTATGGAGCGACAGATGGTAAACTATGGAAAATCTATCTTACTTCTCCATCGATTATCTTATGCATCATCCTATTTGTTGCTAGTCAAATATTTGCGATTATCGGTTAAGAAAAAAGTTTAGGAATTGCTTCCTAAACTTTTTTAAAATATAACACAAGTAATAAAATGACTATTCCTAAACCTACAACATAAGCTAATCCTATTAATAGAGAAGCTTTTAAAGCACCAAATATAGCCCATCTTCTTTCTTCTTTACTTATAGAATGATCTTCCCATGGGCGATCATTTTTAGGGCTTTCTGATACATTTCTGCTAGGTTCAGTACTACGAAACGAGAATAGATTCGGTCTTTCAATAGAAGACATATCTACAATTGTACGACCATCATCTTCATATTCTTCATTTCTATTTTTCATTTACATCCTTTTCGTTGTCATATAAATGACATACTACATAATGACCTGGTTCAATTTCTTTTTGTACAGGTGCTTTATGCTTACAGATTTCCATGCACTTAGAACATCTTGTATGGAACTTACAGCCTTTTGGAGGATTTGCTGGAGAAGGAATACTACCTTCTAATACAATTCTCTTCATCTTTGCTGTAGGATCTGGTACAGGAATTGCTGAGAATAAAGCTTGAGTATATGGATGTAATGGATGAGAGAAGATATCTTCTGTTGATCCATATTCCACTAAGTTACCCAAATACATTACACCTACAGAATCACTAATATGTTCTACTACAGATAAATCATGTGAAATGAATAAATATGTTAAATTTCTCTTTTCTTGAAGATCTTTTAACAAGTTAATAATCTGAGCTTGGATAGAAACATCTAGTGCTGATACTGGTTCATCACATACAACAAATTCTGGGTTTAAAGCTAAAGCTCTAGCAATACAAATTCTTTGTCTTTGTCCACCAGAGAATTCATGAGGATAACGATCTTTTTGGAATGATTGTAGACCACAGTCATCCATTACTTTATCAATATAATCATCATATTCTGCTTTACTTACAATACCATGTTCTCTAACTGCTTCACCAATGATTTCGCCTACAGGCATTCTTGGTTGTAGAGAAGAGAATGGATCTTGGAAAATGATTTGCATCTTTGTACGTAGGTCACGCATTTCTTTATTTGATAAATCATATACTTCTTTACCATTGAATAATACTTGACCACTAGTCTTATCACCAGCTAATCGTAAAATTGTACGACCTGTAGTTGTTTTACCACATCCTGATTCACCAACTAGACCCATTGTAGTACCACGTTTTAAGTTAAATGTAACGCCATCAACAGCTTTAACATAGCCTACTGTACGAGCAATAAATCCTTGTTTAATAGGGAAATATTTCTTTAAATCATTTACCATCAAAATATATTGAGGATCATATTCAACTGGTGTAAAGTTTTTATCAATTTTTAATGATTCATTCTTTTCACTCATTTGCTTTCCTCCTTATTTTCTTCGTAATATCTATAACAAGCTACGCTATGTGTTGGTGTAATTTGTACTTCATGAGGATATTCTCCACTACAAGCACCAATACACTTATCACATCTATCTTTAAAATAACAATAATGTGGCATATTGATTGGATTAGGAACTTTACCAGGAATAGAATATAATTTATCAATTTTCTTTCCTACAACTGGTTTACTAGCCATTAATCCAATCGTATATGGATGACATGGATTAGCGAAGATTTCTTCTACAGTTCCTCTTTCAATAATTCTACCTGCATACATAACAACAACATAATCTGCCATTTCTGCAATAACACCTAAGTCGTGTGTAATAAACATAATCGAACTATTGATACGATCTTTTAAGTTACGTAATAAATCAAGAATTTGTGCTTGAATTGTTACGTCTAAGGCAGTAGTAGGTTCATCCGCAATGATTACTTTAGGATTACATGCTAGAGCCATCGCAATCATTACTCTCTGTCTCATACCACCAGATAGTTCATGTGGATACATCATGTAAACACCTTCACTATTGGCAATACCTACCATCTCTAGTAGTTCGATGGTTCTCTTTTTGATGTCTTCTTTTGTTTTTCCATCACCATCATGTAAAGAAATAACTTCATCAACTTGTTCACCAATTCTAAATACTGGATTTAGAGCTGTCATTGGTTCTTGGAAAATCATAGATACATAATTTCCACGAATCTTTTGCATCGCAACATCTGGTGCTTTAGTTACATCATATGCTTTATCACCTAAGTTTAAACGAATTTCGCCTTCAACTGTTTGACCTTGTGGTCTTTGTAATAAACGCATGAAAGATAAACTTGTAACAGATTTACCACAACCTGATTCACCAACAATACCTACTGTTTTACCTATAGGAACATTGAAGCTTACACCATCAACTGCTTTAACAGTACCTGAGTCAGTAAAGAAATATGTATGTAAGTTATCAAATTCTACTGCATTGTTAGAATCATGCATTGTTGTAAGATATTCGCTTTCAGGAACATTCTTACGTTTATTTTTCTTTTCTAACGCGTCAGTAATACGTCTATTTTCTTTAGAAATCTTTCTAATTTCTTTTGAGGATAAATATCCATCAGTTTTTTTCTTAGCCATATATATCCTCCTATCGTTTCATTCTAGGGTCAAATGCATCTCTTAAGCCATCACCAACAAGGTTGAACGCTAATACTGTTAATAATAGAAGTGTTCCGGCAGGAATCCAAATGAACCAATAATTTGTTAATACGAATGTTTGGTTTACATCGTTAATAATGTTACCCCAAGAAGCGAATGGGAACTTAACACCTAATCCTAAATAAGATAGTGTAGCTTCTGTAATAATTGTTGAACCTAGACCCATAGTCGCAGAAACAATTAATTGTGGAATAACGTTTGGTACTAAGTGTTGGAATATACGACGTTTAACACTTAAACCTGTAGCTTCTGTAGCTGTCATAAATTCTTGTTCACGAAGAGAAAGAATTTGACCACGAACAAGTCTTGTAATACTTGGCCATCCTAAGAAACCTAAGATAAGCATTAAGTAAACCATTCTAATTTGTGGATCAACATGCATTGCGTCCATTGCAGCACCTAAGATAATAATGATAGGCATTGAAGGAATACAGTAGAAAACATCTACTATACGCATGATAATCATATCTACCCAACCACCGAAGTAACCAGATAAACCACCAAGAATAACACCGATTGTACAAGAAATAATTTCTACTAAGAAACCGATTGTTAGAGATACACGGCCACCATACATTAAACGAGTTAACATATCCATACCGTTCTTATCTGTACCTAACCAATGTTCCTTACTTGGAGAAGCATAAGTATCAAATACATATGTTTCTTTTTCTTGGTTTACATTCCATGTCTTACTAGCAGCGTCATACTTTAATGTATATTCATATGTTTCGCCATTTTCATCTGTATAAGTGAACTCTTCATCTTTCGCATCAATTGCGTCTAGAAGTTGTTCCTTGAAATCTTTTGTTAAGAATACATCAGACATAGAAGCTTTAACGATATTTCTACCAATATAAGCAATTGTATTAGAACCTTCGTTAATATTTCCATCGGAATCAATAGAATATGTCTTACCACTTACTTCAAATTCTTCTTCATCATTTGTATAAGCTTTTAATGCAGCATATTCAAAATCATAGGCAATTGCTTCATTTGAGCTACTTGATACAATATCTTTATATGCAATACCAATAGATTCTCCATTATATGTACAGCTATAGAAATCTGTACCTTCTTGAACTAAACCATATTTCTTATCACGATAAGTAAATGTTTCACTGTTATTGTTAATGGCAAGCATCATTTGAGCTTGTACAATAGATGAGAATTCATCACTACTTGCTGTATAACGATAATCAGTATTTTGTGCTACAGAAGCATATGCTTTCTTTTGATATTCTGTACGATAGAATAATTGATCTTCTTCATATGGAGAAATCATTCCACCAACGAAAGAGAATAAGAACATTAATACTAAGATAACTAAACCGATAACAGCTACTCTATTACGGAAGAATCTTCTTCTTACTAAAGCACCAGGTGATAAGACTTTAACACGTCTATCATCGTTTAAATCGAATTGTTCATTTTCTGAACCGTTCACATTTTCATTTTTCTTTTCTTCACTCATGTGCGGCTCCTTTCTAAGCAATTCTTACACGTGGATCTACCACGGCATATAAAATATCTGAAATTAAGTTACCAATTAAAGTTAACATAGCCATAAATACTAAGTAGAACATAGAGAATGGAATATCTCCAGCTACCATCGCATTGTACGAAGTATAACCAATACCGTTAATTCCATATAAAGTTTCTGTAATTAGGGCACCAGAGAATAATCCTGGTAATGAACCGCCAACCATAGTAACTAGTGGAATTAAAGTATTACGGAAAGCATGTTTATAGATAACTTTCTTTTCACTTAAACCTTTAGCACGTGCTGTACGGATATAATCAGCATTTAATACTTCTAACATATTTGTACGAGTATAACGCATTAATGAACCAACACTAATTACAACTAATGTAACAATAGGCATAACTAAGTGATTAGCTTTATCCATTAACTTACCAAATGAACTTAATTGTTCATAATTTCTTCCAATTAATCCATATAAATCAAACCATCCTAAATGAACTGAGAATACAAGTTTCATTAAAGATGCAAAGAAGAATGTAGGTAAAGAAATACCAGCCAAAGCAATAATACTGATAATGTAGTCAGTACGAGAATATTGTTTTGTAGCAGCGATAATTCCAAGTGGTATAGCAATAATTAATTCAAAGAATAGAGCAATCGCTCCCATAACAAAGGAAACCCCTACTGTTTGGTTGAATTTTTGTGTTACTGGAACTGTATAGTACCAACTGTCTCCAAAGTTACCTTTAAAGGCATTACCTAACCAGTTAAAGTAACCTGCTAAAATACCCTTGTCCATACCATAAGATGCCGACAACTGCGCCATCCACTCCTCATATGATTTAGATCCAGGTTGTTGAGATTTTTGTCTTGCAATTGTTTCAATATATGAAGTTGGAAGACATCTCATCAATGCATAAATAATGAATGCGACAAAAAACAATAATACTGCTGAGATTAGCAAACGTTTCAATATATATTTTGGCATTCTAATCCTCCTTTCAATCTGATATCTATCATTTAATGGTTATAACATACTAGATATTATAACCGTTAAACAATAGATAAATAAACGTAAACAAACGGAAGAGCAACCACGCCCTTCCGCATGTTCAACTTTTGTTTAAGCTATCACTTATTTAAGAACGATGTTCTCGATTTCATTCATCCAACCATAGAATGTAGTGATATCTTGAGTAACAGTACTCATATCAACACGCTCTGGGCTGAAGATTACGCAGTTTTGTCTTTGATATACAGGAACTTCAACTGCCCAATCGATAACGATGTCTAAGCAAGCTTTGTAAACTGCCTTACGGTATGTTTGATCTGTTGATTCACGACCATCCATAATTAATTGGTCAAGTTCAGCATCTTGGATGTGATACATATAGTTAGAACCACCAGCTTGAGCACCACCATTAGCTACGTCAGAGTAGTAAATTTGGTACATATCTGGGTCAACTGTTGCACCCCAAGCTGCAGCCCACATTGGAACTGTACGTGCATCAATAGCATCCCATAATTCACTAGAGTTAGATAAGTCTCTGATGATTAAGTTCATACCAATATCAGCTAGAGCTTCTTTAGCAAGACTTAGAACCATAAATGTTGGGTGATCACCAGTACCATCAGCAGGGATCCAAACTTCGTATTCCATCTTAGCGCCTTCTGGTGCAGAAGTAATCTTACCATCAGATACTGTATAACCAGCAGCTTCGAAGAATCCTAAAGCAGCTTCTTTAGCAGCGGCGTATTTTTCATCAGCTGTCATGCTACTTGTATAAATATCATTTCCATTTACATCTGTAGAGAATGCAACCTTGTAATCAGCATCTGTTGCTTGAGGAGCAGCCCAAGATGTATTAGAAATTGGATAGTTAATTACTGTAGCTCTATCGCCATAGTATGAGTCAATAGCTACATCACGGTATACAGAGTAGATAGTAGCGAATGCTCTACGTAAGTTCTTAGAAGCATCACTGTCAATTACACCACCAACGTTAACAACGTCAGCTGCGAAACCGATATAACCATAACCTAAGTTATCAACTGTAGCTGTGTAAATCTTATCACCAGATAATGATCCACCATTAGCTTCTTCAATAGCCTTAGCTGTTTCAGCACTTAGAGAAGGATCTGTGATATCGATTGTACCAGTAATTACACCGTTTAACTTATCAGCATCTTGTGATTCTAAGAAGTTAACATACTTTGTCTTTGGAGCACCTTTGAAGTATGATTCGTTAGCTTCAAAGTTAACAACACCGTTTTCATACTTAACGAACTTGTAAGCACCAGCTCCCATTGGAGTAGTTGTTACAGAACGAACGTGAGATAAGTCACCTTTGTCGAAACCGAACTTGTTGTTGTCATAATCATATTTATCTGTTTCACCATAGTAATGTAATGGAGCAACTTCAGTAGCAAATTGGTAAATAGCAGTAGCATCTACCTTAGATGTCTTGATGTTTACTTCATAGTCATTAACTTTAGTAATACCAGAGATGTTAGCAGCACTTTCACCTAGAGATACACCTTCAGTGCTCATGTTGTAAACTTCTGCAGGAATTAAATCAGATAATGCAGTACCAGCTGTTTCAGCTTCCATAGAAGAGAAGTTCCAGCTGTATTGGTTACCAATAGCGATATAGAAATCTAATGCTGTAGCGCCTTCTGGTAAATCAAAGCCCCATTGAGCAGCAGCACCTGCAACGTCGCCTTCTTCAGCAGCACCTGCTTCTACACAATAATCAACGATTTCTTGAGCAAATGCAGCACCACCATCTTCAGCAGCTGCCCAGAATGCTTTTGCATCGTCTTCTGAGAAGTTTGTGAAGTCTGTGTTATCAATGCCTGCTTCACCAATAACTTTTGATAATGTAGACATGTTTTGACGGTATTCATCCATACCAACGATTGGTACTGAGAAGAATGAAGAACTTCCATCATATGTAGGATCTGATAATACATATAATGTGAAGATAACGTCATCAGCTGTTAGTTTTTCACCATCAGAGAATGTTAGATCATCTCTTAATTTGAAATCGTAATCAACTGTACCATCAGCGTTTTCAGTAACAGTACAATCAGCGATTCCATAGTAAGTATAATCTGTTCCGTTATACTCTCTTGTTTCACCTTCAATACCATTGTAGACAATAGCACCTTGACGATCACTTGTTAATAAAGTTACTTGAGTCATGTCAGCTACATCTCTATCGTATTGAGTAGTTGCGAAGAATGGAGAGAATTTACTGTTGAAGTTAGAATAACCAACTACAAGAGGTGTTTCTCCACCAGTCTCTGTTCCAGCAGTTGCACTTCCATCAGTAGAAGCACTGCTGTTTCCACTACTACATCCAACTAGCATTGTTAATGCTAATAAAGTAGCAGCAGATTTCTTAAAATTAATCATTTCTTTTTCCCCCTTTCGGAAAAGGCCATTTCTGGCATGCATAAAATACGTTATAAACGCATCTATAACAAGATGTATTTTACCTAGTTCTCACATCTAATGTCAACAAACCACGAAAGAATAAAACATTAAATTTGTATAATCATTCACAAATTCGTGAAAGCTTTTTCATTTTTCTTCTACTACTTTCCACTTTAAATGCATATTAAATTTAGAAAAATATAGTGATATTGCTAAGGCAATGACCATGCATGCAATAAAGATGATTGTTCCACTTACATACATTGTTACACCATAACAAATGATATAAAATAATTCACCTAATAATGTGCATAAAGTAAGTATCACTATAGTAGTGCTGTAGGTTTTATATTTAGCGATTGTTGCTTTAAAGTCATAATCACGAATTGGATAGTGATTAAACTCAAGCATAAATACTTTAAAAGTTAAAACAGCTATTGCAAAGAAACCAAATACATAAGGCATTGTTACATACATTGCATTCATTACGCCTACTGCTTGTACCATACCCGCAATAATAAACGCACATAAAATCAACAAATCTAGCATCATTAAGATATGCATAGCCTTCTTAAATGACAACTCTTCATTATCTAATTCACGAAGTATACCCTTATATTCATATTTGCCATCTTCATTTAGTTTGAAGTCATTTAGATATTCTCTTCTTTTTGGTGTTTTTCTAACTTCCACTATTCTACCCCTGTCATATCATACGATGATAAGAACGCATCTACTTTAGCACATACTTCTTTTAATGTATTTTCATCAAATGGACTCATTAAATCCGCATTCTTTAATAATTCTGTAAATGTACGGCTACCACCTTGCATTGTATAAGTCATATAGTGATTCCAAGCATTTTCTTTATCTTCTTGTATCATTGCCCAGAATTCTAAAGAAACTGTTTGTGCAAGACAATAATCAATGTAATAGAAAGGTGAAGAATAGATATGATGTTTTAATTGCCAATGTTCCCCTTCACTATAGAAAGGAATTTGACCATTTAATTTTTCCCATGGCATATAAATACCCATTAAACGTTTCCATTCAGCATGTCTTTCAGCGGGTGTCATATTTGGATTTTCATAAACAGAATGTTGGAAATGATCAACTAATGTTCCATAAGGAATGAATTTGATTGCTCCAGCTAAATGACTATATCTAAACTTGTGGGCATCTTTGCCAAAGAAGTCTTCTGCATTTCCTTCCGCAAAGAATTCCATAGACATAGAATGTACTTCACAAGCTTCCATGCTAGGCCATACTGTACTAACAGGTACTCTATCCATATTTAGCCAAGCCTCAAAAGCGTGACCTGCTTCATGGCTAACTACCTCTACATCGCCTTGAGTACCATTAAAGTTTGCAAAGATA
>CAVIQY010000024.1:0-28631 GCA_963645035.1 bacterium | reverse complement strand
TGTTCCGGATGATACAAACCCGAAGAACTGGACAGTGGAAAGTCGCCCAAAGCATTGAATGTGATAAATTCAAGTTTGCCACATAAAAATTTCAGGAAAGGACGTGCCGCCGATGTACGCACAAAAAGCTATTGTTCATAATACACACTGTGCATACCGTTTCAAAGTACAATCGTGTGATTTTATCAATTTTGAAAGGGCAATAGAAGAAATATCCAAAAAGATATAAGAAGGTGAAATACAAAAACAACTAATTGATGAAAAAATCAAAGAATCAAATATTGATAATACTGAGATGGCTCAATTTGTATTAAATATGGTTAAGATATTTATGCCTAATCAAGATGAAGAAATAGTGATCCAAAATTTATATGAAGTAATAGAGCTTTGTAGGAAGAAAAAACAAGACTTAAACAACGAACAGGCATTAGCTTTAACATTAGAAAAATTGAAACAACCTAAAAAACGACGTTCGAGAAAGATTAATAACAATCTACAACAAGTAAGTAGAGTAATTCAATAAAAAGTCTATCAATAATGATAGGCTTTTTATATGGCTTAAATTTTGTTACCATTCGAATTGGAAAATTACCGTTCGAATTGGAAAACAACAAATAGGCTTTTTATATGGTTCAAATTTTAATATATTACTTCGCATAATGTATGTTATGCAATTTATTTATATAGATAGGGAAAGCTAAAATTGCTAAGATTTTGCTGTAACCATCTTTAAATATTTGTATCCAGTTTTACCAATGCTAAATGATGTTCTACTTAATCTAAATATGATATACCACGTTGGTAAAGCTATATGATAAACAAACACAACAATATGAAAAATAACCCATCTAAGAAAACAAAATATTAGATGTGGTAATTCCTTTATTACTGTACTTTTAATTTCATTAATATCTAAATTCATTCAACTATCCCTTTGAACTTAAATATTTTAGCGATGATTTTAGATGGATTCAATGCAATAACCTTAGACAATTTATGCATAATGTAAAGAAAAAACGCTTACAATAGACTAAATCTACGATAAGCGTTTATATATCAAATAAAAGAGATTACTTTAGATATTCCATTAATGATGTTCCCCAAACTGGAGCTTCTACATCAAAGTTATCTGCGATAGTTGCACCAATATCAGAGAATGTATCACTTGTTCTTAATAAGCCACTACCAGTAAATGACGGACTATATAAGAATAATGGAACCATTTCTCTAGTATGATCTGAACCAGTCCAAGTTGGATCATTACCATGGTCTGCTGTAATCATAACTAAATCATCATCTTTTAACATTGGTAGCAATACACCAAGTTTTTCATCGAATCTTTCAAGTTCTTCAGCATATCCTTTAGGATTACGTCTATGACCCCATTTCGCATCAAAATCAACTAAGTTAACAAAGCACAAACCATTAAAGTCTTTCTTAGCACAATCAATTGTTTGTTCCATACCGTGTACACTTGATTCAGAATGGAATGCTTCTGTAATACCTTCACCAACGAAAATATCATTGATTTTACCAATAGAAATTACATCATATTTAGCATCTTTTAAGCTATTTAAAACAGTCTTTCCTGTAGGTTTTAAGGCTAAATCATGACGATTTGCTGTACGAACAAAGTGACCAGCTGTTTTACCAGTAAATGGACGAGCAATAACTCTACCCACCTTCCATTCAGGCTTCATTGTGATTTCTCTAGCAATCTCACAACATCTATATAATTCATCTAAACCGAATGTTTCTTCACTAGCCGCAATCTGTAATACAGAGTCTGCAGATGTATAGACAATCATATCCCCTGTTGCGATATGTTGTTGCCCTAATTCATCTAAGATAACTGTTCCACTAGCTGCTTTATTACCAATAACTTTATGCCCTGTTTTTTGTTCTAATTCATCAATTAATTCTTTAGGGAATCCATGTTCAGTAAATGTAATGAATGGTTCTTCAATATATAGACCCATCATTTCCCAATGTCCAGTCATAGTATCTTTAGAATTAGAATGTTCACGCATCTTTAGATAATATCCACTAGGATTATCTACTGCAGATAATTGCTTAATTTTTTTTAGATTAAATGCTCCTAATTTTTGTAAGTTAGGTAGATTCAGTGTTTCTACAGAGTCAGCGATATGACCCATTGTATCGGCACCTTCATCACCATACTTTGCCGCATCTGGCATACTACCATAGCCCCAAGAATCGACTACGATAGTAAAAATACGATTAAATTTTTTACTCATTTTAATTTTTCTCCTTTTTCACCTGGATGAAACTTTGCATAACTATCAAATAATTGCTTGTTTTGGACATGCGTATAAATTTCTGTTGTTTGAATGTCACTATGCCCCAACATTTCTTGTATACTTCTCAAATCTGCTCCATTTTGCAGTAAATGAGTCGCATAAGTATGACGCAATTTATGAGGTGTTATTTCTTTATTAAATCCAAGTTCTTGACATTTAGATTTTAACATAAGTTCAACCGATTGGCTTGTAATTTTATGTCCTAAGCGATTAATAAAAAATAAATTTGTTTTTTTCTTTAAATACATAGGTCGTAATACATCTCGATATTTTTTTTCTAAAGGGATAGTTCCTTTAGGAATAGGTACAATTCTCTCTTTATCCCCTTTTCCTAAGACACGAATACTACCAACATCTAAATCAATTCGATTTGTTGTTAATGAACATACTTCTGAAATTCTTAAGCCACAACCATAGATAAGTTCTAATATACTATGATGTAGTAAATCTTCTTTATCTTGATCATCAAAGCTACTCATTAATTGATTCACTTCTTCTACTGTACAAAATACAGGTAATTTCTTTGGACCTTTCGATACTTCTAAATTAATCGTTGGATCACTTTCGTTATAATAAAAAGCTAAGAAATGATGATAAGAACGAATCGAAGCAGATATTCGATAAATAGAAGAGCCTTTATGTGTTTCTTTTAAACTAGAAATAAAATCATCTATTACATGTAAAGTAATGTCTTTTGTATCAGTAATATCCTTTGACTTTAAATAATCAAAATAAATCGATAAATCACTACAATAAGATTCTATTGTATGTTTAGATAATCCTTCATTAATCGTGATTTCTGTTTTATATTTTGTAAAAGAATCTTCTATATTCATTTTTATTTTCCTTTAGCTAAATCACTTGCGAGTAATAATTCATTACTACCTAAATTATGATTTAATTCTTTTAATAATGTATTAATATTTAAATCATTCTTTTGATCATCAAATATAGATATCTGTTCACTTTCATTGATTTCTTTAAAATCTGATAAAGCTATTCCTAATAAGCGAACAGGATCATTATTCCAATTGGAGTCAAATAAATCAATGGCTTTTACAAACAAATCATCACTTTTATATATAGGCTTATCTAATTGTATTGAGCGGTTTACATTATGAAAATCAGCGTATTTAATTCGAATAGATAAAGAATAACCATACTTATGATCTGCTTTTAATCGATTAGATAATCTTCTACATAAGATACGAATTAGTCCTCTTAACTCTTCGTAATCTGTTATATCATCATCAAATGTTTCACTGATTCCCATAGATTTAGAGTCATATTCTTTTACAATTTCTCTAGAATCATGACCATATGCTCTATCAATCATTTGTTCTGTATTTTTACCAAATATAGACCTTAATTCTTCTATGTCTTCGTATTTAGCTAAATCCCCTATTGTTTTAATTCCTAAGTCCAATAAGTAAGGAACAGTTTTTGTACCAACTCCACGCATATCTCCAATAGGTAAAGGCCAAAGTTTCGTTTCTACTTCACGTATTCTTAAAACGGTAATTCCCATAGGCTTCTTATAATCACTAGCCATTTTTGCTAGGAACATATTTGGGCCAATCCCAATAGAACATTGTAATTTTACTTCATTTAATATTCGTTTCTGTATTTCAAAAGCTAAATCTAAAGGTTTACTATACCGCTTAATTACTTCCGTCATATCTGCGTAACATTCATCAATCGATGCTTGTTCGATTTCATCTGTATAGCTTCTAATGATATTCATAAAGGACTCAGATAATTCTTTATACCAAGCATAATGAGGTTCACAAATGATTAAATCTTTACATAGACTTAGTGCTTCATTGAGTGGCATCGCGGAGTGAACACCATATGCTCTAGCTTCATAACTTGCAGTAGAGATGACACTTCTTCTTGTATTACCTGATACTGCTATAGGTTTACCTTTTAAATCAGGATTTAATAATATTTCCGCATTAGCGAAGAATGCATTTAAATCGATATGAAAATATACATGTGCCATATTTATATCTTACTTCTATCTAATAATTCTTCAGCCGCATGAATGGATAAATCACTGATTGTTCCAGAAGAAATTAAAGCTAATTGCTCAATAGTTTCTTTACGATCTAATAAATGAACACTAGTTCTTGTGGAATCTTGAACTGTATCTTTTTTTACTAAATAATGATGACTAGCATACGCTGCTACAGGAGCTAAATGCGTAACGGTAAACACTTGACAGTCGTTAGATAAAATTGCCATTTTCTTACCAATAGCACTCGCAACAGCACCACTAACACCAGTATCTATTTCATCAAAGATAATCGTTTGGATACCTTGTAATTTCGTAAAGATAACCTTTAAACCAAGCATTAAACGAGATAATTCACCACCACTAGCTGTCTTACTTAATGGTTTTAAATCTTCTCCTTTATTCATGCTAATTAAAAATTCTACTTGATCTATACCATTCGCTGAAGCTTTCGATTCTTTTATCTCAGTAAAGAACTTAGCATTAGGTAAAGATAAATCTTTTAAATGAAGCATAATGTCTTTATCTAATGCATCTTTTCCTTTAGTTCTAGCATTAGACAATTTTCTAGCTCCTGTTAAGAATTCGTTGTAAGCTTTATCAATCTTTTGATCAATTTGTTTTAGATATTCACTTCTATTAGCGTAAATAGAAATTTGTTTTTCTAATTCTTCTTTTTTCTCTAATATATCTTGTATAGAATGACCATATTTATGCTTTAATTTTTGAATCACAAATAAACGTTCTTCAACTTCGTTAATTTCTTCTTCACTAATATCAATATTAGAATAAAAGTTTTTAAGTTCAGATATTGAATCATTTAAAGCATAATACGCATCATTAATATGTTCTTTAATAGATTCTAGTTCGGTATTATCTTCTATCGATTGAACTTTTTTATTTAGCTCATAGAATGTACCATCAATAGAGTCATAATCATTTATAATCTCATTATATTTTTGATAAGAATTTTTAATGGTATGAAATAGCTTTTCTTTCTTTTCTAATTCTTCATCTTCCCCTACTTGTAAGTTTGCTTCTTCGATTTCTTTTAATTGATATTCAAAATATTCCAAATCATTTTCATTATATGTTTCTTGTAATGCTTTTTCTTTTTCATCACAAAAAGCTTTATATGTTTTGTATAAAGAAGATACAGATTCTTGTAATGGTTTTAACTTTAAATATTCATCTAATAAATGAATATGCGCATTTACATTTAACAAATATGCATTGTCTCTTTGACCATGTATATCTATTTCATCTCTTAATACATCTTTTAATAAAGCTAAAGACACAATGCGATGATCAATTCTAGCGACACTTTTTCCCGATAACGATAATTCTCTAGTAAAAGTAATATCTTCATCAGTACTAAATCCTGCTTCATTTAATACGCTTATTGCATGGCTATCTTTTGATAAATCAAATGTACCTTCAATAATCGCTTTTTCTTTTCCTTTACTGATATAAGAAGAACTACCACGATCTGCACATAATAAATTAATTGCATCAATTAAGATAGACTTACCAGCACCAGTTTCACCAATAAAAGCACTAAATCCATTTTCAAAATCAAGACTTAGCTTATCGATTAATATAAAGTTTTCGATATATAAATGTTTAATCATAATCTTTTATTCGTGCTAATACTTTATCAAATAAGGAATTCAAATCAATGTGTTCTTGTTCACGAAGTAACTTCACAGAACCTTGACTTACATAGTTATCTTTAATACCAATTCTAGTAATATCTACATTTACTTTTGCATCGTTATAATATTCAAGAATTCCTGAACCTAGTCCACCTGTTAACATATCTGTTTCATAGATAATTAAAGGAATATTTCTTTTTGCTAAATCATCTAAAACATTTGTATCAAATGGTTTTAAGAAACGACAATTAACAATCGTTACAGGTAATTCATTGTTTTCTACTTTAGAAATAATTTTATCTACATCTGGTCCATAGCTTAATATCGCCACTTTATTTGCAGGAGAATCATGGAATAATGTCCAAGATCCAATTGGAATAAAAGTCATCACTTCTTTACTTTCTTTTGTGTCTCCTCTAGGATAACGAATCGCAAAAGGATGATTTTGGTTAAATGCCGTATAGAATAAGTTTCTCGCTTCTGTAGCATCTTTTGGCTCCGTTAAAATCATATGTGGTAATGGTCTTAATAAACCAATATCAAATACACCATGATGTGTATCACCATCTTCACCAACTAAACCAGAGCGATCAATGCCAAATACAACTGGTAAATCCATTCTACAAACATCATGATTAATTTGATCATAACCTCTTTGCATAAATGAACTATAGATGGATAAGAATGGTCGTGAACCACTGATTGCTAGTCCTGCCGAGAAAGTAACTGCATGTTCTTCAGCAATACCACAATCAAAGCTTCTTTCAGGATATTTAGAAAAGAAATTTTCTAATTTACTACCATTAATCATTGCTGGAGTTAAACATACTATTTGTTTATTCTTTTCAGCTAATTCACATACTGTTTCTGAAGCCACTTTAGACCAACTCATATATCCAGCAGCAGTTTCTTTAATCTGCTTACCTGTTTCAATATTAAATGGTCCTACGCCATGCCATACACCTTCTCTATCCTTTTCACAAGGTGCGTATCCTTTACCTTTTGTAGTAATAACATGAACGACAACTGGTCCTTCATGCGCTTTTGCGACATTTAAGATTTGAATTAAATCAGCGATATTATGCCCATCAACTGGTCCCATGTATTCAAGATTAAATTCCCCAAAGATACCTCGATCTACTACCGAATCTTTGACAGAATCTTTCATATACTTCATTCCTTCAAGAACATGCTTACCTACATCATTTTTATTTAATATCGTCTTCATGTTTTTCTTGAGGTCGTTATAGCCTTTACCTGTACGAAGCTTAGAAAATCCTTTAGCTAAAGCACCAACATTTTTAGAAATAGACATATTATTATCATTAAAAATAATAATCATATTTCTTTTTTCACTACCAATACAATTTAAAGCTTCTAGAGCCATTCCTGACCCTAATGCTCCATCTCCTATAACAGGTACAATATTGTAGTTTTGATGCATTAAATCACGGCTTACTGCCATTCCTAAAGCCGCACTTAAAGTGGTAGAACTATGACCAGCTTCCCAAACATCATGTTTACTTTCAGATCTTTTTTCAAATCCACTTAGACCACGATATTGTCTTAATTTAGGGAAATCCTTTGCTCTGCCAGTTAATATTTTATGCGTATATGACTGATGCCCCACGTCAAAAAAGATCTTATCTACAGGTGAGTTAAACACATAATGTAAGGCTATCGTTAATTCGACTACGCCTAAATTACTCGCTAAATGACCACCAGTTTTTGCGATACTTTGAATTAAAAATGAACGTATTTCTTCCGCCAAATCATTTAATTCCGAAATAGATAAATCTTTAAGAAATGAAGGATCTTGAATATCATTGAGATTCATTTTAAACTCCTACTTTAATCTTATTTTCACTCCATCTAGTAGATTTTTTAATTCTTCATGATGAAAATTTTCTATACTACTAATCATTCTATCACAATCTAAATATAATTCATTCATGAGATTTTCTGCTTCATTTTCTCCTAATAATGTAACAGCTGTAACTTTATTATTCCTTATGTCTGAATTACTTTTACCTAGTGATTTGCTATCCATTCTTACATCTAATAAATCATCTTGAATTTGAAAAGCGATACCAATCTTTTCGCCTACTTTTTGCCATAAAGCTAAAGACGCTTCATCTACTTTATTTGATGCGATAGCTCCAAGCATTAAGGCGGCTGAAAATAGGCAACCTGTTTTATAGCGATAAATATCTTCAAGAGAAGCGTAATCAGTTGTATTATCTTCGTGCATATCTAATGTTTGACCAAGAACCATACCACTAGAACCTGCCATTTGTGCTAATACTCTCACAGCTAAAGCATTATGATCTAGTTTCGCATTAGCTAATACTTCAAATGCATAAGTTAATAGACCATCTCCTGCAAGAATTGCTGTAGCTTCATCAAATTGTTTATGACAAGTAGGTCTACCTCTTCTTAAATCATCATTATCCATGGCTGGTAAATCATCATGAATTAATGAATAAGTATGTAGCATTTCTAATCCAGTCGCATAATCATAACCTATTTCTTCATTTAATCCATATCCTTTAATTACCGCAAATATCATCTTAGGTCTTAATCTTTTACCACCAGCCATTAAAGAATAACGCATTGCCTCACGAGTCATACTAGGTTTTAAAGCATCAATTTTTTGGTTTAAATATTCTTCAAAATTACTCATGTTCATCACTTACTTTCTGGATTTCTTCTATTCTAGATTCAAAATTCTTTAATTTTGTTTCACAATTTTTTACTAGTGTTAATCCTTCTTCAAACAATTCAATTGTTTGATCTAAAGATTCATCATTTTGTTCTAATGTCGCAACAATTGTTTCTAGTCGTTTCATTGATTCTTCAAATGTTAGTTCTTTCTTAGCCATTTTCATTCTCCTTAATGATATTTGTCGCTGTAGCCATTACTTTTCCATCTTGTAAGATGATGGTTAAAGAATCACCTACATATATATTATTAGCAGATTTTACAGAATTCCCCTCTTTTTCTAAAATAGAATATCCTCTTGTTAAAGATTTTAATGGAGAATACGCATCTAGTAAGTTAGCTTGTTGTACAAATTCATTCTTTTTATTCTTCAAAATAAAATCTATTGCTGATTTTAAATGTTCTTCATCATAAGTTAATGTATTTTTTAATGACAATATATTATTTTGAATGAGTTGGTTCATTCTAATAGAATGATGACTTAAGGTATGATTTAATTCATTTTGTATTAGTTTAAGAGATTGAATTAATTCTGTGTTTAAATGCTCTAAATAGATTTCTTTTTCACTATATAAACGTTGTGGTGAAGTAAAGACATAGGAGTTTTTATATGTATCTAATTCATCTTTTAATGCTTGTTCTTTCCGGTTTATAGCTCCAACAATTCTTTCATGCATAATATTTAAATGTTTTAGTACATCGTTTTGATTTGGAGCACATCTCTCAGCTGCACCTGTTGGTGTAGGAGCTCTTAAATCGGCTACATAATCACTAATCGTAAAGTTAATTTCGTGACCAATACCAGTAATAATTGGTGTATTTAAGTCATAAATAACATGAGCTAATTTTTCATCGTTAAATGACCATAAATCTTCTATTGATCCACCACCTCTAACTAGTAAGATGACATCACATTGACTAACATCGGCTTTTAATAATGCTTGTATTACTTGTTCAGCACTGTCTTTTCCTTGTACTAAGGCATTAAATTCATGAATATCAGCAATTGGCCATCTTCTATTTAAAGTCGTTAAAACATCGCTTCTTGCGGCAGTATTTGCGCCAGTGACTAAAGCGATATGCATTGGATATTCTGGTATTTTCTTTTTATGACTTTCATCAAAAAGACCTTCATCGAATAACTTCTTTTTTAGTCTTTCATATTCTAAATATAATTCACCAATTGTATCTGCCTTCATTGCATAAACAAGTAGTTGAATATCTCCTCTTTGTTCATATACAGATACATCTGCTTGGATAATGACTTTATCTCCATCTTTTGGTAAAAATTTGACTTTCTTATTATATGAAGAAAACATGACGCATCGGATTAAGCTGTTTTCATCTTTCAAGCTAAAATACCAATGTCCAGAACGATAACTGCTAAAATTACTTATCTCCCCTTCCACTAGTACCTTTTGAATTAAACTATCTGACTCAAGTTTACTTTTCAAATAATGTACTAATGTTGAAACAGAGATAATCTTTTGACTCATACTCGATCTAATACTCCATTAATTAATTTATATGATTCAGGATCACAATATTCTTTTGTTAAAATAACATATTCATCAATTACTACTGGTGTTTCTGTTTCTTTTAAATCAAATTCAGCGCATCCACATAGTAAGATTGCTTGTTCAATATATCCTAAGCGAGAGAATGTCCAATCCTCTAATACTTGGTTAATGTAACCAGCATAACGATCTTTATTCGCAATTGCTGTTTCAATAACTTTTTCGATATAAGGATCTTCTGCATGTAAATCAAAATCAAAGTTTGATTCGATTAAATCCTTGATTTCTCTAGGATTAATTAAATATTGATAAGTGCAAAACATTGCATTTTTTCTATTCTCGTGACGGTTCATTTTGTCCTCCGTTTCTAGTATTTTAGCATGAAATAAATATAATTTGTGTAAAATATGAAATAATTTACAAATGGCATTTCTCTCTTTTTAGCATAAAATAGATATATGTCAAAAATATCTATATATAAAAAAGTAACAGGTCATTTAAAAACAGTACATAAACACCGTAAATATGTTAGAAAATATTGCTTTATGTGTGGCTTATATAAACAAGGATTAACCCATGATTTAAGTAAATATTCTCCCAGTGAATTATTTGAAAGCATCAAGTATTATCAAGGTAATCGTTCACCATATGCATATGAAAAAGAACTATTTGGATACGCTCCAGGTTGGTTACATCATAAAGGTAGAAATAAGCACCACTTTGAATATTGGATGGATATTAAAAATGGGGAATATTTTGCCGTAAAAATGCCCTATCGATATTTACTAGAAAGTATTTGTGATCGTATTGCGGCTTGTAAAACCTATGAGAAAGAAAACTACACTTCTTCTAGTCCATTAAATTATTTTAAAAGTAAGAATGACGGTAGTTTAATGCATCCAGAAACAAGTCTCGAAATGGAAGCGATACTAACTAGAATTGCTGAAGTCGGTGAAAAACAAGCACTAGCGGAATGCAAAGAAAAATTACATCAAACAAAATAAAAATCATCGTAAATCGATTATGGCTTACGATGATTTTTCAATCAATTTATTAGTGATTATTGAAATCGTTATCTTTGTTTTTTACAATAACGTCGTGTGCTCCACCTTCTACAATACTTGTTGCAGAAACAAGTGTTAACTTAGCTTTATTTTGTAATTCAACAATTTCTTTAGCACCACAATTACACATTGTAGATTTAATTTTCGCTACTGTTAATCCAACGTTATCTTTTAATAAACCAGCATAAGGAACATAAGAATCTACACCTTCTTCAAATGTAAGCTTCTTACCACCACCTAGATCATATCTTTGCCAATTTCTTGCACGGTTACTACCTTCACCCCAATACTCTTTAACATAAGATCCGTTTACAACTAGTTTTTCGCCAGGTGCTTCTTCAAAACGAGAGAAGTAACGACCTAACATAACAAAGTCAGCACCCATTGCTAGAGCTAATACAATATGGTAGTCATAAACAATACCACCATCAGAACAAATAGGAATATAAGTGCCTGTTCTCTTATAGTATTCATCTCTTGCTTTAGCTACTTCAATAACAGCTGTAGCTTGTCCTCTACCAATACCTTTTGTTTCACGAGTGATACAAATAGATCCTCCACCAATACCAATCTTAATAAAGTCAGCACCACAATCTGCTAAATAGTTGAATCCTTCTTCATCAACAACGTTACCAGCACCTACTTTTACTTTATCTCCATATGTTTCACGAATCCATTTTAAAGTAATACCTTGATATTCTGTATATCCATCACTAGAGTCAATACATAAGCAATCTACTCCAGCTTCTACTAATGCAGGAACTCTTTCTTTGTAGTCTCTAGTATTGATACCAGCACCAACCATAAATCTCTTTTCATCATCTAATAATTCATTAGGATTTTCTTTATGAGAATCATAGTCTTTTCTAAATACTAAGAATTGTAATTCATCGTTGTCATTTACAATAGGTAATTGATTTAATTTATGATCCCAGATTAAATCGTTGCATTCACTTAATGTATTGTGAATATTACCAACGATTAGCTTTTCTCTTGGAGTCATAAAATCTTTTACTAAAGCATCTTCATTTAAACGAGAAATACGATAGTCACGAGATGTAACCATTCCTAATAACTTACCATTAGATGAACCATCTTCTGTTACAGGCATTGTTGAATGTCCTGTCTTTTCAAGTAACGCTAACATTTCACTTAATGTCGTGTCTGGTTTAACATTTGAATCACTAACAACAAAACCTGCTTTATAATTCTTTACTTTAGCAACCATTGCAGCTTGAGATTCGATAGATTGAGCTCCAAATATGAAGGACATTCCACCTTCTTTAGCCAATGCAATACCTAGTTCTGGTCCAGAAACAGATTGCATGATTGCACTTACCATAGGAATATTTAAATGAATTGCAGATTCCTCTCCCTTGTTAAACTTAACTAAAGGTGTTTTTAATGAAACATTCGTAGGAATATTTCCTGTTGATGTAAATCCTGGAACAAGTAAATATTCACTAAAAGTATGTGATGGTTCACTGTAGTACTTTGCCATATCTTCCTCCTCTTTTTTATTTTGAGATATTATAGGCAGAAATGTTATTAAAGTAAAGATAATTTTGTGCTACTATATTTGGGTTGAGGGGTTAATTTATGAGATTAAAAAATTCGTATTTTTTCACATTAAGAGAAAATTCAAAAGATGAAGATTCCACAAGTGGAAACCTATTAGTAAAAGCAGGTTTTATTAAGAAAACTTCTGCTGGTATCTATATGATGTTACCGCTTGGTTTAAAAGTAGAAAATAAAATTGAAGAGATTATTCGTAAGCATATGAATCTTGCTGGTAGTCAAGAAGTTAAGATGCCAGCATTAATTGCGAGTGAATATTATGAAAATTCAGGTAGATTAGAAGGATTTGGACCTTCTATCTTCAAATTAAAAGATAGAACAGGTAAAGATATGGTTCTAGGACCAACACATGAAGAATTATTTGCTTATGCTTCTAAGTCAATGATTCGTTCTTACAAAGATATGCCATTTAATCTATATCAAATTCAAACAAAGTTTAGAGATGAGCCTAGAGCTAGATTCGGTCTAATTCGTGTTAAAGAATTTGTCATGAAAGATGCTTATTCATTTGACGTTGATGAAGCAGGATTAGATGTATCTTATAAGAAGATGTTTGATGCCTATAAAGCAATCTTTGATGAAATTGGTATTGATTATCGTATTGTAAAAGCAGATACAGGTATCATGGGTGGCTTATTATCAGAAGAATTCCAAGCAATTACTCCTATTGGAGAAGATAGTGTTATCTATTGTGATTGCGGTTATTCAAGTAATGAAGAAGTTGCTGAACTAGTGAGTGTAGCTAGTACTGAAGAAGAAAAGAAATTAGAAGAAGTTGCTACACCACATGCTAAAACAATTGATGAAGTATGTGATTATTTACATTTAGATCCAAAGGATTCCGTAAAAGCATTACTCATGAATATCAATAACGAACTAGTTGTATTCTTTGTTCGTGGTGACCGTGAATTAAATGAAACAAAAGTATGTAAGTTATTAAATTGTGCTGAAGTAAACTTTGCGGATGATTCCCTTATCGCTACAAGTAATGCCGTTCCAGGTTTTACTGGTCCAGTAGGATTAAATGCGAAGATTGTAGTTGATAAAGAAGTCATGAATATGCGTAACTTCTGTTGTGGTGCAAATAAAGAAGGTTATCACTATATCAATGTTAACCCTTCTGATTTCAAAGCGGATGTAGTTGGTGATATTTCAAACGTTAAAGATGGTGATATTTGTCCAAGATGTGGTAAACCACTAAAGATGACTAAAGGTATTGAAGTTGGTAATACATTTAAGTTAGGTACAAAATATTCTAAAGCATTAGATTTACACTTCTTAAATTCTAGTAATAAAGAAGAAGATGTATGGATGGGTTCATACGGTATTGGTGTTGGTAGAACAATGGCAGCTGTAGTAGAACAAAATCATGATGAAAATGGTATTATTTGGCCTAAGAATATTGCCCCTTTTACTTGTGCTATCGTATTAATTTCTTCTAAAGATGAAGATCAAGTTCGTGTATCTAACGATTTATATAACACATTATTAAATGCAGGTGTTGAAGTATTATTAGATGACCGTGATGAAAGACCTGGTGTTAAGTTCAAAGATATGGAATTAATTGGTATTCCATATAGAGTTACCGTTGGTAGAAATGCAAAAGATGGTATTGTAGAACTTAAATCACGTATTGGAGATTTAAACGAAGAAGTTAAAGTTGAAGACGTATTAAATCGTATTCAAGAATTACTTAAATAACAACAAAATAGCGAACTAGCTAATTTAGTTAGTTCGCTATTTTTATTTAGAATACTTTGAATTTTTCTTTTTGAGAATACGTTGTATGTAATAACTCTTCTGCTAGTTCGCTACCCGGTTCCCCTAAGAAATTTTTATATAAATCTTGGATTTGAATATTATCATCTGATACACGAATCTCTTTAGATTCATCTTCATCATATAGGACTTTCATTCGTAAGGCTTTATAATCTTCTACATTTGGATTATTTTTAATCGAACTAGATACGATAGATTGTCCTCCACCATTAATACAACCACCAGGACATGCCATTACTTCAATAAATGCATATTTCGATGTACCATTCTTTACTTCTTCTAATAGTGGTTTAGCAGCGCTCATACTAGAAGTAATTGCTATCCATACTTTTGATCCATTTAAATCAATTTCAGCTTCTTTTACTCCTTCTAGACCTCTACAAACATTAAAATCTACTTTTTCTAGTTTTTCATGATCTAGTTTTTGTTTAACAGACCTTAAAGCCGCTTCCATTACACCACCACTAGTACCAAAGATTACTGCAGCACCAGAATATTCGCCAAATAAATCTTGATCAAATTCTTCATCTTCTAAGGTATTAAAATCAATACCCATCATCTTAATGAGTCGACCACATTCTCTAGTCGTTAATACTGCATCTACATCAACATATTGACTTGTCTTACATTCAGGACGATAAATTTCAGACTTTTTCGCAGTACAAGGCATAATACTTACAACAAATATATCTTTAGGTTCAATCCCTTTACGTTTAGCATAATATGATTTAACCATAGCGCCTAACATCATATGTGGTGATTTAGCACTAGATAAATGAGATAAAAGTTCAGGATATTCATATTCGATATAACGAATCCAACCTGGACAACATGAGGTAAACATTGGTAAAGTGCCACCATTTGTAATACGATTTAATAATTCATTTCCTTCTTCAATGATTGTTAAATCCGCACCAAAATTTGTATCATATACTCTTTCAAAACCACAGTTTTTTAATGCAGATACCATTTTACCTGTTACTCTAGTTCCAATAGGTAAACCAAATTCTTCTCCTAAACTAGCCCTTACTGCAGGAGCAGTTTGAACGATGACATGTTTTTTAGGATCATTTAGTGCTTGAATAACTTTTGATAAATCTTCTTTCTCTGTTAATGCTCCAACAGGACAATTACTAACGCATTGACCACATTGCATACAATTTACATGTGCGAATGATTCATTATAAATCGGCGCTACTATTGTCTTAAATCCTCTATTTTCTAGTCCTAATACACCTAATCCTTGGACTTTATTACATGTATCTATACATCTACCACATAACACACATTTTGATGTATCACGAACAATTCCATAACTGAAATCATCATAGGTACTTTCAGTATGTTCCCCTTCAAATTTATTTTCTCTAATTCCTAAATCATTTGCTAAAGTTTGAAGTTCACAATTTTGATTACGAATACAAGCAGTACAATTACGATTATGATTACTTAGAATAAGTTCTACAGAATTCTTTCTACCTTCTAATGCTCTACTAGAATTTGTATATACTTCCATTCCTTCACTTACTGGCGTAGTACATGCGGATAATAATGTTTTCGCTTTTTTCACTTCAACTAAACATACTCTACAAGCACCAGACTTCGTAATATTTTTCAAATAACATAATGTAGGAATCTTTATATTATTTTTTAAAGCTGCTGTAAGAATCGTATCTGTATTGTCACAAACAATCACTTTATTATTTATTTTTAAATGAACTTGTGTCATCTCATTCACCTACTTTCTTACTACCGCACCAAAGCGACATGTCTCTAGACACGTACCACATTTAATACATTTACTTGTATCAATATGGAAAGCTTCTTTACCAGCAACACCATCAATTGCTTGTACTGGACATTTTCTAGAACATAATGAACATTTACGACAAATATTAGGATCAATCGAATACGTTAATAGTGCTTTACATACACCTGCTGGACATCTCTTATTCACGATATGTTCCATATATTCATCTCTAAAATGCGATAAAGTAGATAAGATTGGATTAGGAGCTGTTTGCCCTAGACCACATAATGCCGTATCTTTAATCTCATAACATAGTTTTTCCATCTCATCTAACATTTCTAAAGTACCTTCTCCTTTAGTAATCTTCGTTAGCATTTCTAATAGACGTTTCGTGCCTACTCTACATGGTGTACATTTACCACAACTTTCATCCACAATAAATTCCATATAGAATCTAGCCACATCAACCATACAGTTATCTTCATCTAAAACAATCATTCCACCTGATCCCATCATAGAACCAGCCTGGATTAGATTGTCATAATCAATTGGTGTATCTAATTCTTTTTCTGTTAAACAACCACCACTTGGTCCACCAGTTTGAACAGCTTTAAACTTTTTACCATTAGGACAACCACCGCCAATATCATAAATGATTTCTCTTAAAGTCGTTCCCATTGGTATTTCTACTAGACCTGTATTTTTAATCTTGCCACCAAGTGCAAATACTTTTGTACCTTTTGATTTTTCAGTTCCAATAGAGCTATACCAACTTGCTCCATTTAACATAATTTGAGCAACATTCGCTAATGTTTCTACATTATTAATACTCGTCGGTTTACCCCAAACACCTTTTACTGCAGGAAATGGTGGTTTAGGTGAAGGCATACCTCTTTTTCCTTCAATTGAGGCAATTAACGCTGTTTCTTCACCACATACAAATGCACCAGCACCAAGTCTAATTTCTAAATCAAAAGAGAAATCTGTGCCAAATATATGTTCTCCTAATAGATTCAATTCTTTTGCTTGTCTAATCGCTACTTTTAAACGATGTACAGCGATAGGATATTCAGCACGAATATAGATATATCCAGTTTTTGCCCCAACGGCATAAGCCATAATTGCCATACCTTCAATAATCGCATGAGGATCACCTTCTAGAATAGAACGGTCCATAAAAGCACCTGGATCACCTTCATCTGCATTACAAATAACATATTTATCATCGGATACTTGATCTTTTTCAAATTGCCATTTCACACCAGTTGGAAAACCTGCGCCACCTCTTCCTCTTAGTCCTGAAGCTTTCATTTCATCGATTACTTCTTGAGGAGTCATTGTCGTTAAGACTTTTCCTAAAGCTTCATATCCATGCATAGCGATATATTCGTTAATATCTTCAGGATCAATCTTGCCACAATTTCTTAATGCGATTCTTTGTTGTTTTTCGTAGAATTTAATCTTATCGATATCTAATATCTTTTCATTTGTACTAGGATCAATATCATATAGTTCTAAGTCCTTTACAACACGACCTTTTAATAAATGTTCTTTAACGATTTTTTCTACATCTTCTGGTTTTACATGCGAATAATAAATCTTATCTGGATAAATTGCGACAATTGGTCCTTTTTGACATAAACCAAAACAACCTGTTTGAATCACTTTAATTTCATCTTCTAAATGATATTCATCAATATAATTTTTAAAATTTTCAAATATTTTTTTTGAATTACTTGCTGTACATCCTGTTCCAGCACAACATAATATATTTACTCTATACATATATCTCACGCTCCTACACCTTGTTTTAAACTAATGCCATTTTTAATGTGAGATTCTACGATTTCATCTATTTTTTCTTTAGTCACATCATAGTAAGTAACGGACTCATCATTACTTTTAACGGTTAAATGCGTACCACTTTTACCAAGTGATTCACCTAACAAGACATAAGCATCTAGTTTATTTTCTTCAACTAGATGAAATAAATATTGAAATAATTCTTTAGAATGTTTATTGTCTTGTTCATCTAAATGAACATAACATTTGTATTTACGATTATCTAATCTTAAAACAATTTTGTCATAAGATTCTTCTCTTAATTTTTTTAAATCTTCTACTGTTTTCATCTTTCACTCCTTAAAAAAGATATGTAAGCGCATACATTGATATACAAAAAAATTATTGATTTTGAATGGCTAGTATTTCTTTCTCTACATCTTCTATAGTGCAATTACCTAATACCTTACCATCAATAACACATACTGGTGCTAAACCACAAGCTCCTAAGCATCTTGTCGCATCTAATGAAAATAAGCCATTACTACTTGTAGAATTAATATTAGCTCCTGTTAATTCAATAACTTTATCGATTAGACTTTGACTACCTTTTACATAACACGCGGTACCTAAGCAAACATTAATCACATGTTTCCCTTTAGGTATTGTCGTAAAACCAGCATAGAAATTTACGACACCATAAACTTCTGCTTCGCTAACTCCTATAGCTTTAGAAATGCATTCTATTGCCTCAAAAGGAATATAGCCTAAAGAATCTTGAACCTCATGTAACATAATGATTACAGGCCCCTTTTTGTTTGCGTTACGCTCTACTATTCCTTTAATTGTTTGTAGAGTTGCCGCATTTACTTTTTCCATATTGTTCCTCCTTCAATCTCCTTTGTAACAATAATTGAAAAATTAAATTGATACTATATGAAAGAATTAAAATAATGATTGTCCATGCAAGTATATTTGATGAATTTAATGTTATACGAGCATAATTTAATTCTTTTCCTATACCATGTCTTACTGCCGCAAGTATTTCAGCCATAACAGCTACTTTTAAGCCCATAGATAAAGCTGTTTTACTGACTTCAATACTTTCTATATATAGTTCAGGAATAATGCATATTCTTACTTTTTCCATGAAACTAGTTGAATAGATTTGCATTACATCTTGTAGTCTTCTTTTTTGATCATCTAACTTCGATACAAAAGCTTCGAAACAGATCGGAAATAATATCATAAAGGTTACAGCAGATACACTACCTTCACTACCTAACCAAATGATTGCTAAGATAATATAGCTAATATTTGGTATCGTCTTAATTAACACAATCATTGGTTCAATAAAACTACGTATTTTGTCATTTTCTTCAATGAAACAAGTAAGAATAAAACTAATCACAATCGATAACAAATACCCTTTAAATACGCGAAGTAATGTTAGACATATATAGTAATAAGTTTCTTTCTTACTAAGTATTTGACTAAGGGAAAGAAATACTTCACTAGGATAAGGAATGAGAATATCATTCTTTACTATACTAGCTACAATCTCCCATATCAAAATAAAGAAAATGATACAAAATAGATGTTGTTTTTTCACGTTGGAACCTCATCTATATTGTATCAAAATAAATAATTAATGTATGTTAAATTTTTAAGGATTTTAACAAAAAGAGCCCGAAGGCTCTTAATCGTTATTCAATAATTGCATTAGATACATCTGTCACATCAAATAATTTTACAAATTCTTCAACATCAGATGTTACTTCGCTAGCTTTAGTAGGATGAATATTTAATCTATCCCAAACTTTAGAAACAATAGCACTACTTGGTACAGATAAGTTTTCAGCACCAATCGCATCAATAGAAGCGACTAGTTCACTCTTATCTTCACTATTTTCTACTGTATTTACATAATCTGTAATTGTAGAAATATAGTTATCATAAGCTTCCTTATTTTCTTCATAAGCACTAGCTTTAACAAAGACACCAGCTTGAGGATAACCTTCGCCACCATTCCATAATTCTTGTAAATCAGAAAGAATTGTTAGTTCTTTACCTTGTTCCTTAGCTTTAGCAATTGTAGCTGTTGCGGCAGGTTCTGCTAAGATAGCTACTTCTGCTTGATCACTTAATAAAGCAGCTTGTGCTTCAGTTACACTACCATATCCCCAATTCACTTTATCTGCTAGATCAGGATAAATTGCTTTAAATACTAAGCCAGTTACAGCTTGTTCACCAAATCCAGCAATATTAGCACTAGATAAATCTGTTCCTTCCGGACCAATTAAATATAAGTTACCCCAAGTTACTACTTCTAGTAATTTATATTCTGATTTTCCTGCAGAAGCTAATTTCACCCCTAAATTCGTAGGAGCAACAATTACATCGTATTCACTACTAGCATTAATTAATTCTGCTTGTAATTTATCAGGACCATCTGTAATTTCTACATCATATCCTGCTTCAATTGCGCCAATTTGACTTAATGCTGGAGCTCCTCCTGGTGCTAATACTTTTAAATCAGTAGAAACTACTGTTGTTTCACTAGTACTAGTAGGAGCCACTGTACTAGACGAGGAACTAGTAGCACTAGTTTCATTACTTGTACTACTAGAACATCCTGCTAAAAATAATAAACTTGTTAAAATGATTGAAACTGTTTTTTTCATTAATGTACCTTATTCTCAATTTCTTCTTGTATAGATTTATAGAAGTCATCAAGAGTTAGTTTTGTTTCTACCTTACTGCCATATCTTCTAACAGTAACGCACTTTTCATCTCTTTCTTTATCACCAACAACAACTTCTACAGGAATCTTACTTGTTTGAGCCTCACGTACACGATAACCTAACTTTTCATTTCTGTCATCTAATGTGCATCTAACACCCATTTTCTTTAATCCTTGAACGATTTCTGCGGCATAATCACCATGTGCATCAGGTGCGATAGGAAGAACTACACATTGAGTTGGAGCTAACCATAATGGGAAAATACCCTTCGTTTCTTCTAGTAAGAAAGCAATGAAACGATCTAATGATCCTAAGATAGCTCTATGAATGACAACAGGTCTCTTCTTTTCTTGATCCTTATCGATGTATTCTAGTTCAAAACGTTCTGGTAATTGATAGTCTAATTGAATAGTAGATAGAGTTACATCATGACCTAATGCGGAACGAACTTGTACGTCAATCTTTGGTCCATAGAACGCAGCTTCACCTTCTGCTTCATAGAATGGAACACCCATTTCTTTTAATACTTCTCTTAATTCTGATTCACTCTTTTCCCATAGTTCATCATGACCAAAGTATTTTTCTTTGTTTTGAGGATCTCTTAGTGATAATCTAAATGAATATTTTTCGAAACCAAAGTCTTTATATACATCAAGAATTAACTTTGTAACATTCTTAATTTCATCAGCGATTTGATCTGGTCTACAGAAAATATGAGAGTCATTTTGTGTAAATGCACGCGCTCTTTCAATACCTGTTAAAGCACCACTAGCTTCAAAACGGAAGTCATTTGCAATTTCAGCAATTCTTACTGGTAAATCTCTATAAGAATGTAATGTACTCTTAAACATAATCATATGTTCTGGACAGTTCATTGGTCTTAATGCATAAGAGTTTTCTGGATCTTTTAGAGATGTCATGGCTGGGAACATATCATCTTTATAGTGATCCCAATGTCCTGAAATCTTATATAGTTTTGTGTTAACAACGCTTGGTGTCATTACATGAACGTATCCTTGTTCAAGTTCTTTATTCATAATGTAATCACTTAATAAACGTCTTACTGTAAATCCATTAGGTAAATACATCGGTAAACCAGCACCAACAGTTTCAGAGAACATAAATAACTCTAAGTCTTTACCTAGTTTTCTATGATCTCTTAATTTTGCTTCTTCTAAATCTTGAAGATGAGCTTCTAAAGCTTCAGGAGTTGGTAAACATACACCATAAATACGTTGTAATACTTTGTTATTCTTATCGCCCTTCCAATAAGCACCAGAATGCTTAATTAATTTAAAATTACGACATAACTTAACATTATCTACGTGAGGTCCTCTACATAAATCTGTAAAGTCACCTTGGCTGTAACAAGAAATAACTTGTTCGTTTTCATCCATACGAGAAATTAAATCAATTTTATATGGATCATCTTTAAACATTTCTAAAGCTTCTTCTTTAGAGATTTCATGACGAACAATCTTTTTACCATCTTTAGCTAATTTCTTCATTTCTTTTTCAATCTTAGTTAAATCTTCATCACGAATAACATCATCACCTAAATCAATGTCATAGTAGAATCCTTCTTCTACTACTGGTCCTACCCAGAATTTTGCATTAGGATAAAGATGCTTAACTGCTTGTGCCATTAAGTGAGCACAACTATGATTAAGCGTATTTAATTCCTTATCTTCTTTAAAGTTAATCATATTCTTTTCCTCCTAAAAATATAAAAACGTCCTTATAAAAAGGACGTCAAACGTTAACGCGGTACCACCTTAATTCCCATATAAATATGGACTCTCATTACTCTTTAACGCAGAAATACGGCAATCGATTAAGATGCTGCTCCAAGGTGGTAAATACTAAGTTCTTCAATTACTTTTCATCAACCAGTAATCTTTCTACATCATTACTTAGTAATCATGTCCTTATCTTTGCATTACTTATATTTAATAGCAGAATCTTACTCATGTCAAATGAAAATCTATTAATTTTAGATGAAAAAATTCAAAAAAAGTGCCACAGAATAATCTGCAGCACTGATCCACTTTAAATGTTTTATTTGTTTATCTATATTAAGAAATACTTTAATATAAATAAGATAGCTAAAACATACATTAAGCCATTCATTTCTTTTGCTTTACCAGTTAAAACATGTAATAAAACATAAGAAATAATACCTAATGAAATACCTTCTGAAATAGAATAAGCAAAGCCCATCATTGTAATACAAACAAATGCTGGAACAGCTTCTTCTAATGTAGTCCAATCAAGGTTAACAACTTGTTGCATCATCATGAAACCAACAACAATTAATGCTGGAGCTGTAGCAAATGAAGGAACAGTTAAGAATAATGGTGATAAGAATAAAGATAATAAGAAGAATACACCTACTGTAACAGATGTCAAACCAGTTCTACCACCTTCTGTAATACCAGAAGAAGATTCTACGAATGTTGTAATTGTTGATGTACCTAAACAAGCACCAACTGTTGTACCAATCGCATCCGCAAGTAATACACCTTTAATTTCTGGTAACTTACCATCTTCATCTAACATATTTGCTTTAGAAGCACAACCAATTACTGTTCCTAATGTATCGAAAATATCTACAAATAAGAATGCAAACATCATGACAAAGAAGTCTACTGTATGTTCTAAAATAAAGCCAAAATCAAATTGACAGAATGTAGAAGAAATAGATGATGGCATTGAGAAGATTGCAGTAGGAATTAATGAGAAATAAGAAGCGTTATCTGGTACATAAACACCTAATAATTCGCATACAATACCTAAAGCCCAAGTAATTAAGATTCCATATAGCATGTAACCTTTAACACCCTTCTTTAATAGAACGAAGGTAATGATTACACCAATCATTGTTAAACCTGCTGTAATACCATGAGTAACAAAAGTTCCATCACTTAATGCTGTACTAAATGAGAACAAACCAACAAGTGTACTACCATCAACGATAATACCTGCATTTTGTAAACCAATGAAAGTAATAAAGAAACCAATACCAACAGATACGGCTGTTTTCATTTGTTTTGGAATAGAATTGAAGATAGCTTCTCTAACATTTGTAAGAGATAAAATAATAAAGATAATACCTTCAATAAATACCGCTGTTAAAGCAACTTTCCAATCATAGCCCATTGAGCCACAAATTGTATAAGCAAAATATGCGTTTAATCCTAAACCAGCAGATAATGCAAAAGGCATATTAGAGAATATTGCCATTGCAAAACAAGCAATTGCAGAAGATACTGCAGTAGCAGTTAAGATAGCACCTGCATCCATACCTGATGCACTAAGAATTGATGGGTTTAAGGCTAAGATATAAACCATAGTCATAAACGTAGTAAGACCAGCAACTAATTCTGTTCTAACATTAGTGCCATTCTCTTTTAGCTTAAAAAGCTTTTCTAACATGAATTATTTCCTCCTATTTTCTTACCCCACATATCGCGAAAATAAAAAAGTTTCCTACGTCCATCAAATCGCAGAAAACTAAAATCATCATCGTAGTAAGATCTTTACGGGATCTTGTAGAAACGCTCTCACCAATCTGAGTGCTTATACGATATGAAGGACTCAGTTATTATAGCCTAGTTAAATTAAATGAAAAGCACTTTTTTGTATGTAAGCGATACCACGATTAAAAATGTTAAATTAACGCATAAATACAACAAAAAAGCCTCAAGATTTATTTCTTGAAGCCTTTTATTTTTACATCTTTAAACTATTTTGCACGATCTGCTTTAATTGCAGCTTGAGCAGCAGCAAGTCTAGCAATTGGTACACGGTATGGTGAGCAAGATACATAGTCTAATCCAACAGCATTGAAGAATTCAATACTAGCAGGATCACCACCATGTTCACCACAAACACCTAAGTGAAGATCTTTACGTGTAGCTCTACCAGATTCACTAGCCATCTTAACAAGTTGTCCAACACCAGCAACATCTACGTGAGCGAATGGATCAGATTCATAGATGTGTTTATTGTAGTAATCAGGCAAGAATTTACCAGCATCATCTCTTGAGAAACCAAATGTCATTTGTGTTAAGTCATTTGTACCAAATGAGAAGAATTCAGCAGTCTTAGCTAGTTCTCCAGCAAGTAATGCAGCACGAGGAATTTCAATCATTGTACCTACTTTGTATTCCATATTGCTATGAGCTTCAGAAATAATCTTATCAGCTTCTGCTTTAACAATATTTGCTACATAATCTAATTCTTTTGGTTCACCAACAAGTGGAATCATAATTTCAGGAACGAAGTTCCAATCTGGATGAGCAGTATTTACTTTTAATGCAGCATTGATAATTGCACGAGCTTGCATTGCACCAATTTCAGGATATGTAACATCTAATCTACATCCTCTATGACCCATCATAGGGTTGAATTCTTTTAATGCTTCAGCAGCATTTTCAATATCTTCAACTGTAATACCTAATGCTTCTGCTACGTCTTTAGATTCTTTATCACCATGAGGTAAGAACTCATGTAGAGGAGGATCTAATAAACGAACTGTTACGTGTCTACCACCCATTGCTTCAAAAATACCAACGAAGTCTTCTGTTTGATAAGGTTCCATTGTATCTAGAGCTTTTTGACGTTGTTCAGGAGTTTGAGATACACAAAGCATTCTAATTGCTTTAATACGGTCTGCAGAATTGAAGAACATATGTTCTGTACGAACAAGTCCTACTCCTTCTGCACCAAATTCAACTGCTTTAGCAGCATCTTCTGGAGTATCAGCATTTGTTCTAACTTGTAGACGTCTTCTTTCATCTGCCCATTGCATGAATGTAGCAAAGTTACCAGAAATCTTAGCAGGAACAGTCTTAACTTCTCCTTTATAAACTAAACCAGTATTACCATCTACAGAGATAACATCATTTTCTGTAAATACTTCACCATTTACTGTGAAACATTTCTTTTCTTCATCAACTTTTAAATCACCACATCCAGATACACAACATGCACCCATACCTCTAGCAACAACGGCAGCGTGACTTGTCATACCACCACGAGCTGTAACGATTGCTTGTGCAGCAGCCATACCTTTAATATCTTCTGGTGAAGTTTCTAGACGAACAAGAACAACTTTCTTACCAGCTTCAGCAGCCTTTTCAGCTTCTTCAGCAGTAAATACGATTGTACCTGCACCAGCACCTGGAGCAGCAGCTAACCCTTTAGTAATTACATCATTACTCTTAGCTTTTAAATCATCTTTATCAAATGTTGGGTGTAGTAAGTCATCTAATTGTTTAGGTTCAACCATTAATAATGCTTGATCTTTATCAATTAAACCTTCTTCAACCATATCAACAGCAATCTTTAATGCTGCAGGACCAGTACGTTTACCATTACGTGTTTGAAGCATGAATAATTTACCATGTTCAATCGTGAATTCCATATCTTGCATATCATGATAATGTTTTTCTAGACGATTGCAGATTTCAACGAAATCATTATATGCACCTGGCATTGTTTTCTCTAAGTCAGAGATAGGTTGTGGTGTACGAATACCAGCAACAACATCTTCACCTTGGGCATTCATTAAGAATTCACCAAATAGTTTCTTTTCACCTGTTGCAGGGTTTCTTGTGAAGGCAACACCCGTACCACAATCTTCACCCATGTTACCAAATACCATTTCCATTACGTTAACGGCAGTACCCCAACTACTTGGAATATCATTCATCTTACGGTAATAGATAGCACGTTCATTATTCCAAGAACGGAATACAGCTTCAACAGAACGTTCTAGTTGTACTTTTGGATCTTGTGGGAATTCTTCGTTTAGATTTTCTTTATAGAATGCTTTGAATTTTTCTGTTAATTCAACCATGTCATCAGCAGTTAAATCAAGGTCAGAAGTAATACCCTTCTTTTCTTTTACATCATCAATGATTTGTTCAAAACGAGATTTAGGTAATTGCATAACTACATCAGAGAACATTTGAATAAATCTTCTGTATGAATCATATGCGAAACGTTTATTTCCTGTAGATTCTTCTACAACTTTAACTACTGTATCATTGATACCTAAGTTAAGAATTGTATCCATCATACCAGGCATACTAGCTCTAGCACCACTTCTTACAGATACTAATAATGGATTTTTTGTATCTCCTAATTTCTTTCCTGTTGTTTCTTCTAACCAAGCAACATGTGCCCACATTTGAGAAGAAATCTCATCATTAATTTTTTCACCATCTTGGTAATAAGCATTACATGCTTCTGTTGTGATTGTAAAACCACTTGGAACTGGCATTCCTAAATTACTCATTTCAGCAAGGTTTGCACCTTTACCACCGAGTAATTCACGCATGGAACCATTTCCTTCTGAAAACTTATAGACAAATTTGTTTGCCATATATCCTCCTATTAAATTTATTTCTATAACTCTCTTTAGAAATTATAGACCACATTAATCTATTAAACAAGAAAAAATCATAGCGCTTTCATTGGCGTAATTGCCATGTTTTTTCAAAAAGCCTTTGTGCATGCATGATATTTGCAATATAAAAAAAGACATTAAATTTTCATTAATGCCTTCATTTGCTTATAAAGATTCAATAAATGAGAAGATTTTATTTACTAATTCTTCATTCGTTTCTTCATAGAAATAGATATCTTTCTTACTAGAGCATGCATAGAATGCGTTATATGTTTCTCTATCTGTAATGATTTCATTACATTTATCATGCATAAATAAGATTGGGAAATGTGCCTTTTCAAGTTGATGAATAGAGTTCGCATCTTGCATAGAGAAATGTAAGATTTGTTTTACATAGAAATTCACACCAAATAGAAACATATCACCATTTACATTTGTTTTCTTTTCTACATATTTAGAAATAATCGCATCTTGAGATACAAATCCTGTATCTACAATCGCACCTTTTACATTCTTTGGTACGAAATCACCAGCAACATTCATAATTGCATTAGCACCTGTAGAGCGACCATATAATACGATTTCAGCATTAGGATATAAATTGATTAATGTATTAATCCAGTTAATTAAATCGTAGTGTTCACTCCAACCAAGTGTTGTATATTTACCCTTAGATAAACCAGAACCTCTTTGATCAGGAATAAACACGTTATATCCCTTTTTATCAAATTCGTAGGCTACTTTCTTCATATTTAATGCACTAGAACGATATGGATGTTCAATGATTACCCATTTGTTACTATCCGCATGATTTTCAATACGAATCGCATGTAAATTTAAGCCATCAAATGATGTAATAAAATCATCATGTCTTCTACTAGATAAGAACCATTCATTACTTACTTCATCGCTAAATGAAACACTTCCATCTCTAAATAAATTAGTATTTTCATCTAATTTAAAAATACGATTAAATATTGCATAACATGCTGTAGCATATGCACCAGTTACAGTTACTGCTGTAGCCGCTACGGCTTTAGCTACAGTATGTTTATTTTCTTTACTCATACTTCTTTTCTCCTACTAAGCTTTCTAATTGCTATAGTTACCTACTAAATAATAACACAAACAAGTTTATAAATTATTTGATTTCATTTATAAAATATTAATTTTGTCTAAAAAAGCCCTAAGGCTTATATACCTTAGAGCTTATAACTTAATGATTTAATAAGAACTATGCTTGTTCAGCATTTTCTTCATCATCTTCGTTTTCATGATACTTTCTACCAA
>CAVIQY010000023.1:0-29015 GCA_963645035.1 bacterium | reverse complement strand
AGGTAAAGGATCCTGAATTAAGAGCTTTAATTGAGTATATAAACACAAAGAAAGTAACTGATGAATTTACTCAAGAAATAGATAACGCTGTAAAAGAACAAAGGCAGAATAGTTATGAAAGGAGTAGGTATATGACATTTGAACAAGAACTAAGAAAAAGTAATAATAGTTGGTATGAAAAAGGAATTGAGCAAGGAATGGTACAAGGAATGGTACAAGGAATTGAACAAGGAGTTGTGCAGGGTATCAACCAAGGTATTTTATTGCAAAAGAAAGACGATATTATAGGTATGAAAGCAAAAGGATTGTCCATTTCGGACATTTCAGATGTTGTTAATCTTTCGATTGATCAAGTAAATGAAATACTTACGACTAATTCTAAAGAACCTTCTTCAAATACTCTTCCAAGTAGATAAGCAATAATTAAATTATCAAAAAAAAAGAAATGAACTTTTATGTCTCATTTCTTTTCTTTATTTATTAATCGATTTGGTATCCTTCGTATGTACCATTCAAGCAATTTACTTGGTTAGCTACATTATAAATATCACTAAGAATTGCACCATCCGTAGAATACATCTTCTTCTTTACAAGAACTTCTTTTTCACTTAATTCTTCTACTTCATACTCATTGTCTTTAGCAATAGAACAGAATTGTTCTTTTTCATCAAGATGTGAGAATCTAGCTTTATGAGAAATTGTGACTAATGTATCTTCTGGATATTTTTCATTGAAGACATCATTTCTAGCGAATTGTTCTGCAACAAATGAAGTGCTTAAGTAAGGATAAATAGAAGCGATTTCTTTTACTTCATCAGAAACTTCTTCACATTCTTCTTTTTGTTCTTCGACTTCTTCGGTTTCTTCTCCATCATCAATATTGATGAAATGAACTTGTTCTTCTTCCTCTACATCTTTTTCTTGTTTTTTCTTTGTTACTACTGTAGCGACAACTGCTGCTGTTACAGCTGTAGCAGCTACTGCTGCACCGATAATTTTACGAAGCATATCTTTTTACCTCTCTTTAACTACAATTATTCTAGCATATGTCAATCCTAGTACAAACGACAAAATCCCAATATCGTATAATCTTTATTTTTCTGTTACAATACTTTTTGAAAAGAGGATACATATGGTAATTATTGAAATGGATAATGGGAATACCATTAAACTAAAATTAGATGCAACAAGCGCACCCATTACAACAGAAAACTTTTTAAAACTAGTTCGTAGTGGATTTTATGATGGACTAACATTCCACCGTGTAATCAAAGGATTTATGATTCAAGGTGGTGACCCTAAAGGAAATGGTACTGGTGGCAGTAAAGACACAATCGTTGGTGAATTTGCCGCAAATGGTCATGCTAATCCAATCAAGCATAAACGTGGTGTAATTTCTATGGCTCGTGCTATGGATCCAAATTCAGCTTCAAGTCAATTCTTCATTATGCATGAAGATGCTCCACATCTAGATGGACAATATGCTGCATTTGGTCATGTTGTTGAAGGCATGGATACAGTAGATGAAATTGCTTCTGTAAGATGTGATTTAAGAGATAAACCTCTACAACCAGTAGTTATGAAAAGAGTTTATGAAGTAGCTGAATAAGCTACTTTTTTTGATATTCTTTTTCTATCCAAGCCATAATTAAGTTAATAATCTTTTCTTGTTGTATTTCACTTAGTTCTACACCTTTTTGTACCTTATACCATTTTTCTAAGCATCCTCTACAACATGTTGCTGTAGCGTGTTGCGCAATAAAAACAGGATGGCCTCTCATCGGTGTTTGTTTACCATCATTTTTAGGATTGCTTGGTGCTAATCTTTCTCGAATAAAATCTTGAGCATGTTTACGTATTGTTTCTAATCCTTTTTCGTCAATATATTGTTTGTCTTTTTCACTTAAATGAAAATGTGATCTAAAGTTTGATCGTTGAAGTCTAGTTAAAGCTTCTTCTATTCGTTGTGCCATATTATTCTAAAGCAAGTAATGCGGCTCCTATGGCACCACATAATTGAGCATTTTCTGATACAAAAATATCTGTCCCTAATTTTTCTTCTAAGCATTTTACAACGCCTTTATTTTGGGCAACACCACCTGTTAGAATGTATTTTTCTTTACCATTTACGCGTTGTACTAAAGAATAAGTTCTACTTGCAATTGCTTTATTTAATCCATGAATAATATCTTCTTTAGTATTTTTTTGTGCAACTAATGAAATGACTTCACTTTCTGCAAATACCGTACACATACTTGATATAGTAATGTCATTTTTATATTGCAAGCCCTTTTCACTCATTTCGTCTATGGATAATCCAAGTGCTCTAGCTTGTGCTTCTAAAAATCTACCGGTTCCTGCAGCACACTTATCATTCATCACAAATTGTACAACTTTACCGTTTTCATCTATCGATATCGCCTTAGAATCTTGACCACCAATATCAATAACCGTTCTCGCTTCAGGATATAAATAATGAGCTCCTTTTGCGTGACAAGTAATTTCAGTAACACTTGTTGTGTCTAATAAACCAGTTGTTTCTCTACCATATCCTGTTGTAACAATTTGATTTAATTCTTTTTCTTGGATACCTGCTTTTTCACATGTATCCTTTTTTACTTTTTCTATTACTTCATTATTATTGACACTTGTTGGAATGATTGAACTAGCAAGTATTTCTTTCTTTTCATTCATAATCACTACATCTGTACTTGTTGATCCAATATCAATTCCCATAACATAACCTGTATGTATTTTATCTATTTGATTACTCATACCTAATTCCTCTTTAAATGCTTCAAGTCTAGTCAATAATTGTCCAGATTTCTGTGGAATACTTTCTGTTTCAATCTTTAATATTTTTTCATTAGAATTTGTTTTTTCATGATAATAATCAAAACTATAGAAATCACAAAACTTAATTGTATGATAAATGATTCCACTCGGTTTAGCATGTACTGTTGTTCTTTCGCCATTAAACCACATTCTCATACATGGTGCTTCTTGATTTAATAAAGATCTTGCGTATGATTCATAGAAGTTTTCTTTTTTTACTTCACGAGATAAATGTCGATTACCACTACATGTATCATCTACTACTTGAACATCTTTGAATATCGCTTCAATTTCTTTTTTTAGATATTCTCCTCCATGAGCCCCAGCTAAACGGATAAAATCACCACGAGGTATTTCTTTCACTTCTTGATTATTTTGAATACACACTTCTAACGCTTTATCTTCATCAAACTCTACTCTCTTATAATCGCTATATTGTTGAACAAAGTTTTCCAAAGATTTTGCAAAACGTTTTATTTCCCTATCTGTATTTTTATGAGGTAATGATAAAAGATAAATAAATTTTAATTTACCACTATCTTTTAAAACATCATAAGCTCTTCTTACCGCATCGCAACAATCTGTTAATACAAGTTCTTCAATATGATTTTCTAGTACTGTTTCAATCATTGCTTTAGTATAGCTACACAAATTTGAATGTGAACAATTTTCTGCACAAGATAAGTCATCAACGTTTGGTTCAATTAATGCATGTTCTTGTTGTAAACCTACAATCAATTCTATAGGAGCATAACGACACGATGTATAAATCATTTTTGTTTCTCCTTAAGCATTTCTATAAACGCTTCTAATCTTGTAGCGATTTGTCCATCAGATGCATTTGCTCTATCTACTCCATCTCCATTTAATATCAAAATCGGATAATTTTCTTCCATCATTTTTTTCGCAATTAAATTTGCACAACCACTACCTTGTTTACATCCCCAATGGCAAAAACAAATTATCCCATCTACATCTAATTTTTTTGCCATTTCTAAATTTCTTTCAATTCTTCTTTGTATTTGGCCATTATAAGAAGAATAAATTAATCGTTTCGCCATAAATGTATATGGATCATCATCTTCTACAAACCAATTTTCATAGCTTAATTCTGTTGCGACAATATGTTGTTCACTTTTATTATTTAATACGTTTTTAACAGCATCTTGCCAAAAAGGATTAGAATGCATCCAAAGTATCTTTAAGCCCTCATTATTTGGAGCATTTTGATAATCTTTTAATTTTTGTGTTGCATAATCTAATGCATCTTTAGAACCAAGTCCCGTATGCATTAAAATTGCTTCATACATTTCACTTGTTAAATCATTTGTTAACCATTTTGTTTTTCGATATGGTATTGTTTCTCGCATTAAAGCTAATGTTTGATTACTTCTATCGGTAATCTCTTTTAGTTTATTTATATCTAGCTTTTGCCCTGTAAAGTCTTCTAAAGCTTTTGTTAAATCCATTAATTCTTCTTTTACATACTCTATCGCTTCATCTGTATTTTCATAAGGAACGTCAATGAAGTATTGTGGTAATCCTAATTCATGACTAGCAAACTTAAATGTTAAATTATTCGCATCGCATGCTAAAGAAGTATTTACAACGCATGATACTCTAGGAAATAATCCATTTAAAATTGATCCAACAAGAATTTTATGATAAGAACAATATGTTTCACTAATTCCATTTTCTTCTGCTTTTAACACAAATGGTCTTTCTGCTTTTGTTCCATTTAAAAAGGAAGAAAACATTTCAGCACATAATGGTTGTAAAGAAAATGCATAGAGTAATTCACATGGTGTAAATAAAGATACCAAAACTGTCTCTTCTGGCTTAGATAAAGCATGTATTACTGTATGCATGCATGAATTAGCTAGCATTTGACTAGATTTAGCACTTTCTTTTGAAGGAAAATACTTTTGGTAAAAATAAAAAAGACGATAAGCTTCTAATAATCTTTTTCTAGCTTTATCGGGGTTTGTTTCTGTTATACTACCTATATAATTACCAAATAATTCAATAATATCTTTCATCAAGATTATTTAAGCACTCTTGAAGGTTTCTTGCAACAAGAGTCCAATTCAATGGTAAAATTATATTTGTTAGAGGCAATTAATTATGTTTACAAGTGAAAAATATACAAGTCAATACTATTCCATATGCACTGTTGCATTATTTGGAAACAATGAACCATTCTATTTTAATGGTCACCTAATTCTAAGAACTTATTATCAAGACGCAAAACAAACAAACATAGATGTAGAGAAAACATCTCATTTTATTGCGGACACATTATTTTATGAAACAAATAAAGTTATTCGTAATGCTTTTAAAGAACCTTTTGATGAACAAAGAGAAATTGTTGTAGAAGATGCGACAATTTTAAACAAACCTTATGTTTTTGTATACAATACTTTAGCTTATCCTTCTAAAAGTGAAGAAACAGTTCTTCCTACTCTAAAACTAAATCAACCAGGAGTACATGGTTTAGTCATTGTTTTAAAGAAAAAAGACAATGGTGAATTAACTTGGTTAGAAGAAAGTGAAGCTAGAGAAATCGAAAAAACACTCACTACTTTAATTAAAGACTAATCTTTATAGATAGAAAATTAGAATATCTTACTGGTGAAATAGCTGAGTACTTCCCTTTATCGAATATGGGAATACATTATTTAGAAAAGAAAGGTCTAATTTATTCCAGTAGGAAAGATAATGGATATCGTGTATATAGTGCACATGAATTAACAAAACTTAGAGAAATTCGTGCTTTTGAAAGAATGGGATTTTCTTTACAAGAAGCGAATTCTTTTCATTATGATAATTCAAAGGCGATACAATTGAAGAATTAGCTACAAACATGGGTATTGAACCAGAAGTATTAACAAAGACTGTTGAACAATACAGTTGCTACTACTTATAGCGATGAATAATTAGGTAGAATACAATTCAGCGAAGGATCAGAAATTGTTGAAGGCTCATTCTACGTTACACCTCTTCGTCTTGTATCTCACATCACAATCGGTGGTGTAACAGTCGATGAAAACAACAATGTATTAGATACAGATGGAAATATCATTAGTGGTCTATACTCTGCTGTGAAGTAGTAAATGGTTCTTATGGACTAAGTGCATTTGCTTATGGTAAAGCTCTTGGTAAGAGAATCGCAGAAAACGCAAAATAAGTTAAATTTAAATCCTAAACTTTTCTTAAAAGGGGTTGCCTAGTACAAGACAATCCCTTTTACAATATTTCAAAAAAGATTTAAAGCTAATACGATTTATTTTTAGGGTGAATTTGTATTACTTTTTTATAGCATTTTCACCCTAAAACTGCCCTCATACATATTTTAGGGTGAATTTCTAATGATATTCCATTAAAAATTCACCCTAAATTTTCTATACCAATTCTTTTTCTTTTACTTGAATGGTATTTATTGTGTCATTTAAATGTAAGAAAGAATAGATTTCTTCTTTCTTATTCTCCATATCTTGATAACCTAAACGATATAATTCGTCTAAGTCTTTTGGATTACCTTTAAATCTACTGATATTAATAGAACGAGATGGTCGAACTAGAACAGCATCTTTCTTTTCTACTAAATCTTCAATAATCCCCATTTGTTTATAGTAATTTAAATGTCTTACTTTATAATCTCTACGGATTGCAGGATATTTTCGATAAATTAATTTCATCAAGAATAGGACAATTTTATTTGCTGGTTTTCTCTTATAATCACTTGGCTTAGTAGTAATGACTAAATGTTTTGTACATCCTTGTTCAATTGATCTTTCTATTGGAATCATCTTTGTGATTCCACCATCTAAGTATTTTTCACCTTTATAATTCACTACTGCAGAAGCGATTGGCAATGCACATGTTCCTCTTAATAGTTCAAGATCATCATCTAAATCTTTAACATCAAAGAAAACAGTTTCCCCTTTGTTAAGATCATATGTACCAACTTCTGCTTGCATATGTCCTTCATTTCTTAATGGTTTAAGCGATAGCTTTTCTTTTCCTAGTAAATCTTCTTTAAATAAACGATTATATGCGACGTAGTGTCCTTCCGTCAAAAAAGCTTTTAGACCTACATTTTCTCCATTACATGCATATTTAACAATCATGTTATATGGTGTTGTCTTATTTTCTTCCATATAACATACTAATGCGACAGCTCCAGAAGATATGCCTACACCATAATCAAAAGTAATATGGTGATCATTTAGCCAAGCTAATGCGCCAGCTGTATATACGCCACGCATTCCACCACCTTCTAGGACTAGTGCATATTTTTCCATAACGTTATTCTCCTTAAACCTTATTACTTTAACACAATTAGAATAATGGTGCCATGAGTTTTAAAACAGCACGCCATATTCTTTTATAGAGTGGAAACTTCTTACAATCTTCTAATGTTACCTCGTGAGATTTTTCTAAAGCATTTAAGAATCCCTGTTTCATTTTTTGAATTGCATCTGTATCTTGCAATATTACACCATCTTCAAAGTGAAGATAATAACTGCGATAATCTGTATTCACTGTACCAACTAAACCTATATCATCATCACTTACCATATTCTTACAATGATTAAATCCAGGTGTAAATTCATATACTCTAACACCTGCTTTAATTAAAAGCTCATAGTTTGATTGTGTAATTGAAAAAACATATTTTTTATCTGGTATATGTGGCACAAGTATTCTTACATCTATTCCTGATTGTGCCGCCAGTATTAAAGCAGCTTGCATATCTGAATTTAAAATTAAATATGGTGTATCAATATAAACATAGTTTTTTGCACGATTTATAATCGATAAATGAGCCGATAATCCCATATTGATATCATCTGTTGGTGTGTCACTAAATGGTTGAAAATAACTGTCACTTTCTATCTTTTCACAAGGGAGTTTATATTTTTGATATTCGAGTACTTCTTTACTATTTCTTAGATACGAATACATTCCTAAAAACATAACTGTAAAGCTCCATACTGCTTCACCTTCTAATCGTATTGCGGAATCTTTCCAATATCCAAAACGATTAATCGCATTAATATATTCATCAGCTAAATTTACGCCACCTGTAAAAGCAACACGATTATCTATAACGATTACTTTACGGTGATCTCTATTATTCATTTGAATAATTAATGCAGGTCTAAGTTTATTAAAACGATACGTTTCAATTCCTATTCGATTTAATACTTTGTCATAATGTTGAGGAACGGTAGTAGAACAACCAAAATCATCATAGATGAATTTAACTTCAACGCCTTCTTTTACTTTTTCTTGTAAGATACTTAAAACACTATCCCACATCTGTCCAAAATCAATAATAAAAAATTCTAGGAAAATAAAATGTTTTGCGTTACGTAATTCCTCTAATAAATCCGGAAAGAACTCTTCACCACTATCATAATATGTAGCTCTTGTATTTTTATAGATAGGAAAACGAGAAGATAAATACCCACAAGAATAAATACGATATAAGCTCTCATCTTTTTCTTTGATTTCCTCTAATACTTTTTGATCTTGTATCAGTAAATTAGCCATATTTTCATTTACTTGAGTTGTACCGTTTGCGAGCTTCTTGGGCATTTTTCTACCTGCACAAAGTAAAAATAACATTACACCTAATATTGGAAACACAAGTATTAGTACACACCAAGCAATTGTATAAGAAGGATCTTCTTGTTTATTAATAATCGCAATAACAAGAACAATCGAAATTACACGCATGATAGGATCTAACACATCCGCTCCAGCAATGTTACAGATAGATAAATAAAGGAATGCAACTTGAGCTAGAATCAAGAGTGCAATAGAAATAATTCTACTTGTTAATATTTTGACTAATCGATGCATAGGAGTATTATAACAATTTTATTACAGAATATATTGATAAATGTTCTTAATTGTCTCTCCTCTTTTATAGAGATAATGCCAACTTGGAACATCTGTCACTTCTAATAAACTTCCATTTAACTTTTCTAATGTTTTCTTAGAAGGAAGATTATCTGGAGAACAAGTAATGATTAGTTTATCCATTGCATATTCATCTTTTGCAATATCAAATAACATTATGCAAGCATAATATGCATAATGATGTCCTCTATTAGGTTCATAGATTCTATATCCTATATTTCCTGCATAATATAACTCTTCATTCATGCCTATTCTTAGATCACACGTTCCTAGTAGTTTTTTGGTATCATGCAAATAAATACTATAGATTAGATTTATTGCGCCATCTGAAGAATCTTCTGGTTCTACATCACGTTCAAGTACTAAATCTACTACTTCTCCATATATTCTTTTTTCTTTTAATAACCATTTCAATAACATAATTTTTAAAAAGCCCAAAAACTGGGCTTATGACTAATCCGCAACACTCTTAATAATTGTGCGATATATATTTTCCATTTCTTCTTTTTGGCTATCATCAAGTTGTGATTCATCACCCTCAATTTTAAAGCCGTCCACTAAAGCTAAATGATGATCTGTAATTTCACCATTCTTTACACCAATTACTTCTGGAACCTTAAATTCTGGTTCACCATTAGAATCTGTTTCTAATATTGGTGTGATATAAGTTAATAGCTCATTATAAGCTTCCATTGTTGTTTGAGCATGTACATTAATATAGTAAACTGTTACGCCTAGATCTTTCGCAACTTCATTTAGAATTGGTACAGCTCTTTCACACCATGGGCATCCTGCATATCCATAATAAAGAATACCACTGCCGCCTTCACTAAACATACGTACAGATTCTTCTAATGTCATTTCAATAAATGCAGGTTCACTATCATATAACCATTTATAACCACTCATATCAGCTGTAGTGGTATTGAATTCAACGGAATTTGTAATTGTTACTGTTTCATCTACTTCTGTTTCTGCTGTCTCTGTTTCTTGTGCTTTACCACACGAAACAAGTGTCATCATCAAAGTAAATATCAAAACAATTTTCTTCATTCATCTACCTCATCTAAACTTTCTATCTTCTTGATTTCTGTTTTTTCATAAAATGAATCAATCTTTTCTCTTGTTGCTAAACCTTTAGAATGTGCAGTCGCAATAGAACAACATGTTGCAAATCTAAAGGAATCAATGGAATCTTTAGAACGTAAGTAATTCATCATAAATCCTGCTGTCAAAGAATCACCCATTCCAACAGTATTCACTACCTGTTCTTCTTTTACTAAATCACTTGTATAGATACCTTCATCACAAACTAATACTGCTTGATCATCTGTTAATAGTAAGACATTTTTAGCACCTTCTTGATGCATTAAACTTACTTCACGAATTAAATCCTTTTTTGTAGGTAATTCTTTTGAAGCATATTGTTCTAATTCTTTTGGTGTTGTTTTTACTAAAAATGGTCCTTTTGCTATACATTCATGAATAATTTTAGGATTTGTATCTAAAACTACACGTACTTGATTTGAAATAGCTTCTTGTAACATTTCAATTACATCTTTTTCTAAGTAATCAGGACAATTTCCTGCTAAAGCAAAATAATCTCCATCATCTAATCTTAATACTTTTGATTTTAGATTAGCCATTTGTTCGCTTGTAACATAAGGACCTGCAGCGTTTAAGTCTGTATCTAGTCCATCATGTACCTTAACATTAATTCTTGTCGCACCATCTACATAAGTAAAATTAGGCACAATGAAACTATATTTTTGTAATAACTCGATATAATATTCTCTCGTAAATCCACCAAGAAAGCCATATGCTCTACTAGGTATAGCAAGATTATTTAAAACGATAGAAATATTAATTCCTTTACCGCCTGCCGCAAAATATTCTAACTTACTTCTATTTGTTAGACCTTTTTCTACAGGTTGTTCAAATTCCATATAATAGTCTAAAGATGGACTTAAAGTACATGTACAAATCATATTATTTCTCCATTACTTTTCTGATAATAATACGGATTAATTCAGAAGCTTGTTCTAATTCTTCAATACAGCAATATTCATAACGACCATGCATATTACCAGCACCTGTTCCTAGATTTGGACAAGGTACACCCATATAAGATAGACTTGCACCATCTGTTCCACCACGAGCCGGTTCTAATTCTGGATCAATACCTAATTCTTCTAAAGCAGTCCAAGCAAATTCACTTACTTCTGGATGAGCAGAAATAATTTCTTTCATATTTCTATATGCTTTTTCTAGTTTTAGTTCTACTGTACCTTCACCATATAAATCGTTAATCCATTTAGCACTTCTTTCCATTAGAGCCATCTTTTCTTCTAGCTTCTTCGCATCATGGTCACGAATAATATATTCAAGTTCAGCATCATTACATGAACCACTCATTCTTGTCAAATGAATGAACCCATCTCGATTTTCTGTATGTTCTGGTCTCATATATGCAGGTAATAATGCATGGAATTCCATCGCAACATTTTGTGCATTAATCATCTTATCTTTTGCACTACCTGGATGAATAGAGAAACCATGAACTGTTAATACAGCACTAGCCGCATTAAATGTTTCATCACAATAATATTTAATGGCGCCACCATCCATTGTGTAACCAAAGTCAGCCCCAAATGCATCAATATCGAAATGTTCTGTTCCTCTACCAATTTCTTCATCAGGTGTAAAGGAAATAGAAACCTTGCCATGTTTTACTTCAGGATGAGCTTGATAATATTCTAAAGCTTGCATAATTGCAGTAATTCCTGCTTTATCATCAGCTCCTAGTAATGTACTACCATCTGTTACAATCAAATCTTTTCCTTTTAATTCTTTCATTTGAGGGAAATCAGAAATTTTTGTCACTACTCCAGGACAAAGCTCAATATCTTTTCCATCATAATTACGAATAATTCTAGGTTTAGCTCCTTCATCATTAAAATCTGGTGAAGTATCCATATGTGCTACAAAGCCTACGGTTTGTACTTCTTTATCTATATTTGATGGTAAATGACCATATACATAACCAAATTCACTCATATAGGCATCTTCAATACCTAATTCTTTTAATTCTTCTACTAACATCTTTCCTAAAACAAGTTGTTTAGAAGAAGATGGACTTGTTGCACTGTCAGGATCTGACATTGTAGGAACACAAGCATAACGTATTAGTCTTTCTTCAGCTTTCATAAATTCATACCTCCAATTTCAATTTTTGAGAATGTACAATCAAAAAATGAATTTCCTGGACTACATGCATAAATACCAGGCGTCGCGATTATTTTATCACCAAACTCTACTCTTCGCATATTTCTATATGTTTTCCCATCAGCACTACACATAAAATGCATCTTTTTTTCTTTAGTAATCATACGAAAATAGAGATTCTTTATTCCTTTTCCTATATCTCTATAAGAACCATCAAAGTAACCATTTAAATAATGTTCACAAAAAATTTCATTGATGTCTTTGTTCTTAGAACGAACTCCATATTTCCACCAATCATCGTCACTAATTTTGATAATTAATCCACATTCATCTAATACATTCTGTAATGCATAGTCAATTCGAGCTTCATAACAAAAATCCGTTAATTCTTCTCCTAATAAACCAAATGCAGATATTTTATCTTGATGAAATGTATCCATCTTACTTTGAGGTTCACTTTCTAAGATTAACTTATCACTACTAAATATATATAATTTCGGTTCATTGAACCATGTCCATAAACTAGGATTAATTCTTGTACTCATCTTTATCGAATATAACCGTTACTAGACAGTTTTTTCCTTTCTATATAGCTATTATATCTTTTTGAATCTATATTTTCCTTTACCATGCCCTACTACATTTTCGATAATATCCGCATCCAATAAATTTGATAATAATTTAGAAGTAGCTGAACTCTTTAACTCTAATAATTCCATTACAGTGCTTCTTCCAAAAAATTTGTCGAAGCCATATTCATTAAATAATCTATAAATATAGATAATTGTTTTTGTTGAAAACTCTTTTGTTTTACCAAAAAGCAATTGCTCAATGTCCACTTTTTTATCTTCAATGTCCACTTTTTCAACTTGAATGTCCACTTTTATGTTCCCAATGTCCACTTTTTCCGCAAGTTGTCTTATATGTAATTTTCGATTATTTAACTGATTTTTTTCGTTCAAAAGTAAATTTCTTAGAAATAATTCAAGATATTCTGTAGTTTCATATATTCCACTTTGGATATCCGTATAATTTGCTCGAACTAAAGCATTTCTAAAATACCATGCATTTTGTGCAAATATATCATTCGTTGCTGAAAAGCCCAATGTCCGCAAATATTTAATAAAAAATACAGCCGTTGTTCGTGTATTTCCTTCAGCGAAAATATGTATTTGCCAAAGTCTAGAAACAAATAATGCTAAATGATGAATGATTTCATCCATAGATAAACCTTTATAACTAAAGTCTTTTTCTTCTTTTAAATCATATTCTAGTGTTTCTTTCAATTCTGATGCACTACCATATAGAACAGTCTTACCATCTAACACCCATTCTTTCTTTGTAATATTATAATTTCTAATCTTTCCTGCATGTTCGTAAACATCTTGAAATAGCTTGCGATGAATTGAAATATATTCATTAGGAGAAAAGGTAAACGCTTGTTCTGAAAGTACTTGGGCAATACGCAAAGATACTTTATCTGCTTCTTCTGTATCTTCATCATCTAAAGATTGTGCTAACTTTTGTTCATAATAACTTTCAATGCGTTTTTGGGCTTCATTAATTGTTATTTCTCCTTCAATATTTTGGATAGCAGTATCAATCAAATATTGAGAAGGTTTAAGTCCATCAACTGCTTGAAGTCCAACTGCTGTACTCCATGCATAACCTTTATATGCTTTATCTGGTTCAGACTCTTTTAAATATTCTTTAAACGGATCTTTTTCCATATGTAAGTTACTCCTGTTAATAATTCAAGTATATTGTTAACTCATATTTTACTATAATTTCGATCATTTTTCTTTTAGCACGAAAGGATACAAAATGTGGCACTCTAAAATTGCTCGTGGTTGAGGCTACCCTTCAAAATAAGTCGGGGTCGATTTTCGACTCCTTTTTTCATCACTTGGGGATACCCTCTAAAATTAGTTGGGATTTCCCATGTTATTCCGCTATTCCACGGTCTGCTTGACAGCCGGGGCCCATCTCCCTGCACCCTCTAAAAGCGCTCAGTTGGCAAAAATAATGCCCTTTGGCAACACTGAGCTTTCCAAGTGTAGCAGGGAGATAACCCAACTATAAAGCAGCTTTCGCGGCATATGCTCATAACACTTTATTTGCTGATACTGCAATACAATCGATAACACCTAAAAAGGATACCTATTTAGTCTTTTAAACTATATTAGATATCCTCTTTTTTCAAGTTTTTGAACCCCAACTAAATTTAGAGCTCATTTTTGTAAAACCCCCAGAGATTTTACTTAACCCAAAATGTATCCTTTCATGCATTGTTAAAATAAATTTTTAGATTAATACATTTCTATTTTTACAATCTTACCTAGTTTTTCTAGGTCTTTAGCCATATCTTTAATTAATGCAATTTTTGCGTTTAATGAAATTGTAGAATATGCAATTGCTTCATGAGCAGGATTATCACTTAGACCAACCATAAAAGTAATACTACTAGATTTTAAGAGTTCACGAATTAAGCAAGTTGCTCCATCTTGTTCACGGGATAAGAGCATATTTTCTTCAAAACCTTCTTCTTCCACTGCTTTTTTTAATAGTCTAGAAACTTTTTGTAAAGTAAGTACTCCTTCGGTCACTAAATCTATACCGTCAATAAAACCTTTTGGTGGAACATCAGGAAGTAAATTTAAAAGACTATCTGTTCTTAATTCTTTTCCTGTTACTCTAGACACAATTGTACTCGTTGTACCACCACAGCATATTTTCTTACCTGTAGCTTCTAATAAACGTGCCACTACCTTTTCATCATCTTCTTTATTTGATGGTGGTCCTACCATTACTCTTGTCTCTAATGCTTCAATAATATGTAAACAAGCTACTGTAGAATCATCACCCGGTTTACCACCATATAAGTAATTCACATTACTTAATAACATTCTAGTAACATCACTTGCACTATCTTTTTCTTTTAGATGTTCCTCTAAGAATTTCTCTACTTCTTTTTGACCCCATCCAAAATTCAAACTCATGCCAAGTCCTGCAAATAAAACACCGTCACTAAAAGTAATGAGATAATCTTCTGGATCACATAAGAAATTCATTAAATGAATTGTCTTACCATAATATGTACGAATTTGTTCTTCTGGATGAACAATTTCTCCTTTATGAATGTACACAACAGATGGATTATCATATTGTGCGATAAAAACAGCCCCATCATAATACACTTGAATAATGGTAAAAGTAGAATAAGCAATTTCTCTTTCTGAACATACAGGTAATGTAGAAGAAATTGTTTCAATCGCATCCTTTAAATTCATGCCAGAAAATACCATTTCGCAAATAATGGTACTTGTTAAGGTAGAAAGAATATTTGCTTTAACCCCACTTCCTAATCCATCTGCTAAAACAAGAACGACACACGTATCACTTCTTTTAATTTGAACACGATCACCACATAATTCTTCATTCTTTTTATTTAAGGAATGCCAACAAGCATCAATATGAATGATTTCACTCATTAGACTCTTCCATCGCTTCCTTTAATTTTGTTAAAGCAACTTTAGACTTAGCTGTAGTTTCACCAAGTAAACTAGCTATTTCTTGAACTGTACGCATTTGTTCATCAATAACTTGTTGGGTTACATTGAAAGTTTGTTCACGCATATTCCGTAAAACTCTTTCTTTCATTTCTTCATTTGTACGATCCATTAAAATGACTACTATATATTTTTCATTTGGAACACGTACCACAGCATGATCAATTAATTTATGATAGTTTTCATATTCAACACGAATAATATCAGAGCGTTTTGTCGTATTTTGTATCGCTTCTTCGACTTCTTTATTCGGTAAAATTGCATTTATAGGCATACCAGTAGGATTAATCATATCTAGATTTAGCATGAGTTGAGCACTGGCATTCATTTCCAATACATCATGATTTTCATCTAATACAATAATTCCATTTGGTGTATTATCAATCACAACTGTTGATAAAGATTCAGCATGTTCTAACGCTTCAGGTAAACAGATTCTAGGGTCAGCTTTTCCATCTAGTACGGCTATTGCCTTTAAGCGACATGTTTCATAACCACATGCACCACAATCATGTATCTTTTCACTAGATGTCTTTCCCATACGAATCATTTCTTCTTGTATTTCTTCTTCCGTATGCTTTGGTCTATAAATATCCTCTGCTCTCCAAGACGTAGAAACATCAAAAGGTAATTCCTTCTTTTCTATCTTTTTCGTTACATCTACTTTTCGATGAATAATACTTTGTCCTAACCATTCATTATGTCTAAAGTGAGATAGTAAAGGTCCACCCATACAAGAACCAATACAAGAACTCATTTCAAAGAAGTAGCCTTCCATTTGACCATCACGAATAGCTTGTAATACCGTTTTGATTCTTTCTATACCTTCAACATTTACATATTTATAGTTTAGATTATCTTTTAATGTACCAACGATTCCACCAGGAGTAGGATAAAGTCTAGAAATAGATCCTTCAAAATCTTCCCAATCCCCTTCTTCACTTGTATCTTTTGTATCACTAATCCAATTATATAATTCAAACATATTGATACAAGCATCGACATTTCCTTTAAATCTTTCGTCTTCTATTTCTTTATATTTAGCAATACATGGAGATAAAAAGACTACTTTTGCGTCAGGATATTTTTCTTTAATCAATTTACCATGAACAATTAATGGTGATATAACTGGCGCCATGTTTTCGCATAAATCACCATATTCTTTTTCAATTAAACTTGTGACAGCTGGGCAACAAGTTGTAATGATATTTTTCATTTGATGTTCATCAATTAAATTTGCATAAGCTTGTGACACTAAAACAGCACCTTTAGCAGTTTCTTCTACTTCAAAGAAGCCCCTATTCTTTAAAATTCTAGCTAAACTAGAAAAACGTGGCCAGACCGAAGTAAAGCTCGGTGCTACGCTCATGATGACTTTTTCACCACTTGCTAACCACGTTTTAACCATATTAAAATCACTAGCGATTGATTTAGCATCATGTGGACAAACACTATAACAATTGCCACATAAAATGCATTCTTCTTCTACAATCGTTGGTTGGTTATGAATATATGTCATTGCATTAGTAGGACAGCTTCTAACGCATCTCATACAATTATGACAAGATGCATCTACTAACTTAATATAATGACGAGAACTCATTGTAACTCCTGAATTAATCTTTCCCTTAATACTTCTTTTGCATTCGCAACAGTAATACCTGTCAAAGCTTCGCCATTTATTTTAATCCCAAGACCTGAATGTGTTTCACAAGATTTCATGCAGAAACAACCTTTAAGTTCTACTTTATCACTCCAATGATTTTCAGCAATCATTCCCATAAGATCGTTTACTACTTGATTTGCACCTTTAACGTAACATGCACTACCAATACATACCTCAATCTGTACCATTCTCCGTTTCCTCCTTATGACTATCTATATGCATCTTCACTCCTTCAAAAGAACATGCATCTAGTGAATCTGTAATTGTTTTAATAGGATTAGCGATATTTTCTTTTGCCATTCTTCCTTTAGCAATCATTGCAGTAGTAATTGTTGCAGGGCCACCAAGACATCCACCATCGCAACACATACCTTCTAAAATATCAAAGTTAAACTTACCTGCTTTTAGTAGCATTAACTGTTTCTTACATTCCATTGCACCATTAGCGTAATATGCAGTATATGGACCTTCACCTTTTTCTTTCGCAGCTTGCATTACTGCCTGATGAACGCCACCACCAGAAGCGAAATTTCTGCCAAAATTACTAGCTTCGCTTACTGTAGGAGCTTCTACTTGTGCAGGCCAAATATTTCTAGCAACTAACATTGCGGCAATTTCTTCAAAAGTTAAAACATAATCTACAGGTGTATTTTGTTCCATCGCTTCTTGTTTTTTTGCAAGACATGGTCCAATGAATACAATACCGTGATCTGGATGTTCTTGCTTTAACTTATTTGCAAGTGCCATCATTGGTGAATATGTTGTTGATTTATTCTTCTCATAAATTGTTGGGAAATGAATCTTTAACATATTTACAAATCCAGGGCAACATGAAGTTGTCATTGGAATACCTGCTTCCTTATGTTCTTTTAATTCTTCTGCTTCTGTAACAGCTACAGCATCCGCACCAATTGCTACTTCATAACAATGTTCAAAGCCTAATAATTCAATTGCTTTCTTAATCTGATTTAAAGAAGCATTTTCAAATTGTCCTTGAATACTTGGGGCAACGATTGCATATGCTGGTGATTTCATTCTTAATAGTGTAGATACAGGTGTTACCCAACTAATATCTTCAATAGCACCAAATGGGCAAGCACTTTCACATTGACCACAATTGATACATTTAGACTCATCAATTTGAGCAATACGATTTTCATCCCAACTAATTGCTTGAACAGGACAATGTGAATAACATGGTCTTTCTGTTACTACAATTGCATTATATGGACAAGCTCTAGCACAAGCGCCACATTCTTTACACTTGTCATAATCAATTTCAGAACGATTTGCACCAATATGAATTGCGCCAAAATGACATGCACTTAAACAAGACTTAGCCATACATTTACGGCAATTGTCCGTTACACGTATTTTTTGAATTGTACATCCATCACAAGCCGCATCAATTACTTGTACGATTTGACGTGGATTATATTCTGCAGTATCGCTTGCCATTTTACCCATCGCAAGACGAACTCTTTGTCTTAAAACTTCTCTTTCTTTATAGATACAACAACGATATCTTGGTCCATTTTTAGACACAAGATTCTTTGCCCATCCTTGTATTTTGTCTTCTTCTACATTCCCCTCATATGCTTCACGACACAACTCTACAAGCACATTAAATTTAAATTGACGGGAATCGTTTTGAAACATGTTTGCCATGATGTCCTCCTATTATTTCTCCAACTCACGAAAGCGATGTTCATACTGTATTCCATAATCAACATTATCGGTCATTTCGCCATTTGTCAATATATTAACAAGCGTTCTAGCGAATTCGATAGAAGCTCCCATTCCTCTACCTGTTACGACATTTTGATCAACTACTGCTAATGCTTTTTCATATATACCACCAAAACTAGATTCATCAAATGTTGGGAAACATGTATATTTCTTTCCTCTTAAGAATCCTAAATGTCCAAAAATAGATGGTGCTGCACAAATCGCAGCGAGTAATTTACCACTAGCATAATGTTCTTTAAGCACTTCAATTAATGGACTAAATTTTTCTAAGTTACTCGTTCCTAGTTTTCCACCAGGAAGAATTAAGACATCATACTCTTCTTTGTTGAAGTCACTCCATAACTTATCTGCTTTAACAACTATATTATGTGAGCTTTTAACGTATTCACTTTCCATGATAGAAACTGTATCTACTTCAACATTAGCTCTACGTAGTAAATCTACAGTGATTAAAGCCTCACATTCTTCATATCCTTCAGCTAAAAATAAAGCACATTTCATATATATGATTTCACTCCTTTAGACACACTAAAATTATAACATTATGCACGTTTTTCTTTATACCTAAAATTAGATTTCAGCTTTTATATAGCCAATTTTTCGCATCATCTAACGCAAATACTATATATGTATCATCCATATATAAAATTTCATATTCATCATATTCTAAAGATTCTAACTCTTCTGTTTCACACTCATTTTTATTAACAATCACTGCAGTCTTCCCTTCGGGGCTAGTAAATGTGTGTTGCATTGATTGTAACCAAGGATAGATATTTCGTGATTCAAAATGATCAATTACCCATGATTCTACTTTTCCATTTGTAATTTCTGTAATTACATTCCCAGCTGACCAAAATTTACCAATACAATTTGTATAACCATTATCTTCTAAAATACTAGCAATAACGACTTGTTGTGGATTACTTCTTGGTGGAGTTTTCAAAAATAACATCCATGTATTTAAACTACTGCTGAAAATACATAGTGCTATAAAAGCAGTACATATAGATTTAAATTGTTTAAAATCAAACGTATCATATACGATTTCTAATCCTGCTAAAATTAATCCAAATCCTGGCAAGAAGTAACTAGCATTATCATACTTAAATAATACAAAGACCATAAATGGAATAATGATTGCCATTAAGCTAGAACAAGAAATGATTTTCTTTTCTTCACTCAGTGAAAAACTATTTTTAATTAACCAAATTAGTCCAGCCAAAACAATGATCATCAAACCTAATCCAAATATTGATAATATTCCATTCAGGGAAAATAACTTAATATTTAACGCATTGATATAACTACAAGGATAGCCAAATATTTTAATAAAGTCCTGTAGTATCGTTAGACATTCTTGTAAAGACAAATCTTTCCAAGATAAATCGTTATAATTCACGTAGGAATACATTTTGCTTAACACTTTCGCATTTAACATATACCCAAAACAAGAAAATAATACAGATGCAAACGAAGAACCTATAAAAATCTTAAACTTACAAGATATCTTCATAATATCTTTAATTGTATCGTTTGATTTATACAAAACTTTTATACATAGTATTAAGCTTGCACAAAATAATGGTAATTGTAGATTAAATAATCCTCTCGCACTTTGTAGTCCAATCACAAACGAGACAACTATAAGTAAAGCAATTCTAATTCTTTTCCTTAATAAAGTATCTTTTAATAAAGTAATTCTAAAAATAAGTCCTGCACAAAAGTTAAATACAATAATCCAAATTAAGTAACATCCCGAAAAAGTTCCATGCCACATATACCAGAAACCAAATGGGCAAATCATGATTATCGCGAAAAATTGATTTAATCGTTTATTCTCTAAGACAGATGTTAAGTAATAATAAGATAAACTTGTAAAAAGTAATAATATAGCTTGAGTAGTTGTTCTTACTAAACGAAAATCATTTGGAAATATACGAAGCAGTGGTTTAAACAATATCGCATTACCTAATATTCTTAATTCTGTAGAGTAATACCAATCCTTACTTAGAAGTACTCCTTCTTTATTTAATTGTGTTGCTAGAACCATTTCTGATGCCATATCGGAATCCAAATAGCTTTTACCATAACGATAATCAAACACAATGACACTAATCCACACGATTAAAAATAGGATCAAGGGAATATATTTTTTAATTGCATTTCTTCTTACATAGAGCATAATCAATCACCAAATTTTTATTAATGTACTATTTCTACTTTATGATTAGTTACAGCTTCGAAATGATATCTAGCAATACCTAGATCAATCATCGAATAGAAACCACCTAGTGATTTTGCTGTAACAGTACTATCATCTTGAAGCTCAAACAAGAATTTTTGTTGGTTTACTGCAGTTGGTGCTAAAGATACTGCTTCCATACCTAGGTTAAAGAACTCTTCATCTTTACTTGCTTTACTTAATACATCAATACTTTTTGAACGGTGTGGTACACCACAATTTTCACCATATCCAAGTGAAATAACAATGAGTAACTTTTGACCATTAGAAATTACAGCTTTTGTTTTTCCATGTGTTAACGCAACCCAACAAGTATTTAGCCCTAACGCTTGACACTCTAACACGACTTTTTCACCATAATATCCTGCTTTTTCTTGTTCACTTTTCTTACCTACAATCGCAATATAGTTTTTTACATTTTTAAATTTACCATAGTGCGCAAGTGTAGAATTGAAACATTCTGGTTCATCGAAAAATATTTGCATAGATAAGCCACTTTCCTTGTTCACTTTTTCTAGTAATTCTTGTAGCTTTTTTCTTTTTTCTACTTCTATTTCCTTATCTAAATATTGTCTAACACTATGACGACTTTTCATTAGTTCTAAAAGTTCCATATAACTCACCTTATGCAATCACTTCTGTGCATTCTTTTTTATTAACTGATTTCTTTAAATAAATGATAGCACCAATATTAATGATGATTGATACTACAGCTAAAGCTAAAGATATAATTGCAATATCTTCATTTATTCCAGTCAACGTATCACTTAAGCAAAAATCATATGCACCATGGATAATTACAGGAAGAATAAAACCAATAATGGTATAGTTCTTCTCTTTCAATTTCATTCCCTTACTTACAAAATATCCCATCACAAAACCATAACTACAATGCATTGCAGTTAATCCTCTAACAATCATCATTCCTGCATTCGCACCTATTGCATAAACAACAGATTCTGTTAGTCCAAAACCTAAACCAATAATCATCATAAGAGTAATCACATCTAAAGTAGAATAAGCATATGGTTTCTTCTTCATTACATCTTTTAGCATTAGATATTTTACTAATTCTTCTGATAACGCTAAAACCATAAAATTATAATAAGCTGCTTCTGCAACCCCACTACATCCAAGCATTACGAGGATTCTATCAATGACGTATAAAATTGCTGAAGATAATAACGTAAATAACGGGCAAAAGATTAATCCTCTTTTTAGAGTAAACCCACAAAGAGATTGATATTCTTGATCTTCAACTTTTCTTTTTTTAAGAAAACAATATATTGCAAAAGACGGTATTAAACTTAACAAAAGAATTGGTATTAATAGCATGTAATTCTCCCCCTAAATAAATATACGAACATTCTATCATATACATATATGAATAACTCAAATTGAAATAATCATCGTATTTTTAACTATGTAATTTCATCTTTTTGCATTTTCTTGAGTTTTCTCTAATGGTGCAATTTCAGAAAAATGCATTTTTCTGAAATTTCTGTGATAAAATTAAGATAGAAATTTCAATTTCTTAAAAGGAGGTAGTAATGAATACAAATATACGAGCTGGAATAAAAGTTAATAATTTATCAGGAGAAATGTCTTATCAATCTTTTAAGCCATCTCCTTTACCACCAAATCCTACAATCGAAATTTCTAATGATATGTTAGAGAAACTTATCGAAGCAAACAAAAAAATAGCCTTACTAGAAGGTTTATCTTCTCGCATACCAAATATGAAATTATTTGTTTCGATGTATGTTCGCAAAGAAGCCCTTCTTTCTTCTCAAATTGAAGGGACACAATGCACACTCGAAGACATTTTAAACCCAATGCTAGATTCTAATACAAATCGAGATCTTAGTGATGTAGTCAATTATATACATGCTACAGAATTTGCTTTAAACAGATTAAAAACATTACCTATTTGTAATCGATTGATTAAAGAAACACATGCGGTTCTATTAGAAAATGTAAGAGGACAAGAAAAAAATCCAGGTGAATTTCGTTATTCACAAAACTGGATTGGTGGCCAAGGAAGTACACTTAAAAATGCGCGATATATTCCACCAAATCCTGAAGATATGTTAAATGCAATGATGGATTTAGAAAAATATATCAATAGTGATGATTCACTTGATCCACTTATTCAAGCTGCTCTAATTCATTATCAATTTGAAACAATCCATCCTTTTCTTGATGGAAATGGGCGCATAGGTAGGCTACTTATTACTCTCTTTCTTATAGAGAAAAAGATTCTATCCACTCCAGCATTGTATATTTCTTACTACTTAAAAACAAATAGAATAGAATATTATGATCGCATGAGTGAAGTACGCAAATCTGGCAATTACGAACAATGGATTATGTTCTTTTTACAAGCTATTATTGAATCATCAGAAGATGCTATTAATACGATTGATTCTCTTCTACAACTGCATGAGAAAAACATTCAATTATTTGAGACTTATACAAATAGACAGCGTACAACTATTATAGAAGTTTTCAATTATCTTGAATCTAATCCTATAATCGACATTCAAAAGACAGCGACAGCTTTAAATCTATCCTACAATACTGTTTCAAAAGCTGTTTCTATTCTTATTAGTTTAAATGTTCTAGAACAAACTGATAAATTAGGTAAATCAAAAATATATTCTTATAAAGAATATTTAGACATTCTTCGTAAAAATACATATTAAAAGCTGGATTTGTGCATATTTTGTACTAATCCTGTTTTTGTATCAATTATTTAATTTCACTTGTTTCAATTGTAAAAGTTACAGATGAAGTTGTCCCTTCTAATTTACCAATAAATGTGTCATAGTCTTGATCTAATTTCTTTAGATTTCGAATATTAGAAATAATATTTTTCATATTACTTCCAGAATATTTATTTAAATCACTTCTATTTTCATCTACTGCTTCATTTATTTTTCCCGCAAATTCATTTATTGCGTCCATTAAATCTGGCATACTATCATTTAGTGAAGAAATTACATCTTTAAATGTAGAACTCGCATCAGCTAAAGATGACGCTCCAGATATCACTTTATTTTTTGTATCATTACTATCTATTGCTTTACATGCAGTTGCTAATTGCTTAGATGAATTAACAAGTAAATCATATCCTTTTATAAATTCTTCACTATTTAAGCCTTTCTTTAAAGCTTCCATATTTGTTTTTAGCTCTGTTAAACTCTCTAATGTGATGTTACTCAAATCACTATTTTTAATATTTGTGATAGCAACCCTAGTCACATTATCTTCTGCTAATTCTGATAAATCTTCTATATTTATCGCTTCTATTTCTGTTTTTAAAGCAATTAATGTATTGCAATAACTAATCATGACATTTAATAAGGTGTCAGTCGTTTCAATAGCTGTAGTTACGTTCACTAGATTTTCGTTAGTAATCACATTACTTAATTCTGAAGCTAGCGTATTCAATCCTGATGTTAATGTACCAATTTGTGATATATTTTCATCAAAAGATTTAGCCGCATCATTTAATTGTTCCGCAGAATCATTTAATTTTCCTACTCCTTCACTTAGTGCGTTACCTCTATCTTGTAATTTAGCAGTCGCATCTTGAATTTCATCAATCTTGTCGTTTAACTCACTTAAATCATTAATTGAATCATTTAGTTCATTAATATTTTTATCTTCTAATTCTTTAAAAATTCCATTAGAAACAATTGTCGAAGTATACTCTAGCGTAAAATCTGTTACGTCTGCCTCTAGTGTTGCTGTGTCTGTTAGTTTCACATCATCAAATGTATCTACTGTATATAACTTTAGGCTTTCCTTTAAACCAGGTTCCCCATATAGTGTCACAATCTTATTGTCAGAAAGATTGATGACTTTACCATTTTCTACGCTAATATTTGAGAACTTTTCTTCATCTAGCATAAACATCGTTAAACAAAGAAAAGGCACTTGAACATTTTGTGTTACTTCTGAATGATTAGTATATTCAAAGACCATTTTAATATGACCAGATTGATGAGCTAATTTACTTGGTTTAATTTCCTCGCCATTTAGGTAATATGTAACATGAACTCCTATTGGTAAATCCTTTGTTGTTTTCCCTTTATAAGTAATATCATTCCCATGATTTTCAAAGATTACTTCATTTCCTTTGATTTCATAGTTTTCATCACCACTTGTATTAATAATATTTTCTAATGCATTCACATCTTTTATTAGTCCTTCTTCAACCGATTTTAGTGTTACTTCCACTTCTACTTCTTGTGTATTTCCATTAGGATCAGCTTTTACATATACATTTTCCGCTTTATCTGTTTCTAAATCCGATTTCTTGTATGTATATGTGGTCTCTTTTTCAATTGTTACATAGGACTCATTCACACCAGTTTCATTAACTTCTTCTTGTGGTTCTTTACAAGCCACTAACGTAAAAAGTAGTAAACAAGTACAAACTACATTAATTACTTTATTCAACATTTTTCAAAGCCTCATCCTTTCTTACTTTACTAATTCTTCTAAATTCAAATAACGCCACAAATGCATAAGCTAAAACATTTGAAATAAACATATATACACCAATCTTCTTTTGCACAACTAAAGGTATCCATCCTGCCATTTCGATATAGAATATTTGCTCAAAAGCTTTAACTAACGGTCCATAACAAATTGGGATAGAGATTAAAGCCGCAAATATCACAACTAAAGTTGTCGAAATAATATACAGCCTTGCAATTTCTATATTGGAATATCCTAGTATCTTAGACATGGAAATAGATAAGGCATTTCTTTCGATAATCATCTTAGAAAGAATAAATATAACTAAGAAAAAGACAATAATCGCAAAATAAGAATATAAATTCATCATAGAACCCAAAGAACTTAATAATTGTGTTGATAAAGAAGCTGTTGTTTCAGCTGTAATGACTTGACTAATATATTCATTATCTATATCTGTAATTGGTGTTTTAGAAAAATAACCAACATACGTTCCTTCTCCTAATTCAAATATGTCATTCAAGGTATCAATATTCAAATAGAATTCTAATGAAGCATTATTCTCTGTTATTCCTGTTACCTTAAAAACATATTCATCATTTTCATAAGCTTTATATACTTTAAAATAATCTCCTACTTCTAACTCATATTTTGTGGCTAATGCTTTAGAAATATAACAATCATCACTCTTTAAATCATATGGAAAATATTGACTATCTCGTACTAATCCAAAACAATTTACATCGTCTTCTTTATAGATTTCTCCTTTTGATATTTTCAAAGAAATGAATGAAAACTTTTCTGCCGTTTCATTATCTGTTTTTACCTTACTAGCAAAATCTAATAAATTAATACTCGCTTCTAATTTGTGATCTGAAGCACTTAATGATAAAGGTATATTTAATACGGTTTCATATGGAGCAATCATTCCGTCTTTAGATACATCAATATAATTATTTAGTACATCTGGTAATCCCATACCGAAAAAGAATAATAAGTTTGCGATTAATATACCAATGACTAGCGTAATATAAGCATTTTTATTTTGTAATATGATTCGTGTTCTAAAACGAGTGAAAAATGGAATCTTATGATTTAGTTTTACAGCATGTCTATGCAAATGCTTACTTAAGTCTCTTCTCATAAACTTTAATGGTTTTAATTTTAGTGTTTTACTTAGCACTAAATAATTAATCACAAGCATCATTAAAACAGGCACAATACTTGTATAAATAAAGCAATTTAAATTGAAATACGGAACATATTTTGCTAATGAAAAACTAGCAAAATAGATTGTGATCATATAAGATTCAACCGCAGTATAACCAAGAATATTTCCTACGATCATTCCTATAATTGAAATGATAAAAGGCATTAAAATATAATGACGAATAAGTTCATGATAACTATATCCAGATGCTTTTAATGTACCAATGACAGTCGCTTCTTTAACAATTGTGTTTGTAATTGTAATCGAAGAAATATACGCAATGAGAATGAGCATTAAATACAAGAAGATATACATTCCTGCACTATCTCCTTCAGCATCATCTAGGACATATGTAATTGCTTTATTTTCATAGGAAGGAATAAATTCTTTAATCTGTGTATTTTCCACTAGTACATCTTTTAGCTCATCATTCTTTTCTCTTAAAGTAGCTTCATCATAGTCTTCGTTATATTTGTAAGCATAACGATATGTAATTTCATCGCGATTCAATTGATTAAAACCATCACTTGTTAGCATACCTATACCAAAAGATATTGCATTCATCATCATTTGGTTATTACTTGCAAATAAGGCACTATAGTCTACTAAAGATACTGTTCCTACAACTGTAAAAGAAAGATTTTTATAGTTAATGCAATCTCCAATTTGAATATGATGATTCTCTGCATACAATCTTTCAACCGCAATTTCATTAGAACTTGTAGGTAGTCTTCCATCAAACACTAGTTGTAAATCAACAGTATTACGTAATGCATAAAATCTTAATGTTGTTTCATCTTCTAATTCTTCATCGATATAAAATTCTTCATATACTTTTAAATCATTTTCTTCTATTAATCTTATTTGAGCATTATTCAATTTCTTCTTTGTCGTAAATAAACCTGATTGAAGATTTAGTTTAACTTCATTTTCTTTAATCGTTTTTACTATCGAATAATTCGTAGCTTCAAATCCAGAAACAGCACTAATCATTAACACTAATAATGCAAAAATGACAAAGTATTTTGCAAAATCATTCTTAACTGCCCTTTTATATCTTTTATTCAAAGGATTTCTCATAAAACTACCATTCCAAATCCTTTGCCATCACTTTAGAATCATTTAAAACATTACTTGTAATACGACCATCTTTTAGTTTTACTACACGATCAGCCATATATTTAATCGCATCATTATGTGTCACCATTAAAATAGTTGAACCATATTTTTGATTCACTGTTTCAATCAGTTTTAATATTTCTTTGCTTGTATTGTAATCAAGAGCACCAGTAGGCTCATCACATAGTAAAATATCAGGATTTTTTATGATTGCTCTACCAATAGAAGTACGTTGTTGTTGACCACCTGACAATTGTGAAGGAAGTTTATCTTCATGATCCTTAAGACCAAGAGTAACTAGTAGTTCTTCAATATCTAGTGGTTTTTTTGATAAATATGCACCTACTTCAATATTCTCTCTAACTGTTAAATCAGGAATCAAATTATACATTTGAAATACATAACCTAAATGATTTCTTCTAAATTTAGTTAATTTTCTTTCATTCAAAGAATTCATTGTTTCAGTATCGATGATAATTTCTCCACTATCAGCTTGATCAATACCACCAATAATATTTAATAAAGTGGATTTACCAGATCCTGAAGGACCAAGTAAAACACAAAATTCTCCTTTTTCTACTTCTAAAGATAAATCATGCAATACTTCTACCCTATTTTCTTTTTCTCCAAATCCTTTATTTAAATTTCTGATTTCTAAAAACATATATCCCCCACTAGTTAGCTTACGCTAACTAGATTGTATCTGAAACTGTTATTTTGTCAAATTTAATGATTTTTAATAATTTTTTGAAGAAATTTTGAGGATTTTCGATTTTTTTACTAATAAGTATATTAGGAGGATAATTTATATGATTAATACAGTAAAAAATTATGAAGAGCTAAAATTTACAGATGACTATATGTTCACCATTGTTTGTGAATACTATCCAAATATTGTTAAAGGCTTAATTAAACGGATTCTAGGTATCGATACTATCGAACTATCTAAGCATTCTAGCCAATATAGTATTTCTAATT